>CAZCWX010000136.1:0-8786 GCA_964502465.1 uncultured Enterobacteriaceae bacterium | reverse complement strand
TCCTTTGCCCATTCCACCTCGCGTGCCTTTAGCCCGCGACCACCTGTCGGGTTACTTTCTCGAAATGGTAGCCCTCAATGGCAAAGCGAACCGCTTCGGGAAACATCCGCGGCCGGTGCCGCAACACGCGGGCCAAAAAGCGCGCATAGGCCATCCCCTGCCGCGAGGGGAGTTGTCGCCACAGCGTTTTGCAAAAGGCGGTGACTTCCCGCCTCCCGACGCGCCGCACGCGGTACTGCGTCGGATGCAGGTGCTGCACCATCGTCCAGCACCGTTCAAAGTAGTTGCGCAGCGTCGGATCGTAGAGGGTCGAGAGCACCCGCTTGTACCCGGCAAGCAGCGTGTCCCGCTCGATTTGCGGCAGAAAGTTTAGCGTCGTACTGACATTATTCCCCCCCGATTCTCCGACTAATCGCCCCTCGCGCTCCAACCGCGTATAGAGCGTGGTGTCTTTCAGGACGGTCAACAGCCCTTCCATGGCCATCACAATGCCCGCCGTTTGAATAAACTCGATATGCGCATCAAACGCGGCTTCTGTGTCGCCATCGGCGCCTAAGATGAAGCCGGCGGCCACCTCAATCCCCTTTTCTTGAATGGTCCGCACCGCCTGCAACAGGTAGTGTTCGTCATAGCCGGCGGCGGTTTTGCGGGTGTTCTGCTGCTTTTTCATCGTCAGGAGCGCCTCGAGGCTCAGGGTCTCGATCCCGCAGAAAATCAGACCAAACCCCGCTTCCGGCAGCGCATTGAGCAGCTCCGGATGCTCCACCAGATCCACACTCGCCTCCGTGCACAAGGTAAAGGGATAGCCATACGCCTGCTGCCACTGCGCCAGCGCCGGCAACAGACGCAACGCATTGCGCCGATTGCCGATAAAATTGTCGTCCACCAGAAATACGGGGCCCCGCCACCCGAGATCATAGAGCCGTTGAAACTCTCTAATCATTTGGGCGTTGGTTTTGGTCCGCGTGACGCGGCCAAACAGTTTGGTGATATCGCACCACTCGCATTCCCAGGGACAGCCGCGACAAAACTGCACCGTCATCATGTGATAGGCCTCTAAGTCCAGCAGCTCATACCGCGGCAGCGGCGTGGAGCCGATATCGGGCTTCAGGACTTTCCCGTCAGGCCGTTGGGGTTCGTTGTACACTTCGCGGGCTTCCCCCTGCGCCAGCTGCTCCAGAAAAAGAGGAAACGTCGCTTCCACCTCGCCCAAGACGTAGTGATCTATGCGATTGCCGCTCCCTAAGTCCCGTTTGATGTCGTCGGAGTAGGAGGTGGGGTAGGGACCCCCGGCAACAATGGGAATCCCTTTCTTATTACATCGCCGCACCACGTCGTAGAGGGAGGCCTGCTGGACAATCATGCTCGAGGTCATCACCACGTCGGCCCAGGCCAAATGGGTATCCGACAGCGTCTCCACATTCATGTCCACCACGCGCAGCCTATAGCTCTCACGAGGAAACATGGCCGCAACCGTAATGAGTCCCAGCGGCGGCATGCACGCCTTTCGGCCCACAAAGTCCAGCGCATACTGAAACCCCCAGTACGACAGGGGGAACTTGGGATAGACGAGCAAAATATTGGGCATCGCTTCCTCCTTTTTTCTCCTAATGACGCTGCTTCCCATATCGCAGTCCCCCCCGTTGCTCAAGGTCGGAGCCTGCACGGCCCCCTGTGAGAGCGGCCGGTCGTCACGGTGTTGCTACCACCAGTAGTGGAGCCCGAGGCCAAGGTAGTCGATTCTCTGCTGATCCCCCTGCCTGCTCCGGGACTCGCCCGTAAAACATTCGAGCAGGAACGCAAGGGAGCGGTTCGGCGCGCCGACGTCACTCCACCGCAGCCCGGCTCGCACGGAGAAGTCGGTACTCCATTCGTGATTTTCACGAAACCGAAACTCGGCTGAGCTGACTGATTGTACGCTGCGATTGAGAAACATCCATGGGCTTTGGAAATTCACGCCGAACTTTGCCGCCCACGGTTTCAGGGACCCAGATCCCCGATCCAAGAGAAACCGCCCACCACCAGAGAGAAAGACCGCGTTAGTGAGCTTATATGATAGGGTGACATCCAGGCTCTCGGTGTCAGGATTGAAACGAGAGAGACGATGGTGGAGCAAGTCAGTGGTGGGAGAGGAGGGAGTAACTCCAATGGGCCACGACGGCAAGAGATCGCCTTTCCCTCTCCACGCCTGGGAGCTCACCTGCACCTCAGGTGTAAGCAGCGCAGTGGTGTACTCGGTAATGGACGCAGGATCTGTGGCGCTGGCGCACAGGATAGAGAAAGCAGAGAAAGTGGCGACGGCTCCGAGAAGGAACCCGCTCAGTCTACCTGCCAGTTTTGTCTTCATACGGATATGCTGTCTCACACCCAATCCGTGAAACGACGGCAACTGGGCACAATCCCTTGCGCCGCTCCAGGCTACCGCAGGCCGACGTAACCAAGAACGAAGAGCACCACCACCACGAGGCCAATAAGGTAAAAAATGTTGTTCATGTCGTTTCCTCCTTTCTTGCGTGTGAGCGGATCACCGTTGAGCTAGCTCCTCTAACAGGACACAGAGACAGGCCGCCCCTGCTCCTTGCTCTGACCGGGCGGCAGGGGCGGGTGCTTGTCAAAGCATCCTTCATGGTCTCCGCCCCCTACCATTCCCAGCGCTCACCACGGCTAGCCTTGTCGCTTAACTGCCCGCCTTCTTCGCCTCGATCTTGGTCGCCACGGTTTTGCCATCTTTCGTGTCGGTGGTCACCGTGACCATGTCACCCACCTGCACATCGGTGAGCCCGCACGTTTTGCCTTCACAGGTGACGGCTGCATCAGCGGCCACCTCATGGGTATGTTGGTTCTTGCCCGCCATATCCGTCATCGCCAGCTTGCCGGCGCCGACCTCAACTACCTTGCCTTGATGCATGTCGGCCGCCCACACCGGGACGCTCGCCCACACGACCAACGCGATGGTCACGAATAATACTGAGAGCACTCTTGGTAACATCATCGTCTCCTTTCGTTAGAGAAACCTTAGACCGGTAAACTTTTAGACAAACGTGGCGGCATCATGTGCAACCGCGCACCAGAAACAGCACCACTAATATCGGGATAGGTACTCCCAATAACCAGAGTAAGCCCCACCCAATCGCCCCTTGTTCTGTGTTACGCATAGCGATCCTCCATTTCCTTTGGTTTGAGGGGAAGCGGGAGAACGGCAGGGGAATACCTGATGCTGCCGGAGGCGCATGCAATGGTCCTCCGGCTTCCGTTCTAAAGCACCCTCTCACCGACGTGGGCGCGGGTTTACGCCCGATCCTCTTTCGCCACTCCCTTCTCTTCCGTGTACGAGATGTCCTCTGCCTCGGCACGCTCAAAAATGGCCTTGGCACGATCCCGCTCGGTACTATCTTCCGTGTGGACGGAAATCAGAATGTTGCCTTCTTTGATTTTCCCTTCGTAGCGCTTGGCCTCATATTCCGGAATGCCCAGCCCAATGAGCGCCCCCGTGATACCCCCGAGCGCTGCGCCCGCCGCAGCCCCACTGAGGGCGGCCATAATCGGTCCCGCCGCGATGAATGGCCCTAAGCCGGGAATGGCTAAGGCCCCGATCCCCACCAGCCAGCCTAAAGCGCCTCCCAACAATCCTCCTGTACCCGCGCCCGTGGCCGCGCCTTCGGGTGCTTTGGTGTGCTGTTCGTGGGCAAAATCCCGTGTGCCGGTTTTGTCCGGGAACAAGACCGAGATATCGTTATGGGAAAAATTCGCCGCCTTCAGTTGGTTTACAATAGAGGTGGCCTGGGCTTCGGTCGTGGCGATACAAAACACTGCTTTTGCCATACTGTCCTCCTCAAAGGTTAAGGGTTAATGACGATCTCTAATTGGTTATCCACTTTCGTCGCTCCCGCGATTTGCTGGGCTTTGGCGTCAATAGTGGCTTTCTCCTGGGCACTATTGACCGGGCCCCGTAGCGTGACGACGCCATCGACGGTGATAATTTTGATGTTCTTGGCAGTGGTAGACAACGAATCGTCTGCGACAACGGCCTGCCGGACCCGTTGGGTCAGGGTACGATCCGCTTCACTCTCTGACTGATCACCTGGAGTAAGTGTTTCTCCGCTGCGATCCTGGACGTTGCGGCCCGTATTGTCGGGGGCCGTCTGGGCCGGAGGCGCTTGGGTCTGCTCCGCCGGTTGCGAATTACAGGCGTACCCCCCAAGGATGAGCAGCGCGAGGGGTAACAGCAGAGTAGTCTTGTTCATAGTCTTTCTCCTTGAGCCCTGAGAGCTTCTCCCTCTCAAGGTTCCGTTGCAGGTGGTTGTCAGGTTGAGTGGATTGATACACACATGACGCACGAACCCTGGCGCTAAAAGATGACGCTGTCGTTTATCGCGGTCCTGGACCTTGCGGCTGGAGTCTGCATGGGCCGATCGCCGGACTGCGCGCCCCCCTTGGGTTGATCGCGCTGCATGGGTGAGGCTGCTGGCAGCGGGGCCTGCTTGACCATTCCCCACAGGGTACTCATCACCGCTCCCACGGCGGCGCTTTTGATAAGGGCAATTTCGTCCTTAAACTGCTCCAATACGCCGCTGACCATTCCCTGCGGCGGTGGGGGAGGAGCGGACGGTTCGCTAGATGAGGAAGGGGAGCGTCCAGGCCTGGCATACGCAGCGGTCGGGCCTGCCGCAAAGACTGGTGAGTCCGGGGTAAAGAAAGCAGCAGAGGGCTTGCTACCCCTTCGGCTGCCAAGCAAATAGCCCACCAACGTGGCACCGCCAACCATCCGCCACGGGTGGTGCTCCACCTGATAGGAGATATCGAAGGTGTGTTTCACCGTTGCGACGGTGTCCGTGACGGTTCCCTTGACATTCTCTACCACCCTCTCTACCGAAGCTTGCGCCCCTTCGACGGTCTGCTTCACCGTGGCGACGGTTGTGTCGACCGTGTCTCTGACATTCTCGACCATCTCCTCTACCGAGGCTTGTGCGCCTTCGACGGTCTCCAGTACGCGCTCGCCCAGCAGTTCAAGCTTCTCGGTCATGGCCGACCGGGTGTCCTCAATATGCCGCTGGGTGTCTTCTATCTCCTGTTGGATGTCGTCTGTTCTGTGAGCCATTGCCCATTCTCCTTCCGTGTCTTCACCGTCGGCCGCGGTGTCCCGGTGAAGTCTGCTGCGGTGGATTTACCCACGGCGAGCCACACCCCACCCAGGATGACCAGCCCGCTCCCTACGATGCCGTAGCACCCCCAGAGCGGGATCTCCGTGAATACGGCCAACACCTGGGCCAGCATCACACTGAGTAACATCCCCCCGGCGGCGACGAGGCCGATCCCGATGCCTAGTGCGATTGCCGCGCTCTTGGCTTTGCGCAGCTCGCCACGCGCTTCCAGCTTAAGCATCGCTACTTCCTGTTCCAGCAAGTCCCTGGCATCGTTCACGATACCCCCCAGCAGCACGGCTACGCTCGGCTCTGGGGTATGGTGCGAGAGGTTCTCCATGGCTTACCCCTTTGTGCCGCGGGCCAGCAAATAGCCCAGACCCACCCCCACCAATAATGCTTGCATAGGGTAGCGGCGCACCAAGGCGGTAAGGTCGGCGGCGATGTTTTCGTATTCTTTCTCTTGTAGATACGTGCTCGCCGATTCTAACCCCCCTGCTACGGCGGTGGCCGCGGTGGCGAGTGCGCCTTCGTGCGGCGCATGGTCGCGAATCACGCCCGCCAGCGAGCCCATCTGCCCCCCGACTGCGGTGGCGGCCTCACTCGCTGTGTTCACCGCCGTCGCGCCAAATTCCTGGGCCGTGGCTGTCATACTGCTCATCGCCTCCCCGGCCTCTTGCCGCCAACTGCCGCTGGGGTTACCTGTGGTGTCGCCATACTCTTTCAATCGCCGCTCCACCTCCTGCTGGGCCCGCTCGCGGGCATAGCCGTATTTCTCTTGGATCACGCCGATCAGTTTGTCCGTCTGCCCGCCGATCCGCGTGACGTCGTCATCGGTGAGTTTACCCCACCACGTCTTGAGTTCGCCCCGCATGTGCTTCCACTGGCCGGCAAAAATGTCTTGGTTCATTGCATTCTCCTCTATGGTTTTGTTTAGTTGGTTTTGTGTAGTTGTGTTCGTGACGGTTCCCGTTTAACGCCTCGCAGCTTGTCAGCGACGAGACCAGCAGTACCACTCGTCCCCTCCTGTATCCTCCTTTCGGTAGAACACTAGTAATTTAGACCGAGCGCAGAGCAAAAGGTTCCGTACCACTCGTCCCCTCCTGTATCCTCTTTTCGGTAGGCTGATTGGTATTCCACACCATTTGTCCTCTCTTTCCTTCCCTTCTTGAGAAAGGAATATAACGCCGGCATCTTGCGTCGTCTGTGACATTCGTGCGCAAAATGTTGGAATCTTGCGATAATCGTACAGGGGGGTAGGCAGGCACCCCCACAACATGCCGCTCGCCGCCCTCCGTTGCCCGCTGTCGGCGGCGAGCGCTTAGGAAGGGGTACCAACCTGTGCCATTTGATCGGGGTCTTTGCGGCTTGGCGCTGCACCTTTCTCCCCTTTTGAGTCAGCATCCTCCCGTACTTCTGTCGCCACAGTTTTTACACGCCCCACTTCCTGGGTCGCGTGACTCAACGCTGCGAGCGGCAGAGCTACCGGTGGACTCCCGCGTCTCGGCAGTGTCCGGCGTTGCGACCGTCACATCATCTACGCGGTCCACGGCCTGCTCAACGTGTTGCGTCGCTTCCTGTAACGCTTCCACAATCGTGGCTCTTTGCTGGGCATTCATCGACCCTGCGTCGTCCTGCGCCACGGTAATCAGCCTCTCGACTTGCTCCACCGCCTGCTCAATGTGCTGATCCGCTGCGTCCACCACATGATCCGGGGTCTGCGGGTCAATCCCCATGCGGGTGTCCCGCTCGCGCAGCCGGAGCCGTATCTGCTGCCGCAGCGCTTGTAGCCGTGTGCGTAACGTCGTCAGCGGGTTGGTCGCCGAAGGAGTTGCTTCCGGTGCCGGCTCCGGGTTAATCACCACCCGATCCAGCAGTACTTGTCCGACAACAGTCAGCGGGATGGCGATAAAGATCCCCAGAATACCGTACACGGTACCCAAGGCCAGCACGGCAAACATCCCGAGCAGGGGGCTGATGCCGACCGCGTGGCTCATGATCCGCGGGATCAGGACGTTGTTCTCAAAGGCTTGCAGCAAAACGGAAAATCCGATCACGAGCAGCACCGAGGTCAGCCCCAAAGGCCAGGCTACTAAAATGGCCGGTACAGCGGCTAAGATTGGGCCGATAAGCGGCACCGCCTCAAACAGTCCGGCCAGGACGGCGAGCGCGAGCACATGGGGCAGCCCGATCAGGAAATAGCCGATGGCGGAGACTACCCCGATGGCCAGCATTGCTAGCCCCTGGCCTCGGATGAAGGCACCCAGCTTAAACTCGATCTCGTGCCAGATGTTCAATACCTGCGGCCGGCGCACGACCGAGAGCAGGGATAGGATCAAGCGCTCCACATGGGGCACTTCCATCGTCCAGTAGAACCCGATGACCAATACGACCACTAGATAGGTGAAGAAGCTGGCCGTACTGGTGACGACCCCTACTATATTCTCAACAAAGGCCGGGGCCAGATCTACAATGCTCTGCGTGAGCACTTCAAACGGAGGGATGCTGTCACCCAGGCGCTGTAGCAGCGGGGTCGGGCTGGTGTGCAACCGCTCTACAAAAGTGGCGTACTGCTCAGGCACGCCCGCCGCAAAGGAGCTGAGTTCCTCGATCAGCATGGGCCCCACGAACAACACAATGAGTGCGATAGTGACAAGAAAGAATAAATAGATCAGGAGGACGGCCGGTCCTTTAGGAACCCCAAGTCGATATAGCCGTACGTGTCCTGGTTGTAACGCAGCCGCTGCGACGATGCCAAGGAAGAACACCACCAGGAGGTCGAGTAGGTAGTAGAGAAGAGCAGCTACCCCAACCATGCCAATGGCGAGGGCAATCACGGCCGCAACGTGGCCAAGATCGAGCGTGCGAGTTTCCGAAGCATCGTCACTCATGGTGGACCCTCACGTTGCCTTTCTTGCCCCCACGGGGGCAGTTGAGCCAGCGAGCGCCTGCCTCCACCGCGTCACTGCTTCCACGCTCCCCACCCGTGGTTACGGTACTCGCGTTCCATATAAGCGACCGCTTTCCCTTTTTTGCTTGGGAGGCCGAGTGCCTTTGCAACTCCTTCACTATCGGATTCAAGCTCAATTTCATCTGGAAATATGGGCACCGAGATGCCAATATCCCAGCGCACAAGAATAAGTTGACGACCAAGATTTTCCATCTCGTACACGACAGTCCCTCGACTGCCTTGCGGCAGGTCTCCTTTGACAGTGCGCACGAGATATCGCGTGTGACAGCGAGCGCCAGCGTATGTATAATCGATCATTGGGTCTTCTCCCGAGAGCCACAAGGTCTAGCCGGTTTTCTTTTCGTTTCACTCTAGGAGTTATTTACGGCGGCTTTCATTCGCGTGAAGAGGCTTGACCATGATTTTGCGTGGAATTCACGGGTAAATCATCTCTTCATTCAAGCGCAGACCGTAGGATGAGACAGAAGAGTTATTCTGTCTCATCCTCTCATGGCCTCCTTCCAGAGGCGGGGACTGTGGTAGCCTAACGAACCTGCCTTGGCCTTACTTGGGGTATTCGAATGGTGGTAGTGCCTTCACCACGTTCTGGGTGGCGCCCCGCAGCACGAACTTGTCGTCGCCGGCCTTGAACTGGTTGAAGGGGATGGCTACATAGTGCTCGCCGAGGCCGAGGA
>CAZCWX010000135.1:0-10872 GCA_964502465.1 uncultured Enterobacteriaceae bacterium | reverse complement strand
GAGCCATTTCTTTGAAAACCTCCGTGTAAAGATATAGTGAAATTCTTCGTCCTTGTAATCGAATTGTGGTTCGATCACTAGCGTTTTTGCTTCACACCGGATCGTATACTGTAGCCCGTGATCGTAATCAGGGAGGATGATCGTGAGGAACTGAGCATCAGTTGTGCCGTCATTGGTAGCGTGAGAGGTCAATTTCTTCTCCAAGAACCTGTCGGCATCGAGCTCTTTCCCTCGTAATACAACGCAAGAGAGTACAATGTGCAAGTAAGGCATGTACTACCTAAACTACGGCTCTGGGAATGCGGAGGGAATGTGTTCTGTATTCCCACGGACCTGGCAGGAGTTAGTAGAATCGGAAACGGAGCAAACGGGAGCAGACCATAAACGGTCGCTTAGCGACAATCGATTGTGGGTATGTCCATTTCCACGCTTATCGAGGAGGTCAATTTTTCTTGGTTATTGCAGCGTTCGTCTTTCTTTGGCATACTCTCTGAGGTCGTCTCTCTTTTTGTGAGTGGCTGTTCCAGTGGCTGTTAAGCATCAAAATTGAGCGATTTCTATCGTAATACAGCATAGGAGAAAAATTCGCTAACTAGAGGGTGGGCCACGTAAATTTGCGTAAAGCAAGAATTTTCGCGATTGGCTAACTTGCGAATGGCATTCAAGAGGTCGTCGGTTCAATTCCGATCGGCTCCACTCCTTTCATCATATGGAGACATCACAGACTATTGTCGCTCTCTTTCGTGCACTCCATTTTGCGGCTGACAAACACCGTGACCAGCGCCGCAAAGGAGCTGAAGGCTCCCCGTATATCAACCATCTTATCGAGGTCGCTGAGATTCTTGTTCGTGTGGGAGGGATCACAGATCTTGTCACCCTCCAGGCTGCTATCCTCCATGATACATTAGAGGATACCCAGACAACCCCAGAAGAATTGGAGGCAACATTTAGTCTCGAAGTACGTTGCGTTGTCGAAGAGATTACCGACAACACGCGTTTGCCCAAAGCTGAGCGCAAACGCCTACAAATCGAGCATGCGCCTCACCTGTCGATACGTGCCAAGTTGGTGAAGCTTGCTGACAAGATCTCAAACGTACGCAGCATTATCCAGACGCCCCCTGCAGAGTGGTCGCTAGAGCGGAAGCAAGAATATTTGGACTGGAGCGCTCAGGTTGTGGAGGGCTGCCGTGGCTGCAAGCTGGCGCTAGAGCGAGCGTACGATGATATCTTAGCCGAAGGCAAACGGGTCTTAGGGGCCTAAATCAGACCACAGGAAATTCGTTCGGTGCGTGCCTGAATTCAGTAGCGTGTGCCATGCGCACGAAGCAAAACCGATAGCGCAGTAGATATGCGCTAATCTCACGCCCGTTGCGACATTGACTTCGTTAACGCCTTCTTTCTCTTGACCCTCGAAAAGAGAGACCGTCAACTGCTGATTCTCGGCAAGGGTAAGGGATCTGAGGAACGGGAGTTTTATTTGCGTCTGGCCATTCCGTCTCGCCGATCCTCATTACTGAATATCAAACGTGCCTCCCTGATAAACGCCTGCTACAGGCCAAACTCCATAAGTTCTACGAGCTGGCCCAGCCGCCGGAGGAGACAGAGGAGACAGTAGTGAAAAAGCGCAGCCAGCGAAGCCGTGCGCTACTCTCCGGAAAGGCCAAGGGCGGGAATAAATGAAATTGAAGCCCTATCCTGAGGACAAAGACTCTGGCCTGCCCATCACAATGCAGGCGGGACGCCTGCACCACAATATGAGAACGATCAACTTATTTCTGCTCGGCTCCTAAGCAGATTATGTCCGACCGAGCAAAGTATAAGCAAGCCGTCAAGGGAGACATTGCGTACAACATGATGCGCATGTGGCAAGGTGCTATCGGTGTCGCCCCCGTCGATGGTCTGATCAGTCCAGCGTATGTTGTGGCTCGCCCCTATGATGTAGATAGCAGATATGACGCCTATCTATTCCGCACCGACGCATACATGAATTGGAAGAATTGTGCCAGGAACGGCTTACCGAAGATGCACGAAGCGAGCGAGGAATTGACCGCGTTGGGGAAGACCCATGAGTAGGCCGGAATAAGCAGAGCGTTTCCGGCGCTGAGCTATCGCGTCTTGGTCAATGAGCCCAAAAAGATCGTTTCACAGCTGATTACCGGACAGGTGCCGGTAAAATCATACGCAAAGGTTGTATCAGCAACATTGGCAGTAAAGTCTCCCTCAACCGCTATCGTGAGGGTTTGCGTACAGCCTACACTGAACGTGGTCACTTGTGGATCGGAAAACAGCACAAAGGTCTGGTCAGGGGCGAGCTGTCCATTCAATTGAACACCACCAGCAAAAACTGTCGTCGCTGCGAGAGCAGCTCCCTGCTGGGTGATACGAAGCGTCTCTGCAAGTTGCGTACTGGGCGGAGCAAACGAACAGGTGTTCGCTTCAAGCGTACCAGAGTATTGGTACGTTCCGGCGACGTTCGAAACGTCCACTGAACCTCGCGCGACCATCTCGAAGCTTTGGGTGCTTTGTTGCCAGCGGAGGGTGGTGGTTTCGCCGGTGCGCGGGAAGTTGCGTACGGTGATCGTCGCGCGGCCTTGGGTGAAAAACTCTTCTCCCGGTGTGACCACTGTAAACGTGGCACTGGCAAATGGGACGCCATTATCAAAAACTTGAATGGTGTGCCGTCCGTCTCCGAGCAGATTCCAGTTCCACAGGAGGACATAACCGTTGTCGGCATCGTTGCAGATGGGGCGTGTATCTTCTCGGTCTGACCCGTACACGACTGGGATTTGTGGGCCACCGTTAAAACTCACCGTAATCGTCCCCGCTGTACACTTCCACCCAGAGACGATACCAATGCCGCTTTGGAATGAATTCTGTTGAGGAATTTCCAGCACACCTTGCGCGGCTACCCGGGTAGCCGCAAGCAAAAACACCACAAGGGGAATGAGCGTCTTCACCAGACGCAACTGACTCTTGTGCGAGTATGCGGGGGAGCGCGGTTGAACGTTCACCATATACCCACCCGTACAAGCAATGACTTTCGTAGGAAAGCCCCCTCAGTATGACAACGATTGGATGACAGCAAATCGGGAGAGCGGTGAAAGGCAGGATGAGCTTAGTGGAGCGGGAACAGCACCAAACAAGCAAGCCAGGGAATAAACGAAAAGAGGACGTAGCACCCTGCCGCGACTCCCAGTGCCGCGAGAGAGAACGAACTATCCGGTAAACAATGTAAGAAGAACAGCAGGGTACACGCTTTCATCTTAAACGCAACCAGCGTCCATCCCACGCCCCAGTGCTCCATGACTCTCCGCAGAAGCGGATTGCCTTCCTGCCAGCCTAATTGGAGTCCGTGATAGGTGGCGAGCCCGTCAAAGAGTTGTAACCCGATGTTCAGGAGAAAGAGCGCGTGGGTGGAATGAGAAACACTGCGCGGTTGATGGGTTCCTGGCATGTTGGCTTGTTGCTTCCCTACTTACCTCAAGCAAAGTGGGGCAGAGAGCAAAAGAAAGGCCAAAGGAAAAAGAACACAACTGGCTGTGTGTCTTCCCGAAAAATCAGCGCATTGCGGGAGGCCAGACCACGAAAGAAAAATCAGGGTGAGACATCCCTCAGGCAACCATGCCGTCTTGCGACACACATCTGTGAACTCTTCTCTGAAAATACCTGCTCTCCCTGGTGCCCGATCGGGCATCTCTTCGCTGCGGGCGGACTTTATATATGGGAATATATGGGAGAAGCAAGAAAAGAAAAGGGGAGGCTGTACTCGAGCAGATCGCAGGGTATAGGAAAAGAGAAGGAGGTGTGAATGCGACGGAAGACGTGGATACTGTTCGTGCTGTTCGTGCACGTGGCTGCAGTGGTCGAGATTGCTCAGGCTGCCCCTGCGCCCTTTGCGTACGGCTTCCTGGGCGGGGAATTCTACGAAGACGAGGACTCTTCTTTTTCTACCTGGAACGACATCCACTTCGCTTGCCATTTTTTCGATGCGCAAGACTTGCAACAGGCGCTGAGCGCAGTCAGCCGTCCCAATCGGGTGCTCGTTGACCTCGGACGCGCCTGGCAGGCGAGAACCCCTTCCTGTGATCTCGACGGCCCTTGGGGGGATGTTGGTCTGTTCATTTCTCGCGTGCAGCCCTTGCTCGCTACGCTGCACGCGTATCAGGACAGACTGCTGGCGCTGTGGATTTTCGACGAGCCTGATATCCGCCACGGTGGACCACGAGACGCGAACCTGCGGGCGGCGATTGATTACTTGCACCAGGCGGTGCCAGGAGTCCCAGTGTTCGTCAATTGGTTTACCCCGGAAAATAATATCCGCCTGCCGAACGCCGACTGGTATTCGACGACAAAAGGCGCAGACCCCTCTGCGCTCTCGGGTCTTGGCAAGCCGATGTTTCTCTGGTGGTTCAACAACGAGGCCGATCCACATCCCGTTATCGTGAATCGGCGTTGGCACAATATGGTGAGTTATTTCTACAAAACAACGCCTCCCCCGATCGCCGCCTTGGGATGGTGTTGTGATAGCATCGACAGCTTCGACGGCGTCTTCAACGATAATTCAATTGAGTTGACTGCTCTGGTGGCGAACCTTGGCCAGATGCGGCGGGACACTGGCACGGTCGCACGTGCCGCCTATGCCAGCCGCCGAGACGGCGGCTGGCATCTCTTTCGTCGTGAGCCCGATGGCACCCTGAGCTACACAGACATCATCCAATACCCCTTTTACCGTCCGCTGCCGATTGGTGGCACCTCACCCTTCTATCCTGTAGTCAGTCAAGAGCTCCGCGGGACTCGCCTCCTCAGAGTTGGGGAGGACCTGCGACTGTATGTCGCGTGGATCACGCTGGATGGTGACTGGACAACGTGGACGCCACTCCCTGGACAGACCGCTATGAAACCCGATGTGTTGCGCTTCCGCGCGGTGACGTGGCAGGCGATACGTGGCCTCGATGGGGCGGTGTACGTGATGCGGGACCGTATCGATAGCAGTTGGCTAAATCTCGATGGAGAGGCAACTTCTGCCCCATTCTTCAAAGTCGTCAATGGCAAACTTCGCGTTGCCGTCTTTGGGACCGACGGTCAAGTGTATGCACGCGAGTGGAACGGGGTAGGGTGGGAATCCTGGAATATCGAGCCATAGGACAAACGCTCTTTACAAAGCAGTTTGAGATGAAGAGTAGGAAAATGATGATACCTCGCATGATGCCCTACGTAGCAGTTGTGCTCATTTGTACCCATGCACAGGCCAACCGAACCCTGCCACTCGAAAAGATTACGCTGCCGCCGGGGTTCAAAATTCAGGTCTATGCTGAGAAGGTGCCAAATGCTCGTTCACTGGCGTTAGGCGCGAACGGTACCGTGTTTGTTGGGACACGGACAGAAGGGAAGGTCTACGCGCTGGTCGATCGCGACCACGATCATACCGCTGATGAGATAGTGACCATTGCACGCGGTCTCCGCATGCCGAACGGCGTGGCCTTCCGTGATGGTGCCCTGTACGTTGCTGAAATAAACCGGATCCTGCGGTTCGATGATATTGAGGCCCGCCTCGGCACTCCACCGCCACCAGTGGTGGTGAACGAGAGCTTTCCTCGTGATCAGTGGCACGGCTGGAAGTTCATCCGTTTCGGACCGGATGACAAACTGTACGTGCCAGTCGGGGCCCCGTGTAATGTGTGTGAACAAAAAGATGAACGCTATGCGTCGATTATGCGGATGCAGCCTGATGGGACAGGGCTCGAGGTCTTTGCCCATGGCGTACGCAACACGGTCGGATTTGATTGGCACCCGGAGACGCGAGATTTATGGTTCACGGATAACGGACGCGATCGGTTAGGCGACGATGTGCCGCCAGATGAATTAAATGTCGCAGCAAAACAGGGGCTGCATTTTGGTTTTCCCTATTGTTTTGGCGCAAACATTCCTGACCCGGAATTTGGCACGAAACGGCAATGTGAAGAATTTGTTCCCGCCGCGCAGGAACTTGGGCCCCATGTCGCGGCACTGGGCATGCGCTTTTACACTGGGGCGATGTTTCCCACTGCCTACCAGCAGCAGATTTTTATCGCCGAGCATGGCTCCTGGAATCGCAGCACCCCGATTGGCTATCGGGTCATGCTCGTGCGGCTGGAGCAGAATCGTCCGGTCAGCTACGAAGTGTTTGCGGAAGGCTGGCTGCAAGGGGGGCAGGCCTGGGGCCGTCCAGTAGATGTCCTGGTGATGCCAGATGGGGCCCTCTTGGTCTCAGATGATGAGGCGGACGCTATTTATCGCATTAGTTATCAAGAACAGTGACCTTTCCCGAATTGTCGTGGCGACTTTTCCTGAGCTGTCGTGGCGACTTTAGTCGCTGGTCATACGATGAAGACGACGAGGCTCATGTCTGAAATCTGTGCACTGGTTGCGAGAGGCAGCCCCCTACTTCTCTGGATGCCCGTTTCCACGGGCATGACGTTATTCCCGCGTAGGCGGGAATCCAGGAATTTGCCAGATTCTGGACATGAGTCAACGACGACAGCCGTCACTATAGCCCCAGACCCTTATCATGGACCACTAGTTGCGATTTGTGCCTCTCTGGAGTATTGCGAAATCGACCAAACTTTTTGATCTTCTCAAGATGAGGTTAGTGTCATGAACTGGAAATGGATAGTCATTGGCATTGTATTGATCTTTGTTGTTACGATATTCCGGTCTCGGACAATACCAGAAAGCCCCCCAAAGGAATTTGCGCCGAGCACGCCAACTGCGCAGTTAATCGAAGCGGCGGGAATGGGAGACACGGAAACTGTCCGTTCCTTGTTACAAGAAGGGGTGGACGTCGATGCGAAAAATGAAGTGTTTGGGTATACCGCTCTAATCCTGGCGGCGCGGCAAGGCTATGCGGAGACGGTCCGAGTGCTACTAGAGAACGGGGCAGATGTGAGTACGGCGGACAGGTATGGTTCCACCGCGTTACGATGGGCCGAAAAAAACGGCCACGCGGAAGTCGTGAACCTGCTAAAGGAATCTGGCGCTCGCGGATCGTCAACCCTGACGATGCAACCTATTCTGCAAAGGGAAGACGGACGGTAACTGCTTCTTCCGGTGAGGTTGTCGATTCTGAAGGAGGGAATGAGATGGAATTTGGTATTGCTTATCCCGCTCGACCAGATGCCTGGAAAGATCTTATTATTGCTGAGGAGCACGGCTTTACCCATGCGTGGTTTTACGACTCGCAGATGATCTATAGCGATGTCTATGCGTGTATGGCGCTGGCAGCAGAACACACCAAAAAGATCAAACTGGCTACGGGGGTAGCGATTCCCAGCAATCGCATTGCGCCGGTCACTGCGCACTCCATTGCCACGATCAACTTGCTTGCGCCTGGTCGGGCGATTCTTGGCCTTGGCACAGGCTTCACGGGTCGGAACACGATGGGATTGCCGCCGGTCCCTCTCGCTGTCGTGCGCGACTATATCCAACAATGTCGTACGCTGTTGCAAGGAGACGAACTCCTCTATCGTGATGGTTCACGGGAACGCTGGATTAAATTTCTCCATGCCAATCACGGGTACATCAACCTGAAAGATCCCATTCCGATCTATTTTGCCGCGAATGGCCCCAAAGCGCTCGCCCTGACGGGCGAACTAGCCGACGGATGGATTGCCACACTGTCTGATCCGGCGAGCTTCAAGAAAAACCTGGCTGCCGTAGAAAAGGGAGCAACGCAAGCCGGGCGGACGATCAAAGATTTTCCCGCTATTGCTCTGTCTACTGGCTGTGTGTTGCGTCCCGGCGAGTCCCCTACTGGGCCGCGTGTCATCGAACGCATCGGGCCGTTCGTTGCGGTTGCTTTGCATGCCCTCTGGGAGCGCTCGACGGTGGCTGCCGATTTGCCTGCGCCGTTACGGGACCTCTATACTCGCTACAATGAGGAATACGTCGCGCGCATGAAAACCCCGGCTGATCGTCGTTACCTTGAGGTGCATGAAGGTCATCTGATCTACCTCAAGCCAGGTGAAGAACGCTATGTGAACGAGACCTTAATCCGAGGATTTAGCTTAACCGGGACCGGTGAGGAGATCGTCGCTCGGCTGAAAGCTTTGGAGGCCGTGGGTCTCAAACAAGTGGCCATTCAGGTGGTAAACAATGGTCGGGAGATGATTGAGGAGTTTAGCCGTGAGGTGATGGCAAAGTATTAACGAACACTAGGGAATCTACTTATGGCCAAACAATCGATTACTATCGGGATGGCAGTCTCGCTGAGTGGACGCTACGCCTTACTCGGGCGGCAGGCGCTAGAGGGTCTAGAGTGCTACGTGCGCGATGTCAACGCCGCGGGCGGCATCTTCCTCAAGAGCGAAGGCAGGAAACTGCCAGTGTCACTGGCTATCGAGGATGACGAAAGTGACGAGGGCAAGATTCGCAGTTTAGTCGAAAAATTGATCCGCCAGGATCACATTGACCTGTTGATTGGGCCATACGGAAGTGGATTGACCTTGGCAGCCGCCGAGATGGCCGACGCGTTTCAGTATGTCCTGTGGAATCACAGTGGGTCCTCGGATGAAATTTTCGAGTGCAACCTGTCTTCAGTCGTTGGCATCCTGACTCCAGCCTCGCTCTACCTGTGCGCGATCCTCGACATGACCCAGGCGCTTGATCCGTCTGTGAAACGAGTCGCGCTTTTCAGCGCGAAGACGGGCTTTGCCGCAGATATGGCCGCCGGTGCCCTGGCCTGGATCCAACGAAAAGGGTTCACCCTGACTGTCCACCAATCGTACCGGTCTGGCCTCGAAGATTTCCGGCCGCTGCTTGGTCAAATCAAGGACGATCCACCGGACATTTTCTTGAGTGTTGGCCGGGTCGAAGACGACATCTTGCTTGGCAGCCAGTTGCGTGAACTCAAGCCACGTCTCAAGGCAGCGGGGTTGGTCGTTGCCGCGATCAGCCGTTTTAAGGCGGCTCTGCGTGAGCGGGCGGATGGGTTCTTTGCGCCCAGTCAGTGGGAGCCGCAGGTGCGGTATGCGGTCGACGTTGGTCTGCCAGAAGAGGAATTCGTTTCGCACTATCTCAAGAGCGCGACGGTCCCGATTGACTATCCTGCGGCGCAAGGATACGTCGCCGGCCTGGTGGCGCAACGTTGTATCGAAGAAGTGGGTTCACTTGAGCAAAAGGCCCTGCGCGAAGCGGCAGGACGGTTGCATTTTACCACGTTTTATGGGCCTTACGCGATCGACCCACAGACCGGCAGGCAGACCGCACACCCCATGTTAGTCACGCAATGGCAAAAAGGACGGAAGGAAATTGTCTGGCCGCCAGAGGTCGCTGAGGCTCAGCCTGTCTATCCTGGACTGTTGTGGACATGACTCTGATTTTTTGCTCGCCGCTTGAGGCGTGTGGATGAGGGAAAGGAGTGTACATATGGGACGTTTGGATGGGAAAGTTGCGCTTGTCACTGGTGGTGCGTCTGGCATTGGGCGGGCGATTTGCCAGAGTTTCGCCAAAGAAGGGGCAACGATCGTTTGTAACGATTTAACCGTCGAAGCTGCACAGAAAGTGCTCGACGAGTGTGGCCAGGGAAAACAAGGTCTTGCCGTAAAGGCTGATGTGTCCAAAAGTCGCCAGGTCGCCGCCATGTTTGAGCGGATTCACAAGAAGTTCTCTGCTCTGGATATTGTAGTCAACAATGCCGGTATTGGCCTTGACAATGCGCAGACGCGTGCCCGCTTCAACAAGGTGCTGGAAAAGCAGCAAGCCGAGTTGGCGAAAGACGGCAAGGTAAAAACCTCGCTCGAAGCGACACAGCATCTGACCGATGAAGAGTGGGACCGGATGATCAGTATTCATCTGACCGGCACCTTCTACTGTACCCGCGAGGCGCTCAAGATCATGGAAAAGCGGGGCTCGGGAAAGATTATCAGCATCGCGTCAATCTGCGGCATGACTGGCTGTGCCGGTGCACCGCACTATAGCGCCGCCAAAGCTGGCATCATGGGCTTTACCCGGGCAGTGGCACGCGAGGCGATTGTGCGAAACATCAATGTGAACGCCATTGCGCCTGGGTACATTGATACTCCCATGACGCAGGTGATTACCGACGCCGTACGTCAAGCGATCGCCCTGTCTACTCCTGCTGGTCGGTTTGGCTCACCCCAGGACATTGCCAACCTGGCGGTGTATCTCGCATCAGAGGAGGCAAATTTTGTTGTGGGCCAAGTGATGAGCCCGAACGGCGGGTATGTGATTGCGTAAGCACTTCGTCAGATACGGGTGACCCTCTAAGAGCTCTAAGAAGTAAGGATGGGGCTGTCATCGCGAGGAACCGGAGGCGACGAAGCAATCTCTTTTTCAAGCAAAGATTGCTTCGCTGCGATGCTCAGAAACACAATCCGTAGTGACGACTTTAGTCGTCCCCCCTGCCTCGCCCGCGACTAAAGTCGCAACTACAACCGCCCCCAGTTTCTTGTCGCTCGCTTAGCGCCCGGCGCTATGGGGGACTCGCAATGACACCTTGACCTTACGGCATGCCATGAGAGTTTTGTCCCATAGCCTAAGCCTCGCAGTGCTTCGGACTGTGCATCTCTGAAATAATGGAGGTAGCTTATAATGGGGTGCAACCTGCTGTGCCCCCCCTTCTTTCTCATCATTCCCCGCTTCCTGCTGGTCGCCTTAATTTTTTCACCCCTCTCCTTTTTTGCTGCAACCAAAGCTCTAGTGCAGTCGTCTATACAGGTCAGGCAAGGCGGAGCACCTGCTCGGAAAATAGGGAAGGTATGTACTCTTTCATGGGTCGTGTCTGGCTTTTCGCGTTCACTCTGCTGCTGGGGTTTTCTAGCCTCGCCCACACTGGCATCAATCAGTGGACAAGTAACGGCCCCGAAGGGGGCACAG
>CAZCWX010000134.1:0-5838 GCA_964502465.1 uncultured Enterobacteriaceae bacterium | reverse complement strand
TTCGCAAATTGCTTTCTGCCTCTACAGCATCGTGCGCATGGCGCACGCTACCGGAACTGCGGCAGAATCGCCTGGGCAAATGTCTGGAGCACGCGAGTTGGATCCCAGTGATCGGGCCAAGAAAAATCTTCCGTACCCCGGCTGCGGCCGCACACTCGATCTGCCCGAGACAGTCTTTTACGGTCCCGACGATGGCAAAGCGTTCAGCCAGGTAGCTCTTCAGGCCTAATTCATCCACCAACCGGGCGTGGAGCTTCTCAGCACCGAGCAGCTCGTGTTCATGGGGTCGGTAGGCAGCCTTGAGCTTTTCGATGGAGCCGTGGAGTTCTGGCGGAATGAGTTTGCCCTCCAGGGTACGGCGAAAGGCATGATTCGCACTCGCGGCCAGCGCCATGCGGATTTCGTCCACGGCTGCTCCGGCATCGTCAGCAACGTTGGTTTTGGCAAAAAACCAAATATCGAGATCCTCAAACCGCCGTCCTACCGCCTCAGCCCCTTCTCTGATGCGCCCGTAGGCGTCGTGTACCACCTCAGGGGTCAGTCCGCTCCCCACGATCACCCCATCAGCCAGTTCACCGGCCAGGCGGAGGGTCTTGGGTCCCTCGGCACAGACGTACAAGGGCACGGGTCGTTTCACCCAGACCTGACGAACGGGTTTCCCCTCATAACGGGTTTCCCCAGTATAGAATCCCTTGATGGCCAGCAGCGCTTCGCGAAATTGGGCAACCGTGGCAGCTTTGCGGCCGACGTTATAAACGGCACTATCCCCTGTGCCGATGCCGAGAAAGGCGCGTCCCTCAGACAGCTCGTTAATGGAGGCAATCGCACCGGCAGTGACTGCTGGATGACGAGTCACGGGATTGGTGACAAACGTCCCCAGCCGCAGTCGGCGACTATTGAGCGCACTTTGGGTGAGGGTCACATAACAGTCTGGCCACAGCCAATGGGCGTCAGGAACGCCGATCGCTTCGAATCCCCATGTCTCAATCTGCCGAACCAGGTCAGGAAGCTCGGCATAGTGGTGCACAACGGGGATTGTGGCAAACTGAACCGTCATAGGCTCTTCTCCTTCGTGTGACAGATGGTGTATTCCCAGTAACACCCTTGCCACCAGTGATATGCTCCCTTGGCGGGGTAGGCAAGAGGAACGCCCGGAGCGCCCCTCATGACCGGCTGATTGAGAGTCTTGTCAATAATGGTTGAGGATAATATCGATTACGAGATAACTGTTTGCTGAAGTAGAGGAGGGTCTATGCAGGGCAAAGTCATGACTGTCCTTGGTGCGATTGAGCCACAGGACCTCGGCATTACATTGACGCATGAGCATCTCCTCGTCGATCTGCGTGTCTGGAGTCAGGAACCGCGCGAGGAAGAGAAGCAAGCCTTGATCCATGCACCGGTAGACTTGTCTACCCTGGGCGCGATTCGCCGCGATCCATTGCTGAACCTTGACAATTGCGTCCTGGATGATGTGGCTCTGGCGATTGCCGAACTCCATCAGTTCAAGACGGCTGGTGGGGGCAGTGTGGTGGACTGCACGAATAACGGCTTGAACCGCGCTCCACTCACCCTCAAAGAAATCTCCCAAGCGACTGGGGTCCACGTCATCATGGGCTCTGGGTACTATATTGGCCGTTCGCATCCGCAGGATCTCCAGGCGCGTTCGGTGGAGGCCATCGCTGACGAAATCGTCAACGATCTAACCGTAGGGGTTGGCGATACCGGCGTCCGGGCAGGCCTCATCGGCGAGATCGGCACCAGTTATAAGATCCGTGCAACCGAGAAGAAAGTCCTGCAGGCGGCAGCCCGTGCCCAGCGGCGAACTGGCGCACCCATTAGTGTGCATCTGCTCCCGTGGCGCAAGAACGGTATTGAGGCGCTCGACATCTTGGAAGGTGAAGGCGCGAATCTGCATCAGGTGATTCTCAGCCATCTCAGTCCGACCAGTGATGACGTGCAGTATCATACAACACTGGCGCGCCGTGGTGCGTATGTAGAGTATGATTTCTTCGGGATGGAGTTCTATGTCGATACCGTCGGTCAGTATATGGGCTCCGACTACCACAGTATCACGGCGATCAAACGACTGATCGATGAAGGGTGCCTGGAACGATTGCTCCTTTCCCATGATACTGGCATGAAGATCCAACTGACGCGCTACGGAGGGTGGGGCTATGCCCATCTGCTCAAGAATGTCGTGCCGATGCTGCAGCGGCGCGGTTTTGGCGAGAGCGAGATCACAACTTTGTTGGTGGAGAATCCGCGGCGGGTACTGACGTGGGGCACGCCCGTATAGAAAGGAACCTGTCACGCCTCATGCAGTTGAATAGCCCAAATAAATTCAGTGGAATCTGTGGGAAACGCTGCATCCTGGATTTCATTCCGCCCTATCCAGACTACGGGATTGTCTTTACCGCTATCGGGCGCACAGTGCACACTACAGGAACTAGGGAACAACCTCGAACACGCCGGTATTGTTGATCCGATACACATAGAAGTCGCTGTCCAACGTAAAGATGCGGGTCAGATTCAGCACCTCGGCTGCAACTACCAGAGAAGCATCTGCCAAATCCATAGGTGTGTCCTGATATTGTTCCATGAGCTGCCTCATCCGCTTCTGCTCTACCTCGTCAGAAACATGGAGGTGGAGCACGCCTTCTTCCACATGTTCCCACACATTGCGCTGAAGTTGCCATCCGCCTATCTGGTAGACGAGATACATCGCTTCAGTGAAGGCAGGCCAGGTCGTGATGAGGGGCAGAGACAGTGTCGCGAACGTTGCGCGACAACGAGGATTGTGAGGCTGATTTTTGTCTATCAGCGCAACCAGCGCACCGGCATCCGTCAGGGTCACACCTTCAACCCCATCTTTCTATACTTTTCGGCTACGATCTCGCCGAACGCTTTTTCATGAGGGTCGCTACTGGGCTTGCCTGGCTCTCTCTCGATCGTATCCGCCTCTGCAAACAGACGCGTCGCTGTCTCACGCAGCGTTGCCTGATCAGCGCTCCCTTCGCTGGCTGCGGCCTCTGGCGGAAGGATGATGACTCTGAGCCGTCGTCCTTTGAACTTCTCTGCATGAGTGGCCAGCTCTTCCCAGGTCCCTTCGAGAATTTCTAAATGTGCCATATCATGTGACCTCGTATCGCATTATAGCCGAATCGCTTTCGCGCGGTTCGGTTGCAACATCCATAGGGCTCTCCTCTCGACAAGCGGTATGTCTGATCGTCCCAAATGAGGGAGACAGCGTCAAGCTGTTACGCAAGAAAGGAAACCAGACCCTGCTTTATAACATTCTCGCGATTTGCTCTCTGCCTCTGTACGCTCCATATAACTCAGATGTGATTACAACTTCAAATAATCATGATAGTTTGAAGCGTATGTTCACGCGAGCGCTGCGCCTACCAGCAGCTGGGACGGAGACG
Organism: uncultured Enterobacteriaceae bacterium; assembly: GCA_964502465.1. Classification (GTDB taxonomy): domain Bacteria; phylum Desulfobacterota; class Binatia; order Bin18; family Bin18; genus CAZCWX01. The sequence continues at coordinate 2,413 of CAZCWX010000134.1, read as the reverse complement.
TTTTTCCTGTGGGGCCCTCGGCAGACGGGCAAGACCACGTTGTTGAAGGCAACCTATCCAGACGCTGTGTGGATCGATCTGCTCAAGGCTGAAGAATACCGCATCCTTCCCGCCGCTGAGTTCTGCGCTCGCCTCGGGGCGGGCGAGTTGTTCTGACGGCGGATCGGTGTTGCAGTTGGTCGTACGGGGATGCAAGATCGTAACGACATCATCCCGCTGCTGCATACGCTTCACCGCCTGACTTTTTTCACGCGAGATCATGGCTTCTACCATCCGAGCTTGCTCCATCCAGACTACGGAATTGTCTTTACCGCCTCGTGCGCACAGCGCACGCTACCGAACTGGTCTCGTGCGGGAGCTGAGAGTGCATAGGGAAGGCTGCTCATCACATTTTTGGATGAGCGAAGAAGAAGCGGATCATTGCCTCAGAGGCATCCGGTCCTTTGGGATCGGTATAAGAGCCAGCACTACTCCCACCAGACCACCGATGTCCCATGGTGTAAACCAGCCACTTTTCCATGAGCACCTCGCCGTTCTCATCAGGATAGATACACTTTGTATAGGGATAGCCAGCGGTGCTGTGCGCAGGGGTACAGCTGCTCGTATCGCTGATGTTGTCATTATCGAGGCCATCATCGGAGGCGAGATCGTTGGTTTGCGCCCATTGGGAAAGCACTTGCTCGGCATTCACCGGGTTCACTATCCGATCATCAGCCCCGTGGAAAACAATCACTGGAACTACCCGTGCTGCTGCCCCAGCGGCCTGATACGCCAGCGTTCCTTGTTGCCGCGGATCCGGCCCACCTTGTTGCGCCACCTTTAACACCGCAAGCGGATCGCGTGCCGCTTGATAGGCAAAGCCGGCGCTGACCCCGATAGCAGCATAGAGATCTGGATAGGTGGCGCCCATGACGACGGTCATCGCCCCACCAGCAGACAGGCCAGCGATGTACACGCGAGAGGGGTCCACCTGATACGTGGTCATGATGGTTTGTGTCATACCGGCGATCAGGGCCGGCTCGCCGGTGCCGCGCTGCTGATGCGCAGGCAGAAACCAATGCCAACACTTACTGATGTTGGCAAAGACCGGTTGCTCTGGATAGACAACCAGGAAGGGTTGCTGCTCGGCCAGCGTGTTCATCTTTGTTCCGGCAGCGAAGTCAGCAGGGTCTTGTGTACATCCATGGAGCATCACAACGAGAGGAACTGCCTGCCCTTGGTATCCACTGGGGATATAGAGTTTATACCGTCGACTCCCATACTCACTCGTAAAAACTCCCTCCTTGAACTCCCCCATAGCCTGGGCTGGATTGGAGAAGCAACCCCAAACGAGAGCCATGCAGCAGACACAGACAAGAATGCCTTGAGTGACACCACCCTTCCAGAGGACCTGTAAGCCGAATACACCAGGCATAGCTCTATACTGGCCTGACGAAAGAGGCGTTTGCAACCGTACAGGGGGTGAGCGGAGTGGCCCAAATAAAGCCCTTCGACTTCGCTCAGGGCAGGTTTTTCCCCCTAGAGGAAAACAAAAAGGTATCTCTGTCAGGCCGACTCAGGCACATGGGCTGCGCTGCGTAATACGCTACCAGGGCGCGCGCCGGTGCAGGTCTGACCCTCGAACGTCACCTGGCCATTTACAATCGTGTAGTCGAGGCCCACGGCACGCTGCACAAGCCGTCCCTCGCCGCCTGGAAGATCATACACCATCTGTGGTTCTGTCGGCTCGACTCGTAACCGTTCAAGGTCATAGACGATCACATCGGCGGCCATACCTTCGCGCAAACAGCCGCGATCGTGGAGACCAATGATCCACGCCGGGACAAACGACAGTCGCCAATGCGCTTCTTCGAGTGACATCAGTTCACAGTCGCGAATCCAGTGGCCCAGGAACTCGATCGGATACTTGCCCAACGAGAACAGCTTGGTATGCGCCCCGCCATCGGAGAGACCAATAACCGCATGCGGGTGTTTTAACATCGTTGCCAGCGCCTCTTGATCGCGGTTGGCGAAGTCGTGAATCTTGAAGCCAGTCTGCAGATCCTCAGACAGTGCCAGATCGAGAAAGACATCGATGGGCTCGCGGCCCACTGCCTGAGCCAGGTCAGCGATGGTCTGGCCGACTGCGGCATGATGCTCCGGGCGGGTGTGGGTGACACTGATATCGCGCCAGTCACCACCGAATACCTTGGTGCGCACTGTGCGGAAATCGTCATTCAAGGCCATGCGTACTGTCGGATCCCGTAGCAGTGCATATCATACGTAAGTGGCACCTGGTTGGCCAGGGCAGGGTTAACCTTTTCGCCCACGAAATGCGGGAATGATCTCCTGCGCAAACTGGCGGACCGCTTGACGGTCAGTTGAGGCAGACACAGAAAAGATCAGATGCGTGACCCCAGCGGCGACATACTCC
>CAZCWX010000133.1:0-3735 GCA_964502465.1 uncultured Enterobacteriaceae bacterium | reverse complement strand
TCCTCTCCGTCCGTGACCACATGAAGAGACACCTGGACGGGTGATGTTTTCAATGCTTCCCTGTTTAGGCCATCGGCAAAGTAAAGAAGAACGTTGAGCCTTCCCCCAGTGCGGATTCTACCCAAATTCGGCCGCCATGCTGCTCGATAATCTTTTTGCAAATAGCCAACCCCATCCCTGTGCCCGGATATTTCTGGTGCGTATGGAGGCGCTGAAAGACTTGGAAGATCTGTTCGGCATACTGCGGGGCAATCCCAATGCCGTTGTCTCGTATAGCAAATCGGTAGCGTGTCTGCTCCTGGTCAACCGAAATGTGAATACAAGGGGAGGCGGAGGCGCGGAATTTCAGGGCGTTGCTCACCAAGTTTTGGAAGACCAGGCCGAGTTGAGACGCGTCGGCTAATACCGGAGGTAAGGGATCAGAGGTAATGGTCGCTCTGGCGTCGGCAATACGTGCTCGCAGATTTTCCAAAGTGAGCCGCAGCACCTGCGCGCTGTCCACCCGCGACAAGACAGCTTGCTGGCCCCCGACCCGCGTATAGGCAAGTAAGTCCTGCAGGAGCGCTTGCATGCGTTTAACGCCCTCTACGGCAAAGTGGATGAACTGCTCCGCCTCAGCATCGAGGTGACTCTTGTAGCGGTTAGCGAAGAGCTGTACGTAGGTCATCACCATACGCAACGGCTCTTGGAGATCGTGCGAGGTAATATACGTGAAAGTGTCCAGCTCCCGGTTTCTCTCCGCCAATTGGGTGTTCAGCCGCTGCAGCGCTTCCGCCCGCATCTGTAACTCCTCAGTCCGTTCCGCCACGCGTTGTTCCAGCTCGCGATTCAATTGCTCCAACTGCCGTGTCTTACGGTGTAACTCGGCGAACACGCGGACTTTGGCGCGCAGGAGCTCAGGAATGATCGGGACCGCAATGTAATCCACCGCCCCGTGTTTGTAGCCTTTGAGTCGATCGACATCGGTCAGGTGCACCGCGGAGATGAAGATGATCGCCGTTTGCTGGAAGCGGGGGTGCTGGCGGATAATCTCCGCCAATTCAAATCCATCAATCTCCGGCATGCTCACGTCCATAAGAACAACAGCGACGTCGGTTTTTAGGATGTACTCCAGAGCCTCCCTCCCCGAACCGGCCTTGATGAGGTTCTCTCCCAGTTCATCCAGAATGACCTCATAACTGAGCAGTTTGGCCGGCTGATCATCCACCATCAGGATGTTAACCTTCTCATGCGCGCTCATTGCTTTCCTCTCTGCACCTCAGGAGCTGGAGCTCTCCTCCGGGACAGCCGCGCTTGGCCGCCCTAAGATAGGCAACAACTCCTATCGATGCAACCACATGCGCAAGCCCGAGAGCAGTTGTTCCGTATTAACGGGTTTAGCGAGGTAATCGGACGCGTCAGCTTCCAGGCATTTTTCGCGTTCGCCTTTCATCGCTTTGGCGGTCAGCGCGATGAGCGGTAGCCGTTTAAATGCAGGGTTCTGTCGGATCACTTGCATCGTCTCATACCCGTCCATCTCCGGCATCATAATGTCCATCAAGACAATCGCCAAGTCGGGGGTAGAGTTGAGCGTCGCGATCGCCTCGCGGCCGGTGCCGGCGGTCAGCACAGTCATTCCACGCCGCTCCAGCACGCTACTGAGCGCGAAGATATTCCGCACGTCGTCGTCCACCACCAGCACCTTCTTGCCCACCAAAGCGTCGTCGGAGCGGTGCAACCGTTCGAGCATCTGCTGCTTCTCTGGCGGCAGGTCGGCGACCACCCGGTGCAGGAACAATGCCGTTTCGTCCAGCAGTCGTTCAGGCGATTCCACGCCCTTGACTACCACGCTGCGCGCCAAGGTGTGCAGCCGAGCATCCTCCTCCGGCGTCAGTTCTTTCCCGGTGAAGACTACCACCGGGACATCGCTTAACGCGGCGGCGTCGCCCAGGCGTTCCAACACCTCGAATCCCGACATATCCGGCAGACGCAGGTCGAGCACGACGCAGTCGAACGGCTACTCCTGCAGCACGACCAGCGCCTCCGCGCCCGTGCTGACCACAGCGATATCAATGTCGTCATGGCCCAGCAACTCCGTGATACTGAGCTGCTCAGCGGCGTTGTCTTCCACCACCAGGAGACGCTTACGGTGCGGCGTCGCATATTCCTTGATGCGGGTCAGAGCCGCCTCCAGGCCTTCAGTCGTCGTCGGCTTCGTCACAAAGGCAAACGCTCCGCGCGCCAAACCATGCTGCCGGTCTTCGTCCAGCGTCAACATTTGCACTGGAATATGCCGCGTGGCCGGCTCTTGTTTCAGATGATTCAGCACCGTCCAGCCCAACATATCTGGCAGGAAGACATCCAATGACACTGCTGTCGGGCGGTACTGACGGGCTAAGGTGAGGGCTTCCGTCCCCCGCATAGCCACGAGCACTTTAAACCCTTTGTCACGAGACAAATCACACATGACGCGGGCATAGTGCGGGTCATCCTCGACAATGAGCAAGACAGCATCGTCGGCCTGTAAGTGGTCGCGGTCGTCCGGGATCTGCTCGACCTGGCGCTCCGGCGCATGCACGGCGGGGAGAACAATAACCGGCGGAGCCGGCGCGCCCTTCCCCTCCATTCCACTGGGGATGGATGAGCCGCCGTAGGTCTGCGGCAGGTAAAGCGTGAAGGTGCTACCCAAGCCCGGAGTGCTGCGCAATTGGATTTCGCCGCCCAGCAGACTGGCCAGCTCACGGCTGATGGCCAACCCCAGACCAGTGCCGCCGTATTTACGGCTAGTGCCGGCGTCAGCCTGCTGGAAGGCTTCAAAAATGATCCTCTGCTTTTCAAGGGGAATGCCGATGCCCGTGTCAGCCACCTCGAAGGCCACCACGGACGCCGCCTCTTTCAGCATGGGGTGGTCTTCGTTCCAGCCGCCCACAGCGGCCGAGACGCTCAGACGCACGCTGCCCTGTTCGGTGAACTTGAAGGCGTTGGAGAGCAAATTCTTGAGCACCTGCTGCAGACGCTTCGAGTCGGTGACAAGGGTGTGGCCGAGACGCGGCTCCAGTTGCACGTCGAAGGTGAGCCGCCGATTCTCAGCCTCATGTCGGAAGGGCCGCACCACCATGTCGAGCAGGGTAGTAAAGAAGACTTCCTCGGCGTCCACCGTCACCGTACCGGATTCGATCTTGGACAGATCAAGGATGTCGCTAATGAGGTTTAGTAAATCCGTCCCTGCGCCGTAGATCGTGCGGGCGAACTCGACCTGTTTGGACGTCAGATTACCGTCGGGGTTCTCACTGAGCTGCTGCCCCAGAACAGGATGCTGTTGAGCGGCGTGCGGAGCTCGTGCGACATGTTCGCCAAGAATTCGGATTTATATTTAGAAGTCAGAGCCAGCTCTACGGCTTTCTCTTCCAACGCTCGGCGGGCCTGTTCGATTTCCTGATTCTTGCGTTCTACCTCGACATTCTGTTCGGCGAGCTGCTGGGCTTTCTGCGCCAGCTGCTCGTTGGTCTGCTGCAGTTCTTTTTGTTGGGCTTGGAGTTCGGCGGCTAGTTGTTGTGACTGCTTGAGCAGTCCCTCGGTCTGCATCGTGGCCTCAATGCTGTTCAGCACAATGCCGATGCTTGCGGTCAGTTGTTCAAGGAACGCCAGGTGTGATGCGGGAAAGGCGCTCAACGAGGCCAGCTCGATTACCGCCTTGACCTGATCCTCGAAGAGCACGGGCAGCACGATGTCGCTCCGCGGGACGGCCTGGAACAG
>CAZCWX010000132.1:0-13178 GCA_964502465.1 uncultured Enterobacteriaceae bacterium | reverse complement strand
TGGTGCTGGCACCTCTTGCATACGGGCACTGGTATCATTGTCATACTCTAAATGGAGCGCTCGGACGATCAGACCGTGCATCCGCCACAGGCCAATCACAAAAAACAGTTCAAGGATTTCTGGGTCTGAGAGATGCGCCTGTAAAGCAGCAAAGGTTTCATCTTCTACGCGATTTCGCGAGAGAATCTCATCTGTGGCTGCCATTACCGCACGTTCGACAGGAGTAAACACTACGCTCGTCGTCCAGCCCTTGAGTGCGGTCAGTTTCTCTTCTGGTATTCCCACCATGCGCGCGACTTTCAGGTGTTGTGAATACTCAAATTTGGATTCTCCAACAATACCGGTGCGGAGAATTGCCAGTTCGCGCAGTTGGGGATGCAACTGACGCCCTGGCTGCAACAGGGTCATAAGGGAATCACGGGCCAGCACCAGCAGGTCAGGAACTAACGCAAAGGTTGTCCAGTAATCACCTGGAGTGCCGGTCGCTGTGCCTGGTTCAGCAACCGGATCCCGATCCCCAAAGAACTGCTGGTAAATGGCTAACACCTCCGGCGTTGCTTCGGCTTTCGATACCTGACGGAGTCGTCCCATAGCTCCCTCCTGTGTGTGAAAATCAGCATCGTAGCCAATCGTCTGCACGAGTTCAACAATGACAGGAATCGCAAAAATCCATCGGTAAACTCTTGCTCTGTTTCTCGCTCAGCGGTATTCTTGAGCAGTTCATTCTGGTGGACGTCTGATATGAGACGCTTGGTTGGTAATGACGTGACGGTACGGGCGTGGCGGTGGAATAAGGAGGAGGTGACTAATGTTGCTCAACGACGTGCATCGTGAAGAGAAGCGGTTGGCCTATCTGTTGGGTCTGAGTACGGAACGGTATGTTTCTGCAGGAAAGTCGCGGACTGTGGTGCGAGCTACGGTAGCAGGGGTCATCGCACTGATTCTTCTCTCCATCTGGCTTATGGCAAGCGTTCTGTAGCTCAAAGAAAGAACCCCAACCGCCATGCCTATGAGCTTTCCGTGCGCACTGGGAAAAGTGCTGGTCGCAGTGTGTCTCGTGCTTGCTTCCTGCACCTCGACCCCAGAGCAAGCTATCATCGGGAAATGGAAACTCACCAGCGGTGCAGACACGATAGAATTCTTTGCTGATGGCTTGGTCATTAGTATTGAGCAAGGAGTTGCAAACCAAGGCTCCTATCACTTTCTTGACGCGACGCGGGTGCAAATTGCACCCGGTGGATTATGGGGAGTCGCCGGACCCGTGGTTTTGCAAGTCTGGCTTCCAGGCGATGAACTGATTCTCACCCTGCCGCAGGTGGGGTCGAAGAAATACCGTAGAGTACAGGAGGAGAGATAGAGACAGAGATAGAGATAGAGATAGAGACAGAAAAAAGGACAGAGGCAGAGGAACATGCCCTTTCTTTTACCAGTGATGATGGTAGAGAGAGGAACGAGTCGCAGGTGTGAGCACAGGAGGGTCAATCATGGCACAGGATCTCGAAGCTCGGATACAGGCATTAGAAGCAAAAGTACAACAATTGAACGATCAAGAAGCGATCCACGCGTTGCGCTACCGTTACCATGAGTACGTCAATGAGGGAAAGTACGCTGAGATTCCCGACCTGTTTACTGAAGATGGAGAGTTAGATTTTGGCTACCTGGGGAAGTCAAAAGGGAGAGCGGAACTGACCAAGTTTTTCCAGGGCATTCCACAGTTACTGTCTTTTGTAAAACAGTTTGTTCATAACCATGCCGTACAGGTGCACGGTGACACCGGCACGGGGTTCAGTTATCTCGAAGCCAGGACGATCTCGAAGGGAGAGAGCTATATGGTGGCGGCTCGTTATGATGACGAGTACGTCAGGCAAAACGGGCAGTGGAAGTTCAAAAAGATGGCCCTGACTCCCTATTTTACTGTACCGCTGCGCGAAGGCTGGGCGCAGGAAGACCGGCTTAAAATGGGTCGCTAAAAAGGTGAAGCGTATGGTTTGTCACTGTATCAACCCATACGCCCGCTCGTTCTTAACGGATGCCAATCACTGTAGGAACCTTAGGTCGCTTACTCCAGGTTACCCAGTGTGACCAGGAGGTCATTTTTTCCTTCGAAAGTTCAGACCTGATTCTTACCCCTATCCTCCCGAATGTCATCCGCCATACGTGGGTACCGACACACTTTCGCCTCCATGCTGCCCAGGTAAAAGAGGCGTACGCTGTGTATCGTCGCTCTTGGCCACCGGTGCCGTCCGTTACGCTCACCGAGACTCCTGAGGTGGTGCTCGTGCGGATGGGCGAGGTCCTGATCGAGGCGACCCGCGCCCCGTTTCATCTGCGTTACCTTTCCCCTGATGGTCAGCCGTTTCTCGAAGAGGTCGAAACGGGCGGGTTGTCTTGGTCATACTGGGAATACACCTTATGTTACCACCTCGTCCCCGAGGACCATTTCTACGGCATGGGACAAGCGAGTCAGCTCGATGAGCGAATGGACCTCGACCATCGGGGACATATCCGAGAAGTCTGGAATCAGCATTCTCCACCAGCAACAACGATCTTCCCGACACTCTTGAGCCTGCGCGGGTATGGTCTCCTCATCGACAATCCCCACAAGGCCGTGTGGGATCTCGGATACACCAACCCTTCGACCTTTTCGTATCGGGCTCAGGGTGGGGGACTGCAATATTATGTGTTCTACGGACCAGGCCTCCCGCGTCTGTTGCGCACCTATGTGGAACTGACGGGCTTTCCTCCGCTCCCGCCTCGTTGGGTATTTGGACTGTTACAGTCCCGCTACGGTTACCGCAATCGTGAGGAATTGGAAACGATTGCACGCACGTTTCGCGCGAAAGGACTCCCCTGTGATGCATTGATCCTGGATGTGTTTTGGTTCCAGGAAATGGGAGATCTGGCGTTTCAGCCGTTTGACTGGCCTGACCCAGCGGAGATGATCGCTCGACTCACAGAGCAAGGGTTCCGCCTGATGGTGATTGAGGAGCCATATATCACGGTAAAGAGTCGCAATTTTCCTGAGGCACAAGCGAAAGGATATCTTGCCAGGCACTACGACGGCTCGTTATACACCGTCCATTTTTGGCCAGGAGAATGCGCATTGCTCGATTTTTCTCACCCTGAAACTCGTTTCTGGTGGGCAGCACAACACCGACCCCTCTTGGAACTCGGGGTCGCTGGCTGGTGGACGGATCTCAACGAACCGACGAAGCATCCCCAAGATATGTTGCATTATGCGGGCCCGGCGGCAGCCGTACACAATCTCACCGCCCTTTCTATGCATCAGGCGCTCTTCGAGGCACACCGGCAATACGCACCGCAGCAACGGGTCTTCATTCTCAGCCGATCAGCGTTTCCTGGATCACAACGGTATGGTGTAGGGTTGTGGTCTGGTGATGTGGATATGACCTTCTCCTCCCTCCGCAAGCAAATCGCCGTTGGACTCAATACCGGCATGGCTGGCATGCCGCTGTGGGGGACCGACATCGGCGGCTTTGGGTTTGCCGGGAAATGTACCCCTGAGCTTTATGTTCGCTGGTTCCAGTTTGGTGCGTTTTCTCCCCTCTGCCGCCCACACGGGGATCAGACTGAACTGCGCGAGCCCTGGCAGTTCGGGCCAGAAGTCGAAGCGATCTGCCGCAAATATCTCACCTTGCGTTATCGCTTGCTTCCCTATATCTACACTGCCGCTCACGAGGCATGTATCTCTGGTCTCCCACTCATGCGTCCTCTTGTGCTGGAGTTTCCCACGGATACTGCGGTTTTTAACCTGAGCGATGAATATCTTTTTGGTCGAGACATGTTAGTTGCCCCGGTGGTCGAAGAAGGGGCGACGGAACGGGCAGTCTACCTCCCTGCCGGGACCTGGGTCGATTTTTGGACTGACGCGGTCTACACAGGACCGTGCTCTTTGCAGGTCAAGGCTCCATTGGACACACTGCCTGTGTTCATTCGCCAGGGTGCCATTCTCCCTCTTGGGCCGGAACTGCAGCATTCAGGGGAGCGGCCGTTTGATCCACTCACTCTGGAAATCTACCGAGGCGTTGATCGTACCTGCACATTGTATGAAGATGACGGGGAAACAAATCGCTACCGAACTGGCGATTTTTTGCTCACACCTTTTCACCTGGTTGAGGAAAAAGACAGACTGACATTTTCAATCGGGGCCGCAGAAGGGAAGCTCCTGCACCCTGTTTCCGCACGGACGTATTGCCTCAATATCCATCAACAACCGAGGGTGCGTACTGTAGAGTGTGACGGGAGATCTCTTCCTCAGATGAGCGTGCACCAGGCTGTTGAGACGGCATCACGCGGGTGGTGGTGGGACGCAGCCACACGTATCTTGACAGTCACACTGTCGCGGACGACAAAACCCTTGACTGTTCAGGTCCAGTAAGCACTGGAAGCAAAGAAAGGAAGGACTCATGCCAGAGCGCTTCATGACCTTACCCGAGATCCGGCGCGCGGCCAAAAAAATCCTCCCACCAGGTCCCTGGGGCTATGGTGCTGGAGGCGCAGAAACAGAAACGACGCTACGTCGCAATCGTCAAGCCATCCAGCGGCTCGCCATCCGGCAACGGGTGTTGGTTGATGTCCGCCAGGTCAATCTTCATACCACATTGCTAGGAATGGAACTCCCCATGCCTGTGGCGATTGCCCCGATGGGTGGGATGATTATTTTTCATCCGCAGGGTGATTGTGAGATGGTGCGGGGAGCTGGGCCGAGTAAAACGCTGGCTGTCGTCAGCGGTGTCACGGGTTGGCCAGTCGAAGCAGTAGCACGAGCCGCAGGTGGGCCGCTTTTGTTTCAGTTGTACTTTGGTGGGCCGCGCTCGTGGGTGCAAGAGCTGCTCGGACGAGTCGAATCCTCTGGCTATCATGCCGTCTGTTTGACCGTGGACCTGCAGGTCTACGGCAGACGAGAGCGAGACCTGCTACAGCGATTCGATCCTCGTATTGCCCGAGCGAATGCGCCGAATCCTTCTCCTCCCGATATGGACTATCAGGCGCGACTCACCTGGGACGATGTGGCGTGGCTCCGCAGTATTCTTTCCATTCCTTTAGGACTGAAAGGGATCATGACTGCGGAAGATGCGCGGCGTGCGGTCGAGGCAGGGGTGCAAATCATCTGGGTATCGAACCATGGAGGCCGCCAGCTTGATCACGGCCAAGCGACTATTGACGTGTTGCCGGAGATTGTTGCAGCGGTCGAGGGCCGCGCGGAAATCATGATCGATGGTGGGTTTTCGCGCGGGACTGACGTCATCAAAGCGGTAGCATTAGGGGCGAAAGTCGTCGCGATGGGGAGAACGATGCTGTGGGGATTGGCAGTGGATGGCGCCGCCGGTGTGAATCGTACGTTGGAACTCCTGCGAGAGGAAATCGCCACCAATCTCGCGCTGTGCGGTCAGACGAGCCTGCGTGGGTTAACGCCGGACGTGATCAGGCAGGCGGAATAAGGGTAAGAGGCGCGGGTACCCCCCTCTCTCTGTCGCTCTCCCATACAGGGGAGAGAGGACCGCAAACCGAACGCCGCGGTATGATTCCTCTATATCTTGGCGTGCTGTCCATATAGAAGCTCTCCCAAAACCTCCTCTGGTGTGACAACCCGGATGCTATCGGGTTGTCCCTCCACCACAAAGGTTTTCTGCTCACGCCCTACGGCCTCACCTCGTAATAAGCATTGATGGGGTTGTTGAAATCGAGGCGTCTGAAATGGGTGAATCCGGCATCGGTAACCATTTTGTGAGCCACTGGTTCAGTAAAGCCCAAGGTGCCCAGGCCAGCGCCGCCTGGTTCTGACAACGCGGACGACATGCAGCACAGGACCGAGAAGCCATACCACATGTGGGCGAAAGGGTTATTGGACAGGTTTTCCTCAAACGTTGGCAAGCTGTTAACATCAGCGATGAGCCACACCCCATCACGTTGTAAGGCTTTATAGATAGCTTGAATAACCGGGCTGGGATGCGCCATGTCATGCAGGCAGTCGAAGGTCGTAATGAAATCGAAGCTGCCATCTCCAGGCAGCGGGTCAACTGTAGCGTTATGAAACGTCACATTGCGCACGCCAGCTTGCTTCTTGTTTGCTTCAGCCCGTTCCAAAGCATGTTGGGAAATGTCATAGCCGTGAAACTGTGAATGTGGGTAAGCCTTGGCGACCTCGATCATTGCCGCTCCAGCCCCGCAACCCACGTCGGCGACCTTTGCCCCAGCTTCGAGCTTGGCAACAACGCCGTCGAGCTGCGGAAGGACTTTCGGCACCAGATGGGCGCGAAACCAGGGGGCTGCCATGCGCTCCACCCCACGCGCGCCTTCCGGTCCCAAGGCATCGTACGGCAAACCGAGGCCAGTTTTGAACGACTCGGGGAGTCGTTCTAACACCGCCATCTGCTGGGGCAAGGCGCAGAATCCGCCGGCAGCAAATGCCGAGCTGTTCTCATTCGCCAGGACCAGTGCCGTTTCTGGGGATAATTCAAAACGCCCGTCCTTTTTGTAATCGAGAAGACCAGCAGTCGCCTGTCCTTGTAACCACTCTCGCAGCCAACGTTCATCCAGACTGGTCTTGCGCGCCAGTTCCTCGCTGGTGACGGGGCCGGCCCCTTCGAGAGCTTTATAGAGGCCGAGACGGTCCCCGAGATAAATCATGCCGGAAACGACCGCTCCTCCCAAAAAGCCAAACACATGTTCCACGGTTTTTTTGACTTTGTTCCTATCGATCTTCTGGTCGTATGCCCCTGTTGCCATCTTTTGTTCCTCCTGCGTTGTCACGTGTCCCATTTCCTACTTGGCCTGATGCTCTAGTCTTGTCAACATGGCCTCGGTTCAGCAAGATGAGACCATCACTTGAGAAGGAGGACGGTAGTATGGCTTGGGATTTTGCAACCGACCCAGAATTCCAAAAGGAACTGGACTGGATAGACACCTTTGTCCGCGAGGAGGTAGAACCGCTGGACCATGTCTTGGGCAACCAGTATGATATCAATAATCCACAGAACCAAAAGCTTGTACGCCCCCTGCAAGCCGAAGTAAAGAAAAGAAAACTCTGGGCTTGTCACCTGGGTCCAGATCTCGGAGGACCAGGCTATGGCCAACTGAAGCTGGCGCTGATGAACGAGATTTTGGGGCGTTCGCGCTTTGCCCCGATCGTCTTTGGCTGTCAGGCGCCCGATACTGGCAATGCGGAAATCCTGGCTCACTACGGCACTCCTGAACAGAAGAAAAAATATCTGGAGCCGCTGCTGAATAATGAAATTGTTTCCTGCTTCTCTATGACCGAGCCCCATGCTGGTGCTGATCCCAAAATGTTTAAATGCCGAGCTGACCTGCAAGGCGACTTCTGGGTCATTAATGGGGAAAAGTGGTTTTCGTCCAACGCGCGGTTTGCGTCGTTCCTCATCGCGATGGTGGTCACCGACCCGGACGCCCCTCCTTACCAGCGCATGTCGATGCTTCTCGTGCCCAGTGACATCCCAGGCGTCAACATTTTGCGGAATGTGGGTATCGGAACAGAGCGTGAGGAAGGTACGCATGCCTATATTCGCTACGAAGATGTCCATGTTCCCAGGGAGAATATGTTAGGAAAGCGCGGCCAGGCGTTTGAGGTTGCCCAGACGCGACTGGGCGGTGGCCGTATTCACCACGCCATGCGTACCCTTGGCGAGATTAAGAAAGCGTTCGACATGATGTGCGAGCGGGTCTTGTCACGTGAAACCCAGGGAGAAGTACTGGCGAACAAACAGATGGTGCAAGAGCAGATCGCCGACTCCTGGATGGAGATGGAGCAGTTTCGGCTGTTGGTCCTGCAAACCGCCTGGCGGATTGACAAGTACAAAGATTACCGCAAAGTGCGGAAGGATATCGCGGCGATTAAAGCGCTGATGCCCAAAGTGTACCATGACATCGTCTTCAGAGCGCTCCGCCTCCACGGTTCTCTGGGGATCTCAAACGAAATGCCTTTTTCAGCCCAGATCGTTGAGTCCTTTGTGATGGGCCTCGCCGATGGCCCGACCGAGGTCCATAAAGTGACCGTGGCACGCCAGGTCCTCCGCGATTATAAGCCGACGGCAGGATTATTCCCCACAGAGCATTTGTTGACCCAGCGGGAAAAGGCCATACAGAAGTATGCGAAGCTGTTAGAACTGGAGGTTGGGAACCTGTAGGAGTGGGGGAAGTTTTCCGGCACTCTCCTGTAAGGGTTTTTATCTTGTGGTGCAGGCATCTTGCCTGCATGGCTTAACGCAGGCCATCGGTGCGAGCCTCTGGCCTGCACCGCAAGAGGAGAACAATCAACTGAGCGAGTTGACCCTACACTATTTATTTTTCCGCTACCTCTTCGCTAAACACCAGTCGTCCGGCTTTTTCTTGGGCATTGATGCGCGCACGCAGGTCTGAGGGCAACTCGATTTTCCGTTCATCAGGAAATTTATCCTCATAGAGCGCCGGACGGAGAAAAAACTCCTCCGGGCTGTCGATATCGGACTGACTCTTCACTCCACCAATGAACCAGACACGCCGGAGAAAGTCGGGATTGAAATACGCCTTGCGGTCCTGCTCAGTCCACTGCCGTAGCTGATGCGCATCATGCACAGAGTAGGTCATGAGATCAGTGGTCAGGTCCCAGTACAGGTCGATCATCATGCCATACCCCCGCTCTTTCAGCGCCGGGTTGCGCATCTCGGCAACGCGGGTCTCGATGAAGATCAATTTGCCGTCACGATCATACTCTTCGATGCGCAACGGATAGAAGGCATGCTGATCTAACCAATAGAGGATGCGCGGCGCATAATAGCCAGGCAGCCAGTCTTCCCGCGCGCGGGCTTCAACCACATAGCACGGCACGCCACCCTCAGGCGTGTAGGCAGGATACTCCTTTCCCATTGATTTGATCTCGCTGGCCGCAATATCACGAAAGGCACCACTCTCATCAACGAGCGTGATAGATGGACGAGAATTGGGGAAACGGACAGTCTTATACAACACGTCAGTGCCCATGATCCGCCAGGTCCACTCCCAGGCATCACGTCCAAATGCATCATCAAAGGTGGACGCCTGGTTGGGAAAGCGGTCGCCACGTCGCGGCTGCGGTTGGCGCCGCACCCGGCGCAGTCCTGGCGTGTACACAAACATGTCGATCTTCTTGGTGAACGTTTTGTCCGTGCGGTAGCGCGAAAAGAGCGACTGATTGCCGTATTTCTCTGCTGGCGCAAGATCTTGTGAAAGAGAAGTGACAAAACTCTCGCCAGGAGCAGTGTCATATACTTCCCCGACCAGTCCCTCTGTCTTGCTGTACGCAACCAACCCCACCGACTGGCTTTGCACAATCAGATGCCCCCACTGGTCGATTGAAGCACCAGCATCGGCATACACACATGACCACCGTGGCTGGTGAGGAAACTCCATCGAGCGAAAGCCCATCTCTTCCGCAGTATACGGTGGCGTAAAGGGATAGGGTTCAGCAGGTAAATAGGGAAACGTCGGATGTCGAGGCGTCTCCGTCGCAAGGTCAATGCGTTCGCGTTCTTCGGCTGAAAGTTCAGTGACGGTCTTCCAGGTCTTGGTGCCGTTGTGCTCACTCTGCGCCCAGATGAGATCTTTGGCCGTCCATGGAACCCAGAGGATCCAGAGAAACACCAGTGTGGCGAATCGCGCGACCATAGCGTCCCCTCCTTTGCCTGTCTGTGCACACCGCACAGGCAGGCCTGTCGTGCAGAATGGTTATAGGCGAAAACCGGCATTGAGGCAAAGACGGGAACCAACGTTGCAGGAGATAGCCTCTTTTCCTCTGCCAGGGTATGATCTGCTTGCTTTTCTTGCTATGTCGCACCTGGGAGAAAGCACGAAGAAAAGGAGGAATATATGCCGCTGTATTTGGACGAGATCTGGTTGAATATCACTTCGCCGGAGAGTGCCAAAAAGGTCCACGCCATGTTTCAAGGGGTGCTGAAAGGAGATACGGGCTTTCCGTCGGGAGTCACCCTGAAAGCTGGCCCCTGGGCCTCAAACGAAGAGACAAAAATTATCCTCGTGCTCGACATCCAAGACCACGCCAAAACTTTTGTTCCGTTCACGACCGCAGTGACAAGTGGCCTCATCACCAAACGCCGGCTCACCCCTATTGTTGAATGGAGTGCTGTAGACGAAGTCGTGAAGGGACTGTAAGCAAACTGTTCGTTATGATTGGTTAGCAATTAATGGCTAAAGTCAGTAGTCACTAGTCAGTAGCTAGTAGGGAAAAAAGCTCTCTTTAGACTTCGGACTTTTTCCTGTTCTTGCTGACAACTAACAGCTAACTGCTCATTACTTCTTTATTATTATGCCGCTTTCTCCCACCCCTTCTCGCTCGTTGTCTTTGACTGTCTACTGCGCCTCGAGCAAACGGGTCCCTCAACTCTACCTGAGTGTGGCTGCAGAACTGGGACAGCTGATTGCGCTGCGCGGCCACACGTTGGTCTACGGTGGTGGTAACATTGGGTTGATGGGCGCGCTGGCCAATGCCGCTTTAGCCCACGGGGGAAAAGTCAGAGGAGTGATCCTCGCCGAATTTATCGATCGCGGGTACGCCACCAGCGGACACGAGATGCACTCGGTGGACGATATGCGTTTGCGAAAGCGCGGGTTAGATGAGTTTGGCGATGCCTATATCGCCCTGCCTGGTGGGTTCGGCACGCTCGAAGAGATTCTGGAAATACTTTCCTTCAAACAACTGGGATTCCACCACAAGCCTATCGTCTTCATTAACATCAACAATTACTTTGCAGGGCTGCTGCATCAGTTCGAGCGCGGCTTTGCTGAAGCGTTCATTCACGAGCGATTCCGTGAGTTGTACTCTGTCGTCGAAGCGCCTCAGAAAGCGCTCGATCTCATTGAAGCCTCGGTATTGATAAGCATGCCAAGGTAGGGACACGGCGACGCCGTGCCCCTCCAACTGTCATCGCCCTTGGAATTTTGGTTTCCGCTTTTCTACAAACGCGCGCGCTGCTTCCTTGTGATCCTCAGTGGTAAAGGTGAGCATCTCATAGGCAAGCGACGCATCAAGGATCAGGTTCACCTGGTCCTTCAGCCACTTGTTGACCGAGAGTTTGCTCCAGCGAATCGCCCAGGTCGGACCGTCAGCCAGTTCTTGGGCAATCTCTTTGGCTTTCGGCAGCACTTCCTCGGGCGGCACCGCATAGTTGACCAGCCCCATCTTTGCCGCTTCTGCGCCGTTGACCAGATGCCCACGCATCAAAAACTCTTTCGCCCGCGCCGGACCAATGAGGAGCGGCCAGATCACGGCGCCGCCATCGCCAGCGACGATACCGACTCGCACGTGCGGGTCACCAAAGCGTGCTTTCTCTGAGGCAACAATGACATCACAGAACAGCGCAATAGTCGCTCCTAGTCCCACGGCGTCACCGTTGATCGCGCCAATGATTGGTTGTTCCACCTCAAGGAGATTCTGGATGAGTCTTTTCCCTCCTGCGGGATTAAGCCGAAAGCGACGTTGCTCGCCTTCACCTCCCGCCCTCGATGCCATTCCTTTTACATCGCCACCCGCACAGAACGCTTTGCCCGCACCAGTGAGCAAAATGGCGTTGATATCGGAGTCTTCAGCGAGATCGACCCAGATACGTTCCAGTTCCTGATGCAACTGCGGATTGACGGCGTTGAGCGAATCAGGGCGGTTCAGCGTTACCGTAGCCAGCTTATCGGCTTTTTCCACCTTGATACACTCGTAGTGGCTGTAGTCTGCCATGACAGTACCCTCCTTTTGGGAACTTTCTCTGAGCCATAGCATGTTGACAACC
Source organism: uncultured Enterobacteriaceae bacterium (assembly GCA_964502465.1). Taxonomy (GTDB): domain Bacteria; phylum Desulfobacterota; class Binatia; order Bin18; family Bin18; genus CAZCWX01. The sequence goes on along the minus strand of CAZCWX010000132.1, from coordinate 1,386 downwards.
AGCCGTCAGCCGTGAGCACTGCGCATTAGCAACCAACTCGGCGAGCGGGTCGAGGTGATGGACGAGGTGCAGGGGTTCCGCTACCTTGATTCTCGTGACCTCACGGGCTTTATCGATGGCACTGAAAATCCGAAAGGCAAAGAACGAACGTCTGTAGCGCTGATTGGCAGCGAAGACCCAACCTTCAGCGGTGGCAGCTATGTCTTCACCCAACGCTATGTGCACAACCTGCAGAAGTGGGGGACCCTTCCGCAGAAGGAACAGGAAAAGGTCATTGGTCGGCGGAAGCCAGGCAGCGAGGAACTATCCGACCGGGCCGGGCAAAGCCTCCTACCGCCCACATCAGTCGAGTCGTCATTGAGGAAGACGGCGAAGAACTCGAAATCGTTCGTCATAGTTTTCCTTATGGAACGGTTTCCGAACATGGGCTCTTTTTCATCGTCTATACGAAGGACCTCGATATTCCCGAGAGGATGCTCAGCCGGATGATGGGAACCAGCGACGACGGGTTACATGACCATCTGATGGACTATACCCAAGCGGTATCTGGTGCACATTTCTTCGCCCCGTCATTGGATGTGCTGAAATCGCTTGGATCATCGCCACGCCGCCGATGAACGCTTCTTGGATAGCGCTGGGCGTGTTATGGCTCCTGGTTGCCACAACCGTCTCGGCCAATGAGGATGAAGGAAAAGAGCTGTACGAAGCCGCGTGTGCCTCGTGCCACGGCCTTGACGGTCGCGGTGCGCCAGAAGGAACAGCAATCGAGGTCCCTTTACCTGACTTCACCGACTGTTCCTTTGTGACCCGTGAGGGCACCGGCAACTGGGTTGCTCTTGTCATTTACGGCGGGCAAGAGCTTGGTCTCTCTCCCCAAATGCCAAGTTTCGCTGATGCCCTTACGGAAAAGCAAATCCACAAGATCATCGCCTACTTTCGTGGTTTCTGTACCAACTCAGCCTGGCCGCCTGCTGACCTCAATTTTCGCCGCGCATTAGTCACTGGCAAGGCATTTCCTGAAGATGAGGCAGTGTTAAACTTCAACTTCGAGGAAAGCCGGAAGTCACGTTCTCTGGTCAATGAGTTGATCTATGAGAAACGGGTAGGGCCACGGGGTATGGTCGAGTTGGCCTTGCCGTTTGTCTACAACGATCCCAAAAGAGGAGCGACCACGGGCGGTATCGGGGATCTCACCCTTGCCTACAAACACTTGTTGTTGGCAAGTCCACGGTACGGAGCAGTCGCCGCGTTCTCACTCGAACTGGGATTGCCGACCGGAGATCGCGACCGTGGCCTTGGCAATGGAACCGTGGAGCTTGGACCTTCGCTCCGAGCGGGCAAGACTCTTGGGCCGCTGATATTACAAAGCGAGATCAAGGCCGTCCT
>CAZCWX010000131.1:0-2815 GCA_964502465.1 uncultured Enterobacteriaceae bacterium | reverse complement strand
GTGGTGATCTTTGGCGCGGGGCAGCGCGGGATCGCCTGCGCGCTTGCCGCCCGCGAGGCGGGCGCGGCGCATGTTGCGGTCATTGCACGGCGGCAAAGCACCCATCGTCTTAAACTCGCTGAGGAATTTGGCGCCGACACTACCATCTATGCCGACGAAGACGTCCTTGGCCGGGTGCGTGAATTAACCCGCGGCGAGGGTGCAGATGTGGTGGTCGATGTGACCGCCGAGACGATGGCGCCGATTGCCCAAGCGGTCGAGATGGCGCGGCCAGGCGGAACGATTATCCTCGCCGGCGTGAAAGGCCCCGCGGCTACGATTCCGGATCTGAAGAACGATCGCATCTTTAGCAAGGAATTAACGATCAGAGGAGTCAAAAACGCGGACTTCGACTCCTTCGCGATCGCGGTGAAGCTCATCGAAGCGCACGAGTACCCGTTCGAGAAGATGCATACGCACAGCTTTGCGCTGAGCGCTCTGGAGCGCGCAATCCAGACGTTGGCCGGGCGCGTGGCAGGTGAGCACGCGGTCTCCGTCTCGCTGGATCCGTTGCTATGAGTCTTACATGGTACTCGGGTCACAGACTTCCCTAGTGAAGGGTCAAGCATCTAGAAGACTTATACCAACCGGTGCATAATCTGCTTGTCATCGGCTATGCATAAACCAAAGGATGATGATAGACTTTGCGGCATACCCACAGGAGAGAGACTCATGACACTCACGATTACTCCGACTGGAGCCACGCTCGGCGCCATCGTCACTGGCGTCGACCTCGCCAATCTCAACGATGCAAGCTGGGCCGACATTGAGCGTGCCTTCCTCGCCTATGCCGTGCTGATCTTCCCCAGCCAGCATCTCAGCGAGGCTGAGCAGATTCGCTTTGGCCGCCGTTTCGGCAGAATCGAGCAGCTAGTGGCTGACCGCGAAATCGTGCCGATTAGCAATCAACGTCACGACGGCACGCTATTAAAGGACGACGATTTCGGCATGCAGCTCATGCGCGGCAACGAAGGCTGGCATACCGACAGCTCTTACATGCCCTGGCGGCCAAAGCCTCCGTCCTGTCAGCGCATGTTGTGCCTTCGGCTGGCGGGCAGACCGAGTGGGCGGACATGCGCGCCGCCTACGACGCACTCGACGAGGAGACCAAAGCGCACGTCGCTAATCTCTCGGCCTATCACTCGCTGTACTATTCGTAAGGCCGCATCGGCCACAAGGCTGCGGTCGGATCGAGTTACGGATTTCACACTGATGATCCGCCGCTGCGTCCCTTGGTGAAGGTCCATCCGGTGACGGGGCGCAAGTCGCTCTTCATCGGCCGCCATGCCTATGGCATTCCCGGTCTTGCGCCTGAGGAGTCGGAAAAGCTGCTTGACGGTCTCGTGACGTTCGCGTGTCAGGCGCCGCGCACATACAGTCATACGTGGCAGCCCGGTGATGTCGTGGTATGGGACAACCGCTGCGTGCTGCACCGCGCGCGCCCGTTCGACCATCGCGAACCGCGGATCATGAAGCACACCCGAGTGGCGGGCGAGCCAGCCTCCGAGCTGGCCGTACAAAGCGACCGGATTGTGTAATGACGAGAGTGGGCAGAAACGGAGGCGACGCAGCCGCTCGTAGCTCTGGTTCAGATTCTTCCGCCATCCCTAGGTACCATTGTTGCAACCGACTGCACAATTCCTTGTTGAGGATATGCGGAACGCATTACTACTCATCTCGTGCACGGGATGAACGTGAGCATGTGGTCTACTGGATCATGCCGTTCTCTTTCGTGAGAACACAGCTAACTTGACAATACCTTCCGACGAGGTTGTTGGCTGGGGTACAAATACACGACCGCTCAGGGCTTGTAAAAGGCGTCGAGTCGGGTATTGATCAGGCAGACTGAGCTGACACACTAAGGAGGACTGCCCATGCAGACAGAAGAGACGCGTGCGTTGATCAAGACGTATTATGAAACCCTGCCGACAGGCAACCGGGAAAAACTCGCCTCGCTGTTTACCGAAGATGTGGAATGGTACCCGCCAGAAAGCGCCCCGCTTGAAGTGATGAAAGGCCGCGAAGCAGTCACACGGGAGTTGGGGGGCGACACGCCCAAGCGGATTTTCGACATGAAGACCTTCCGGCTCAACATCCATCGCCTCCTGGCCGATGGGGATACGGCTGTGGTCCAGCACAGCATTTCAGCCAAGACCCGCGAAGGCGAGCAGTACGATAATGAGTATTGCTGGGTCTACCACTGCCGCGACGGGAAGATTGCCAAGATCGAAGAATACGCCGACACGCATAAAGCTGCGCGCATTATGAAGTGGGAGAATTAGCCCAAGGCCTTTTCCCTCCCTCAAGGAGAGGGCGAGACCTTTCCTGAGACTCGTATGATGGATGTTGGAAAGCCGAAGAGAAGGACGGATGTCGAGTAAGTGAGACGGCCAGGGGCCGTGCCACGGATAGCAGCGAGTCGCTCTTTGGCCAGGAAAGAGAAACAGGAGAAGAAAAGGAGGGCTTGGTTGTTTAGAGCTTGACATCCACATAGCAGCTTGTCGAAGGCGTTAGGGTGTCTTTTGTGTGTGTCAATATCTCTTAAGTTCCCTCAAGAGCCACTGACTGCTCGTCTCAGTCTCCGCTCCGTCACAGTGCACGTGATACGATTTCCCACTCCAGGTGCTGTGTGTCGCGCTTAAGCGAATAAAATCTTCCGTGCTCTTTATCTCATCTCTAAAGTAATCGTATTTGCGCTGAATATGTGTAGCCGCGTCTCTCCCCGAATACCAGCTTCCATTCCGCAAAAAGCTGAGCATGATCTGGTAGATTCAGT
>CAZCWX010000130.1:0-5382 GCA_964502465.1 uncultured Enterobacteriaceae bacterium | reverse complement strand
CGTCATTCCCGCGTAGGCGGGAATCCAGGAATTTGCACAAATTCTGGACATGAGCCAACAAAGACATCCCATGGTCCTGGGTCAATATGTAAGGCACGTCATGCCCCTACGAAAACAGGGCAGCCACACAGGGCCGCCCCTACTAGGGATGCACAACGTGTCCCTTGGATATACACTAGGCTGCCGGTTCATATAAAAGGTAACTTCTTTGCATGAGCACAAACCGCAAAGCAACTCAGCTCTCCGAAATTTCACAATTCGCGAGCCCCAAACCGCTAGACGAATCCACCTGGCATATGTGGGTGGATACGGAAGAGGCACGGGGAAGTAGGGCAGTATTGAAGCTCGTAGAGCAATTACGCGAAGCCTCTACTCAACCTGATCCAATAAAAGCGCTGTTCGCGGGCCATTCTGGCTCGGGAAAGTCTACAGAGCTTTTCCGTGTCAAACGAGCTATTGAAGATCTCTATGATATCGTCATCGCCCGCATTGGTGACCGCTATTCACTCCCCACCGTTGATTATCGCCAGCTCCTGTTCTTTTGTGCCGAGCAAAAAGCGCGGGAAACTAAGAAGACCAAGCCCCCCAGTTCCCGCAAAGGCCGACGCCGCTGATATGAAGACTTCTTCAAGTCAGCTATCGCCTGGGAGGGCGTTTGCAGCCGACTATCCGCGCCTGTTCCTCGCTTTGCGCGATGCCGCACCAGGTGAGCTCTTCTTCGTCCAGCTCAACTCGCCCGTCCAAAGGCGTCAGTTGCCGGAACAACTTATGGCCGACGGCTTGCACAGATCCTTTGCCGTTGTTGATTTCGCGGCATTCCAACCTGGTCCGCCGCCTCACGGTATCCTGCGCCAGTTTCTTGAAGATCTTCAATCCACCCAGCCCGAAATCCTTTTTGTCGATGGCGTGGAGCACTGGATTGACGCGGACCCAAAAACCATTGAAGCACTCAACCTGGGTCGCGAACGTCTTGCGAGCTTGGGGGTGGTCATTGTTTTCCTGCTCCCTGCTTACCTCATTGACTTGATACGCGCCCGCGCTCTGAACCTGTGGACGTGGCGCGCCCATTATTATTCCCTGGATCCTATTGAGGATGTTACCAAACCTGAAAGCACGATGTCGTTGGACACGGGCCGTCCTGTCGCGCCTGGTGATACGCCTGAATCCCGTGACCGTCGTACCCGTATACTTCAGCGATTGCTCGACGAGGGACTGGCTGAAAATCGCACGATCGAATCTCTGACCCATTCCGTTCTTTCTCCTCTCATTTATGACCTCTATAACGCCGGTCGCTTTAGTGAAGCGTTAAACTTATTAGATCAGGTGAAGAGAAGTTTGGAAAAACTTGATGATACTCCGGACAAAGCAACCATCTTGCACTTGCGAGCTCTTGTCCTCCGAGCCCTTGGTAACCTGAGCGAAGCCGAATCGCTCTTTGTGCAGTCGCTAGCGATTAGACAAAAGATGTTGGGTTCCGACCATCTAGATGTCGCTCAAACCCTTAATGAACTGGCAGTACTTTATCTTTCTCAGGGTCGCTATGCTGAAGCAGAATCGTCTCTGCTACGGACGCTGGAGATCTATCGCAAAGCGTTAGGAGATAACCATCCGTACTTTGTCACTGTTCTCAATAATTTGGCGGGACTCTACCACAAGGAAGGGAGGTATGCTGAAGCAGAGGGTCTTTTCCTACAAGCACTCTCTACTGTAGAAAGAACTCTAGGACCAAACCACGTGCAGGTGGGTCCATGTTTGAACAACTTGGGTGTGGTCTATAGTACTCAGGGCAAGTATGCACAAGCTGAACCGCTTCTCCAACGAGCACTGAGTATTCGAGAGCAGGCACTGGGACCGGATCACCCGGATGTTGCTACCAGTCTTAACAACCTAGCGCTGGTCTACCAAGCCGAAGGTAAATACTTCAAAGCCGAGCAACTCTTCCGGAGAGTGCTGGCCATTTTAGAAAAAACACTGGGGCCGGATCACCCAGCTGTGGCTGCTGGTCTTCACAACCTGGCTGTACTCTATAACGCCCAAGATAGATACGCAGATGCTGAGTCACTCTTCAAGAAAGCCTTGGCGATTCGAGAGAACATACTAGGACTGGACCACCCCGACGTGGGCCAGAGCCTCAACAGATTGGCCGCACTCTACAACGCTCAGGGTAGGTACACTGAGGCGGAACCGCTACTCCATCGCGCCTTGATAATCAGAGAGAAAGCGCTGGGACCCAACCACCCGGATGTCAGCCAGAACCTGAATGACATGGCTATTCTGTATGTTGTCCAGGGTAGATTTGTCGAAGCTGAGCGGTACTACAACCGTGCCTTGGCTATTGCAGAACAAACCCTCGGCTCGGACCATCCCAATATGGCTATTGGTTTAGAGAACTACGCCGCTTTGCTACGAAAGACAAACAGAGAGACCGAAGCAACAGAATTAGAAGCTCGCGCCCAAGAGATTCGCGCCAAGCACCCCCAGGAAAGACCGATAAGGTGATCTGCACAACCGGCTGCAAGCCTTGCCAAAGCAGGAGCAAGGGGAGTAGTAGAGAAGAGAGAGTGTTCTGAGGACGTCGGTCGGAAAAACAAAAGGAGGTGTCTTATGGGAACCACGGAAAACAAAAACGTCGTGCTCGGCTTCGTCGAAGCCCTGGCCAGTGGCAATCTTGATGGGGTCAAAGCAGCGCTGGCCGACGATGCTACCTGGTGGCTGCCTGGCTCATTGCCGGTATCAGGTACCCACCGCGGCAAGCAAGCCATCTTTGATGACTTCTTTGGCAAGGCTGTGCCACTGTTTGAGCCGCGTAGCCTGTCCATTCAGGTGCGCAATACGATTGCTGAAGGAGATTGTGTCGCCGTAGAGTGGGTGGCCCGCGGCAAGAGTGCTAAAGGGAAACCCTACGAGAACTACTATCACGTCATGTTTGAGGTGAAGGACGGCAAGATCCAGGCGGTGCGCGAGTACGTCGATACGCTCTACGCCAAAGAGGTGCTGTTCAGTTAAACGGACACTGGCAGGTCGTCCGCCTGCCCTTTTTTGCTGAGCCCAAGTCCTGACTTCGGAAGAAGTAGCACATTATTTGAGGCCTCCTAATGAGATGTGACGAACGCAATCGGTAACAGGACTGCCGACCAAAAGATGGTATACTGCCCCCGGGCAGGAATTGCGCTTTTGTGCGCGGGCATGAAGTGCCCGCGCTACAGAACGGCGCCGGATGAATCCGGCTTTCAAGCCCCATTGATGGGGCGCTGGTGTGTAGCACGGCGATTCATCGCCGTGTGGAAGAGCTGCGTGAGGTACGTCAATGACCTCTCTTAATCCTGATCACCCAAAGGTCTTCATCAGTTACAGCCACGATTCACGCGAGCACATGGACTGCGTGCTAGACCTTGCCAGCCGTCTCCGCGCCGAGGGAATTGATTGTCATATTGATCAATATGAAGAATCACCTCCCGAGGGATGGCCACGGTGGACGATCAACCAAATTGAGCATGCTGACTTCGTCTTTGTGGTGTGTACTGAAACCTACGAGCGTCGATTCAGAGGGAAAGAAACAATAGGAACGGGGTTAGGTGCGAAATGGGAAGGAGCGATTCTTACCCAAGAACTTTACGATACCGAAGCTAATAATACCAAGTTTATCCCAGTGTTATTTTCTTCCGACGATTCAGTTCATATCCCGGTTGTGCTTCGTGGTGCGACGCGCTACGAGGTTCATACCGGAGAAGGTTACGAAGCCCTCTACCGCTACCTTACCAATCAACCCTACATCTCGAAGCCGGAACTTGGCAAACTAAAGAAACTGCCACCCCGCGAGCGGAAACAGGATCTTCTCACTCCCCTCTGGAACGTCCCCCATTCTCATAACTCATTTTTCACGGGACGTGAGAAGGTGTTGGAACAGATCCATGAGGCCCTCGCCTCATACAGGGCAGCCGCGCTGAGCGGGCTTGGTGGCATCGGCAAGACGCAAACGGCCGTCGAGTACGCCTACCGCTACCGTAACGACTATAAGGCCGTATTCTGGTCAAGTGCGGCTACCGAACTGGCACTGGTCGCCAGCTTTGTAGACATAGCAGAGCTTTTGGACCTGCCGGAAAAGGACGCCCAAAACCAGAATGATACTGTTCACGCTGTACAGGGCTGGCTGGAAAACAACTCCAACTGGCTCCTCATTTGCGACAACGCTGATAAGCCGGAGTCGGTCACACCATTCTTTCCCCCTAATCCGAAAGGCCATATTCTGTTGACATCCCGAGCCCAGGTCTTCGACACACTCGGTATCGCGCAGCCCGTCGAGCTGGAGAAGATGCCGCCTGAGGAGGCGGTTGAGTTCCTGTTCAAACGCGTGGGGCGCGACGAGAACGACCCAGCGGAGAGGGACGCAGCAGCACAACTCGCGCACGAACTCGGCTACCTGCCGCTGGCCCTCGAACAGGCCGGGGCCTTTATCTTGACGAAGAAGGCCCGGTTTCAGGACTACCTGACCAGTTATCGCAAGCGCGGTCTGGAGCTGCTAGAAAGAGCCAGAGCAGTGACTGGCCACTATCCTCAGTCGGTGGCCACCACATGGTCGTTGAATTTCGAACAGGTGGAGCAAGTCTCCACGGCTGCTGCCGACCTGCTGCGTTTCAGCGCCTTTCTGAACCCAGACAAAATCCCGCTCGAACTCATCACTCTGGGAGCTGTGGAACTCGGCCCTGCTCTTTCTGCCACTCTTGCCAATGTTGACGCTGACCCACTTGCACTCGACGAGGTCTTTGAACCGCTCATGCACTATTCGCTTATCCGCCGGGATATCACATCACGGACATACGACATCCACCGCCTGGTGCAGGCTGTGCTGAAGGACGGGATGGACGCAAGCACGCAACGTTTGTGGGCGGAGCGTGTTGTGCGAGCACTCAACGAGACATTCCCGAGTGTGGAGGTTGCAACCTGGCCGCACTGCGAACGTCTGTTGCCACATGCCCAAGCATGTGTAGAACTTCTTGATCGCTGGAAACTCGAGTTTCCCGAAGCTACCCGCCTGCTCAACCAGGCTGGATCCTATTTGCACGAACGCGCCCGTTATGCCGAAGCCAAATCCCTCTGCCAGCGGGCCTTAGCGATTCGGGAGAAAGTGCTAGGGCCTGAGCATCCTGATGTGGCTTTAAGCCTCAATAACCTGGCAGTGCTCTACGACAGCCAGGGCCAGTATGCCGAGGCCAAACCGCTCTACCAGCGGGCCTTAGCGATTTATGAGAAAGTGCTGGGGCCTGAGCATCCTGATGTGGCTTCAAGCCTCAATAACCTGGCAGGGCTCTACCGCAGGCAGGGCCAGTATGCCGAGGCCAAACCGCTCTACCAACGGGCCTTAGCGATTCGGGAGAAAGTGCT
>CAZCWX010000129.1:0-9769 GCA_964502465.1 uncultured Enterobacteriaceae bacterium | reverse complement strand
GCCCTCCAAGGGGTTCTTCACATGGAAGGCGAGGATAGACTTTTTCTCCCAGTACTGAAGCCAAAAGTCCCGGTGAACCCAACCGTGTGCTCGTTGACGCTACCGTAGCGCTGTCGCCAATCGTAGAACTTGCTCGCCGTTACGCCCCATCCCACGAATCGCCCGGCGCCGGTCTCGCTGGCCTCCGACCAGCGCCGCACGAAATCCACAATCTGATCCCGCACGTCATGCGGCACCCACATCCCGTTCAGAGTTCCCCAAGACTAATGGAATGGTCCGCCCCTTGGGGAGGAAACTGGAGTTGCAGGCTTCAGCCTGAAGGAGGACCACTCATGACGGTAACGACGGTAGGCATCGATGTAGCAAAGACCGTATTTCACCTTGTCGGACTCAATCGGGCCGGCAAGATCGTCCTGCGCCGGCGTTTGAGCCGCGCGCAGTTGCTCCGATTCACCGCCCAGCTCAAGCCCTGTCTGATCGGCATGGAGCCGTGCTGCGGCGCCCATCATCTGGGCCGGCGATTCGTCGAACAGGGACACGAAGCGCGGCTGATCCCGGCCCAGTTCGTTCGCCCGTTCGTCAAGTCCAACAAGAACGACTACAACGACGCCGAGGCCATCGCTGAAGCGGTGGGGCGTCCACGCATGCGCTTCGCGCCGCTGAAAACGGTGGAGCAACTTGACTTGCAGGCGTTGCATCGAGTGCGAGACCGCTTGGTGGGCCGCCGCACGGGCGTGATCAATCAACTGCGCGCTTTCTTGCTCGAGCGCGGTCTGGTGGTGCGCCAAGGCCGTCTGCATCTGAAACGGCGGCTTCCGGAACTGCTGGAAGATGCGGAAGTGGCGCTTTCGACTCGCATGCGCGCGCTGCTCGACAGCTTGTGGCAAGAGTGGCGCCAACTCGAGCAGGAAATCGAAACCCTCACGCAGGAGATCCGACAGATCGCCCACGGCAGCCCGGACTGTCAACGCTTAATGCAGATCCCCGGTATCGGTCCTTTGGTGGCGACCGCTCTGGTGGCGGCGGTCGGTTCAGGACAGGGATTCCGGTGCGGCCGTGATCTGGGGGCCTGGCTCGGCCTGGTGCCGCGGCAACACACTACCGGCGGCAAGGTGAAACTGCTGGGCATCAGCAAGCGCGGGAATGCCTACCTGCGCCGTCTGTTGCTGCACGGCGCCAGAGCGGTTCGGCTGCATACCCATCGAGAACGGCATCGCCTTTCGGCCCGTGGCTCAGCCGCCTCGAACAGCGAGTGCACGCCAATGTCGCCGTGACCGCGCTGGCCAACAAGCTCGCTCGCATCGCTTGGGCGGTGCTTTACCACAAGGAGGAATACCGGCAGAAAGCGCCTGATCCCATAGCCGCTGCTGCCGGAGCCCTTCCTTCGCCCTGCTAGCGTTGACTGCACGACAGCACGGAACCCGTCAAGGGTGCGCTGCGCCGTGTCCTGCCGGCACGCCCTTAACCGAACCCGCGCCGTCGTGAGGACCAAACTTATAACAGGGCGAAGGAAGGTCCGCGGAGATTCGGACCAGACAGAACTCAGAGGTTAGAGTTTCTCTCCTTGGTCCGCGGCGGCTCAGCGAAACGATGGCCAAAACAGCCTAGCGGCGCGGTCGAGACCCTGATAAAAAAAACGGCCTCTCTTCAAAGGCCGGTGGACTTGTGAGGACGACCGCGCACACGAATCCCATCGAGGCCAGGAACTGATCAGTTCCATCTTTGCAGGCCGGATACATTTTCGCAGGCTCAGTTCCGCCATCACTCGCTAGCCCCTTGCGGACTTCGGGGCGGACCATACATTTTTATAGGCACACTCGATTTTGGCCCCAAGGAGGACGGCTCGACCCGCGGCGTAACGGGCACTGAGATTGTTCCGGAAAGTGGCCAACTGGCAGAAGGTTTAGGCTCAGGTCGATGATAGCTTCCGAGCAGTGGACGATCCGCCCAGAATCGCCCTAGCACTTCCAACACATGGGCGTTTCTCAGGCACTGGCGCGGACTGCGGGTTCGAGGGTACAATCCCGGCAGTCAGCGAGGTGGCGCATGATCGGCCAGACCTTCTCCCACTACCGTATTGTTGAGAAGCTTGGAGAAGGGGGCATGGGTCTCGTTTACAGGGCCGAAGACACCAAGCTGCGGCGTACGGTCGCGCTAAAGTTTTTGATCTCCCACCTGGTTAACGACACGGGGGCCAAGCAGCGCTTTCTGCGCGAAGCTCAGGCCGTTGCCGCACTCAACCACCCGAACGTCTGCACCATATACGAGATCGATGAGGCTCAGGGTCAAACCTTCATCGTCATGGAATTCATTGAGGGAGAGTCACTTGAGAACAAGGCCCGTCATGGGCCGTTGAATATCAACGAAGCGCTGAGCATCGCCATTCAGGTTGCCGAAGGATTGCAGGAAGCCCACGACAAAGGCGTAATCCACCGAGACATCAAACCTCAGAACCTGATGCTGACCAAGCGAGGCCAAGTCAAAATTATGGATTTCGGCCTGGCTCACCTGGCGGACCGCACCAAGCTGACCAAAACCGGCACAACCATGGGCACGCCGGTTTACATTTCCCCGGAGCAGGCCCAGGGTGCCGACACAGACCATCGTTCGGACATCTGGTCTTTTGGCTGTGTTCTCTACGAAATGATCGCCGGCCGCCCGCCGTTCGTGGAGGAACACGAACTAGCGCTTCTCTACGCCATCTTGAATGAGACGCCAGAGGATGTCACCGCCTTGCGTCCTGAGGTTCCGGCAGAGATTGCCCTGATCGTACGCAAGGCTTTGGCCAAGCGCCCCAATGAACGCTACTCCGGCATCGGCGTGTTGATTCAAGATCTGCGGTACTGTCTGACAAACCAGGCTGAAACGGCACAAGTCAGCTCTGAGGGGAAACCTCCTCAGTCAACTGAGGGGAAGCAGTTACTGCCCGAGGGCGAACGCGTACAAGTCACGCTGGTGGCGTCCAGCCTGGGTGGTTACACCGATCTGGTTGAGCAGTTGAGCCCCGAAGAGGTGGATCCCGTCAAGAGTGAGATTCGTAGTCGCGCGTTCGAGATTGCCGAGCACCATGATGGGATAGTGAATCACTTCAGCGGCGAGGAGATTGTCACTGCGTTCGGAGTTACTACCGCCTATGAGGACCATTTCTCCCGAGCCGCATCGGCAGCGGTGACGTTGCGCTCGGCGGTTCGAGAAATCGGTGCCGAAATCAAGTCCAAGACAGGTTTCTCGCTGTGGCTGAATTCCGGAATCGACACGGGGTTGGTGATGGCGCGACGATCCGAGGATCCGGACCAGCCCTACCAAATCGTCGGTGGCCCTGCAAAGCTCGCGGCCTCGCTGGCGCGGCTGGGAAAACCGGAAGAGATCCTCATCAGCCCGGAGAGCCAGCGGCTGTTGGCGCCGTTTTTCGAAACCGAAGCCTGCCCGCCGCTGCGAGTCGAAGGCACAGCGAAATCGATCATCCCCTATCTCCTGGGCCGGGAGTTCGGACGACAGAGCCGCCTAGACGCGGCACAGCAGCTCGGGCTTTCCGCCTATACAGGTCGCGATGTGGAGCTGGAAACGTTGCGTGGCTGCTTCTCCCTAACGCTACAGGGCGAGGGGCAGCTTGTCAGCGTCGTGGGCGAAGCTGGACTCGGCAAAAGCCGCCTACTGTACGAATTCCGGCAACGGCTGGCCGGAGAAGACGTCACGGTGCTTCAGGGCCTCTGCCAGCCCCGCGGTTCGGGCCCGTTTCTGCCGTTTGTGGAAGCGCTCAGGAGTCATCTATTGCCCGACGGCGAATTGGCTCAACAGGACGCAGTGCAGTGCCTGGTGGCTCGAATCCGCGAGTTGGATGCGGGTCTAGAACCTTACATCCCAGTCTGTTTGCATCTCCTCTCGCTGCACAGCGATGCCCATCCCATGCCGGAGCACGCGGATGGTACTAATCTGCGGTTGGCGATACTGGAGGCGCTGTCGGCGATCTTCACGGTGACCGCCCTGCGTCGACCAGTGGTCCTGCTGCTCGAAAATTGGCATTGGTCCGATATGGCTTCGCAGGATGCTCTGAATCAGTTGGCCGAACTCATTCCGGCGAATCCGCTGCTGGTGGTAGTTACGAGCCGCCCGGAGTGCCCGCAAGACTGGAGTGGTCTTGCTCATCACACGCTTGTCCGACTGCGGCCACTGAAGGGAACCAGCGCACTAAGGATCGCTCAATCGGTGTTAGCGGTGCAGCGGTTTCCGGAGGATGTTGCGGCAGTGCTTCACGAACGAACCGGGGGTAATCCGTTTTTCCTCGAAGAGATTTGCCGGGCGTTGCGGGAGGATGGGACTTTGGTCGTCCAGGATGGACAAGCGAGCCTCTCCTGCCCGCTCGGCAAGCTGCAATGGCCCAGCACAGTGCAGGCGGTGATTCGTGCTCGTCTCAACCAGCTAGAGCGCGGGCCGCGGCGGTTACTTCGGGTGGCCGCGGTCATCGGACGTGAATTCGGGCAGTTGCTTCTTCAGCGCCTCCTGGGCGGCAACGTTGAGTTGGGCAGTGCACTCAACTCGCTCAAAGCCGCCGGTCTGGTTCAGCAAACGCGGGTACTGCCAGAGCCGACGTATCGCTTCAAGCATGCTCTGATCCAGGATGTGGTTTATGACAGTCTGCTGCCGCATCAGCAGAAGACGCTGCACGGGGAAGTCGGAGAAGCGATCGAAGCGCTGGCCCCGTCCGGCGGTGCCGAGGAACATGCGGAGATCTTAGCGCACCATTTCAGCCAGACAAGGAACTGGTCTAAAGCAATTCGCTACGGCCGTCAGGTGGTTCAACGAAGTTCACGGTTTAACCTGTTGGAAGCACTCGAGACGGCGGAGCGAGTGGAGTCCTGGATCGAGAAACTGCCCGACGACGAGGAGCGCCAAAACGCAATCTCCCAGGTTCTGCTCGATCAAGAGAGGATCTGCGAGACACTCGGGCAACCGGCGCGGCAGGAAGAACTCATCCAGCGATTGCTGTCGATTCTCATCCCTTCAGGAGACTCAGCCGCACTGGCGGAGACCTATATTCGGCAGGGGGACCTCTATGCGGTCCGGGGCCGCTTCGAAGAGGGCGAAGCGGCACTCCAGGAAGCTCTCCGCATCAGCCGCGCCAGATCGATGAGTGATCTGGAAATGCGGGCGCTTCGAAGTGTTGGGCACAATCACTTTCGGCAGGATCGGTTCGATGAGGCGATAGCCATTCTGGAGGACTTGATCAACCGCGATCGCAAGGAAGAAAACACCCGTGCACTGCTTATCGACATCAACAGCATGTGCGGGTTACTAACACGCCTGGGGAACTACCGCCGCGCTCTGGAGTATGCGAAAGGGGTGTTGGCCTCGACCGAAGCGCAGCGATATCAGCAACTGTGGATCCCATTTCATTTCACCTTCGCGGAGATCTATCGCGCATTGGGAGATGATGTTAAAGCCTTGTATTACTACGAGCGCAATATGGAGCTTGGATTGGGGAGTCTGAAGACCTGGGGCTTTTGGAAGCCGACGGTTACCCTGACCGCTATGTCTAACGTCCACTTGAGACAGGGCAACCTGCCAGAAAGTCTGCGGTGTGCGAAAGAGGCGGTAGAGCTCAGCCGCAAGACAAGACAAGCCGACTCAATGGCAGCGGCTTACCGACAGTTGGGTGCGGTGCTGGTATCGATGGACCGGCACGACGAGGCTGTTTCGAACCTTCAGGAGGCGGGCGCGCTTTATGCCCAGTTGGAAGACCGAAAAAGTGAAGCTCAAATGCATCGCATGGCGGCTACGCTGCTGGAGGGTCATGGCAATCTTGCGGGCGCGATGTCGTCCTGGGAACGAGCACGGGAGACCGAACAGCAAGGTCAGAACGCTTCGGGCGAAATCGAAGCGCTCGATGGGCTTGGCCGCACCGCGCGCAAGCTGGGGCTCCCCCAGACCGAAGCGCTGCGATACTACGGTGCGGCGATCAAACTTGCTGAAATAGTCGGCGATCAAGCCAAGCTGGGAGACCTGCACAACACAGTTGGAATCCTGACATGGCAACAGGGAGAGTATGAATCCGCGCTGGCACACTACCAACAGGCGCTCCGAATCTGTCAGGACCGTGCAGACCGCATCCACGAGGGACTCATGCTCAACAGCATCGGCGCTAGCTTGCGCAAGCTCGGCCGTTATGAAGAAGCACGAGTGACTCTCGAAAGAGCGCTCCAGCTCCACCGCGAGAACGGGAAGCGTTTACTGGAAGGCCATGCCTTGGCCGTGCTTGGTGATATCCATTTTGACTTGAGTCGTTTTGATGAGTCGATCGCCTGCTATGAAGAGTCTCTCGCCATACGGAAGGAAATTGCGGATTACAAGGGCGAGGCCTGGATGCTTCATCATCTGGCGCGAGGACACCTTGCGCACCAGGATCACAGCAAGGCACGAGATTTCCTGGCGCAGGCGTCGAAGATGGCGGCAGACCAAAAGATCGAAGATCTCGGCGAAGCCTGCCGGCGGCTGCTGGATTCGTGAAAATCAAATCCAACTGCGCTCGTTACGATCTATCGCTTTGCATCCGGGTATTGTGTTAGACTTTGCCAGCGACGCAGAGCATGGAGGGACCTGATGCCTAGATACATTATCGAGCGCGAAGTTCCCAATCTCAGCAAGATGACGCCGGAGGAGCGTGAGGCGGTCAGCAGGAAATCGATCGAGGTCGCCGGCCAGATTCCCGGCCTGGTTTGGATCAAGAGTTACATTTCCGAGGCGGAAGGGAAAATCTACTGCGAATATGAAGCCCCGAATCCGGAGGCGATCCTGGAGCATGCGAGGCAGGTTGGTGTGCCAGCGAACAGGATTTCCGAGGTTGCCATGGAGGTGAGCCCGGAAATGTTTGTCTGAGGTTTTCGAATCGCTGGGCTCTCGTTCACAACGCGAACCATCCTTCCCACTCGCTGTTTAGGCCCAACAACACCTGGCCAACCGATTCGTAGCGACTCGCCGAGACGAAGGCGTGCCCGCTCATCGTATGAATATCACGGAAACATCGAGCTAGTGGAGATTCTTCTCGGATCGCTGTCGCTCCGGCGGCCGAGTGGGCCAGATCCACGGCCTGCACCGCAGCCTGCACGGCATAGGTTGACGCTAACTGCAACTTCACTTTCTGGTCAAAGGTGATTATCCGTCCCTGCGTTACGGTTTCCCACCCATCTCGCAATGCTTCATGGAGGTAGGCGCGCCCAGCGCCCAAGAGAGCTTCGGCTTGGGCAACCTGGGCCTGTACGACCTGCCGTTCGCGGAGAGTCGTGCTCGTAAAGCGAGGTGTTTTGCCCTTTGCCACAGTGATGAGTTCGTCGATTGCCGCTCGTGCTATTCCTAGAGCGGGCGGTACCAGGGCCGCAATCGTGTGCCATATTCCAAACCGGTACAAGGGCCCGCTGTAGGCCGCTGTAGGCTTGTCGGGAAGAGCCAACGAGGTCGCGCGATGCTCTGGAATGAAGACGTCTTTGGCTATGAAATCCTGGCTTCCGGTCCCGCGCATCCCCAGGGTATGCCAAGTGTCCAGAATCTCCACGTCGTCCGCCGGGAAGAGTATCGCTATCATGGTTGGCGATCCGGCCTCAGAGATCCGGGGCTCGCCATTCTCCATCACGACGGCCGGCCCGGCAAACCAGGCAGCGAACTGACAGCCACTGCCAAAAGACCAACGCGCATTGAGGCGATATCCGCCATCCACTGGGACGACCTGCGCAGGGGGACTGAAGGCAGCAGCGAAGAGTACGTCGGGTGTGGTTCCGAAAATCTCTCGGGGGGTGTCGTTTGTGAACAATGCGCAGACTGAGCCTGCGGAAATCGAGATCTGTAGGTTCCACGCTGCGGCACCATCGATCCGCGCTACCTCTTCAATTACCCGAAAGGCCGTCATCGGGTCCAACTCCAGCCCTCCAAAAACCTTCGGGACCCACATCCGAAACAGGCCCGCGCCTACCATTGCCTGCACAACCTCAGGGGAGAGAGAGCGGTTCCACTCAGCCTCGGGAGCATGCTTTCGCATGATGTGTGCAATGTCGTTCACCCTCTCAAGCAGGTTCTCCACTGTAGCGGCGGTATCCATGATCTCCTCCGACGGTCCGGCACCTGGTCAAGGCTGATCGGCAGCGGATGACGGCATCGTACGTAACTTGTTCCCGGCGCTCAACAGATTTTAGCGCGCTATTAGGACGACAAGCAGCTCTCGGACCATGCACATTGTTAGGGTGATCGGGCCCGAATGCACCAGAGCGCTGAGATTGCCTTTCCAACGACAAATCGCCGGACTATCGTTCGCTACCTCTCCGGGTAACACAGAGCTGCCCCTTTTCGAGCGGGGGGTTCTTGACGGGGCAATCACCTGCCCTTCAGTCAGATGCTCTCCCGGAGGAACAATCGTTCTATCTATCTGAATTGTTTGGGGTTGCCGATAACGCCCCGCCTCAATCTCAGGTCGGTGTAGACGATTTTGTAGCTGGATCCACCAGGTCAAATAGCGATTTTAGCACTCAACTCATTGAAAAAAAGCCAGATCTCCTGAGGGGCCGCCTGCTTTTGCATCAGATGCTCTCCTTGTAAGTCATTGAAAACAAAGATCAGAGCGCCTGAAGTGCCCTATTTTCAACTTATTACGGGTCAATGAGTTGCGGCCAACCCTGTTGAAACATGTTGAAATCAGTTGCTGATTATGCACTTGACACAGATAGTACCCTCCGATACGCTGGGAGGGCGTGACAGGCAGGGGTGCGGGTCCGGTGTTGTGGTATGGGGAATAAAAGGCGAATAAGGCCAGCACCAAAAGCCTTGACTTTGTTTCGGCAAGGCTATAAGATCTAGTTGGGATCTGAACCCCGGCTAGTCTGGGTAGTAGGATTCCTCCGGGGAGCGAAAGCTCCCCTTTTATCTTTAACTTACAACCGCACTATCCCATCGGGATCGGTAGCCGAGGCAACCCTGCAAAGGATTGGCCCCAACCGCTTGAAGTAAGCTTTGCCCCCTGTTTTTCGCATGTAGCTGTTCGGGGCCTCGCGTTGGTATAGCAAGAATGCGCATAGGTCCGCTGCCTGAACAAAGAGCGACTGCTCCGAGTCTCTAAAATTCGGATCGTCGATGAGGGTGAGAAGTGGGATGTTCCGGTTCCCGGTTCCCCAGCGAGGGCTATGGGGCACTGGGTTGAATCGCCGTAACTGGCGCATTAGGCCGATCAGCTTCTTGTCCTCGGTATGATCACAAAACACCAACGCCCTTTCGTCGGGATTTCTGGGGCCCGGAAAGTTCCTGTGTTGGAGTGTGTTCTCAAGGCGCTGTATCAGCGCCTTCCACGCCATCTCAAAAACTTCGTAGTCTGGCTGTTTGCCCTCCTTGTCTACCAGTATGTTAACTACATTTAGGTCGGTCATCTGCGCAAGGGTATCTGCAAACAGCCTGATCATTGTGAGACGGTTGTGCCTCTTGATGCGCTGAGCCAATTCTCCGGGCCGCGAAATGAACCTCGCAGCGTGAAACTCTTCGCGCAGCTTAAGCCCAAAACTCTGCCTCATAGACCGCCGGAAACGTATCAATTCATCAAGATAGGTGCGCCAACGTAGTTCATGGACCACCAGGCCCGTAAGTGCGAAATAACGGGTGTTGGAGTTGACCAAGCCGGTATCGCCGCTTTCATCGACATACATCAGATACATCGCTTACCTCCTGCTTGCGGGCGCAGGCATCTTCCGTTAAGATACAAGCGGAGGGCGGGGGAATCGGACCCCAGTCCTGGACAGAC
>CAZCWX010000128.1:0-3644 GCA_964502465.1 uncultured Enterobacteriaceae bacterium | reverse complement strand
CCTTGGGGCGTCCTTCGCGGTCTGATTCACGTCTTCGGAGAAGACAGGACAAGTTTCTCAATACACTATTTCCTCGGCAATTTCATGCCTCCCTTCTCTGCAGGAAAATACCGCACGGTGACGGGCTGTTTCGCAAAACTGGGGAGGAACAGTCGCTGTCTTTCTCATTTTTGCGATTCCACCCTTTCAATCGCTCTCACCTCCGGGTGTGATCTCGGTAGGCTTTCGGGGTCAAGGCGAAGTGCGTCCGAAAGAGTGCAGTGAAGTGACTTTGATCCGCGCACCCGACCTGGAGCGCAATCTCGCTGAGTGGCAAGTCGGTCTCGGCCAATAACTGCTGCGCGCGCTCCATCCGGCACCTGAGCACGTACTGGTGGGGCGGCAGTCCGGTGGCCTGCTTGAACAGGCGGGCAAAATGGGCCGGGCTCATCTCCCCTACCGCCGCAAGCGTGACCAGGGATAAGTCTTGCTCCAGATGGTCCTTGATGTGGGCGATCGTGCGCCGCAACTTGTACGGTGAGAGTCCGCCGGTCACCTCGCCCGGGGATGGCTGAGTCACTCCATCCCGTCTGCGGAAGGAGGTCACAAGCGCATCGGTCAACGACTGGGTGGACGGCTGGCCAGCTACGCGCTCATCTGCAATCGCTGCCTGCAGCACCAGCGCAATCTGCTGGAGCAGAGGATCGTCGGTGGGAAGGGAGGACGCAATCGTGACGCGCTCCACCTTGAACGTGGAGCCGACAGCCCGCGGCAGCGGTGTGATGCTCATTATCACGGTGATGGGGACGCGGAGTTCTTCAAACATGGCCCGCTCCTTTCTTGCCGAGTGACTCGGCACGGTGTCGCGCGCCCTCCGGGTAGAGCGCGACGGTGACGGGTACCTGACCGCGCTGTGGCTGGAGCGCTGGCGCGTGGTTGCGAGCGTTTCGCCAGGGGTCTTCTTCTTCATTGTATAGCACCACTCATTTTCTGTTGTCCTTTTGTCTCCCCCGTTCGGAGAGCACAAGAAATGTCACGGTCTCTTCGATCATTCATTGCGAAAAGATCAGCACGCTGTAGGGACCAATGGAAAGCGTGGCGTGGAAGGGAAAGCCGTCGAACTCGCCCGGTTCAGTGACCACGTGGGTGCTTGGATGACCTGCGAAGTCGTCGCTGTACCCCTGCCAATCGCTGTTGAAACGGAGCGTCCAGGTTCCTGCGGACGGGAAGCCGATGACGTAGCCATCCTGCGGCTCGTGGAGGAAGTTGGCGACCACCACGACGTCGTCCCCTGGTCCGCCCTTGTCCCAACGGTGGAAGGCGAGGACCTTGCGTTCGTCGTGCAAGTGATAGACCTGGGTGAACTGCCCACAGAGGCCGCGCGTGAAGCCGTCGCGGTTGAGCCGTAGCCGAATGAGATCGCGGTACAGCCGCACGATGCCGTGAAACTCGTCGCGTTGGTCCCAATCGACCGGGACCGTGTCGCGGAACCACTCTCCTTCGAGGAATTCCTGGCCCTGGAAGAGCATAGGGATGCCTGGGGCCGTGAAGACCAGGGCGGCGGCCAACGTCGAACGTTTCCGCGCGTACCAGCCTTGAGGGTCCTTCGAGTTCACCTCTTGCGGCACGCGCGCCTGGCCGTTCGCCACCGCGTCGTGCGATTCGCTGTAGATGACTCGCTCGAAGGCATCATCATTGTAGCGATAGCAGAGCGCGTCGCGGATGGCGACGAGCGAGCGGTGCTCATCCTCGGGGGTGATCACCGCCTGACGGATGGGGTGGACGAAGTTGGGATCCCACTGCGAGCCGAACCCGGCTCCGCCTGCCCCCACATCCTTGGTGAGCCACCTGCTGTTCTGCAAGTCCTCGGCGATCGTGATCCGGCCCGGATATTTCTCAGTGACTTGGCTGTTGATCCATTGCAGCAGGCTCCAGCCCTCGGGCAGGTCCTGGCTGCCGGGACCATTGACGGTGCGAATATACGCGGTGCCGTCGAAGCGGAGGCCGTCGACGTGGTATTCCTCGAGCCACATGCAGGCGTTATCGAGGATATATTGACGGACCTCGCCGCGTCCGTAATCGGGCCGGGTGTCTCCCCACGGCGTATGCGCCCGGTCGTCGTTGTAGAAATAGATTCCGCCGCGATTGTGCTCGGACCAGCCGTCGAACTGCCACAGATCGAGGTCGCTCGGTCCCAGGTGATTGTACACAACGTCGAGGATCACTGCGATGCCGTGGCTGTGGGCGCGTTTAACAAATTTCTTGAACGCCAAAGGGCCTCCGTAGGCAAGCTCAACCGAGAAGATATGGGCGGGATTGTACCCCCACGACCGCTCTCCCGCGAACTGGGCCACCGGCATGATCTGGATCGCATTGATGCCGAGCTTTGTCAAATGTTCCAGCCGGGCCGACACTGAGGCGAATTTGCCGGGCCGGTTGTCGTCCTCCTCGACGTTGAACGTGCCGACATGCAGTTCATAGATAACGAGTTCGTTCCACGGCCCCAGATGAAAGTCGTCCTCCTCCCAGTCGAAGCTCGGATCGTGGACAATAGCGTTGCCGACCGAGTTGGTCACCTCGCGGGCATACGGGTCGATGCGCTTGAACTCGCCCGTGGCCGTGGTCAGCAGGTAGCGATACTCATCACCGACCTGCGCCTCGGCCACGTCAGCGTCCCAGTAGCCGTTCTCCTCGGCTTGCATGGGATGCTTGGCGCCGTCCCAATCGTTGAACGAGCCGATGACGGATACTCGCTGGGCATGCGGCGCCCACACGCGGAACGCGACGCCCCCCGCGTGCGGAGTTGCTCCCAGACCCTTGCTCTTCTTTTTATCACTCATGATTGGTTCCTCACTGGGCTTGGTAAGAAGGGGTGTTGCCGTTGTGAATGCTCACGGTCTGCTGTTCAGACCGACCACCTGCTGTTGCTTTGTCAGAATCGGCCGGTGAGGAGCAGAATGATGATGATAATCAGCAGCACCCCGGCGAGGCCCGAAGGCGCATAGCCATACGAGTGATAGCCCCAACGAGGCAGACCACCAAAAAACAGCAGCAGTAAAATGATCAACAAGAGCAAGCTCATAGTCAAAGACCTCCGTGCGAGAAAAGAAACCCTTGAAAACAGGACCGATTCCTCGGCGGGCGGGCCGCGGCGGCAGGCTGCGCGCCGGTTAGCTCTCCGCCTGCATGCGCAGGGTGGTGAGCACGTCAGTGACGCCAGTGACCTGCCTCGCTAACTTCGCCATCTATTGCTTTTGCGGCGGCGCTCGCCACGAGACGAGCAAATGCACAGTTCACCTCCTGGTAGCTAGTGCTATGATATTTATTATGGCAAGTATTATACCATCCCGCTGAGCTTGGATAAGTCGTGGATTTTCCTGGGCAGTCCTGCGACGGGAGCATCTCGTACTTTCTTATTTTCGGCAATATTGACCGTAGTTATTTCTTACTTGTAAGAATGGAAATATCAGGATTGTAAGAAGAGGACGCCTATAGTGATCATTTCTTTTTGTGTTCCTCTGACGTTCTTTACGCCGCCATCGCCAGAGCCGTTCGCACTTGGAAGCGTTGGGGGGTCACAAGTTTTTGCTACTACGGGCGCTCGAAGCTATGCAGAGGAGCAAGAAGGGGCAGATGGGTAGCCGTGGGGTGCCAAAAAAATGCCT
>CAZCWX010000127.1:0-4549 GCA_964502465.1 uncultured Enterobacteriaceae bacterium | reverse complement strand
AGGAAGAAAAAGCAACCTTATTGAAGTCTCACATTGAACCCCTTGAATAGAGACAAGGAGAAAGTCACATGAAATGGCAGAGTGTGTTCGTTGGCCTTGGCTTCCTGGGAGTCCTCACTGTACAGGAATTTCTTCCCACCTATCCTTCTGTCGCAGCTTTTGAGGCAGCGTCCCTGCAGAAACTCGAAGATTCGCTCACTCCAGAGGGCTGGGCATATCTCGCAGAACGCGCCGAGCGGTTACAAAAGAAGCTCGAAGCTCGCCCATCTATTACAGTACTCAAAGAGTACGGCATTAGTAGCGAAAACGATACTTACGAGCAAGCTGGCAAAACAGGCCGCATTGCACCGAACGTTGGCTATGCTCGTGCACTCAGAGAGGGAGAATTCCTCAATATCGCAGTAGATCCAGCCGTGGCATTGCCCGTTCACACTGCTCTTGAGGCGGACCTTAGTCGCTCGCCCACTCAAGAAGAGGTGGCAGCCAGAATTGCCAAGAAAGACGCCCAGATTAGAGGGTTGAACCAGAAAATGAGCGAACGGCACAACGAGTTGGCGAAAATCTACCAAGAACGAGAAAAGTTCCCGAAGGAACTGATTGTAGACCTCGCTCGTTCAGTCATGGAAGAGAGCACGATTCCATCACCGTACGAAACCGAAAACCGTAAACTCGATCCAGCCGAACGGCTCACATCCGAATGGAAGCTTGTACAGCAGCTGATCAATGATCTGGCACGCCAACGATAATGTTACACGATGAACGCATCACTTCCTTTCACTATCGAACAGCGAGGGAGACTCCAATGAACATTAACCTTATGGGCACCGAACCTATCTGCGCTTATCCTCAGCGTCGGTCGAGTCGCATACTCTTCTCAGTGGCTTGGCTGATCACCTTCTGTTTGCTCACCAGTTCGCAGGCACAGGCAGAGACTTTCACCGTTGAAGTGCGTGTCTTTTGTCCTGCCAGTCTACAGACTGACGCCGGTGGGAATCCTGTTGTCGATGCTTCTGGCAACCTACACGTCGATGCCAGTTTTGGTGTTCAGTCCATGCAATGGGTTCCCTGTTCAGGCGTAATGGTTACCGCTCTGGACTCCGATACTTTCACCGATGAGTACTGCGGTATGGCATACACTGATTCCACAGGCTGGGCGCGATTTACGGGTCGCTGCTCAGACTTGACTGGAAAGCCCGATGTGTACCTGGTGCTCTCGTCAGTCAGTCCCCTCGGCTTTAGCGTGGGGACCCACGACTACACCTGGTGGGATGCCGTTGTTGACGGAGTCACAACCTTCCTCACTGGAGGACTTGTCCCCGCACTGCAAGCGGCAGGAGCCGTTGATCTTCCCAATTTTGTCATGTCCCATGAATCTGCTCGTTGGATTACTGAGGAAGTTCACCCGAGCGATGGAGCCACACTCAATTGGGGAAACCGGGTCATGGGGGAGGATTTTCGTACGACCACCCCAGCCACAAGCAACAACCCTCCTTTATGGGCAGCCCGACAGTTCTGGGCAACAACATATGCGATGCAGATGCTCCGTACAGGAACTCTGTATCGTCCTCATTACTTCTACTACACGGTTGACCATGCCTTTTTCGGCTCTCCGACAACGATTTGGGATACGATCATTGTGGATGAAGACAACTTCAGAAACCAAGCCCACTGGATGCTGCGTGCGACACCCCATGAAATTGGTCACGTTATCCATAATCGGTACCATGGAAGCTACCACCATTGGATTACCAGCGATGCGCTCAGCTACACACGAGAGCACCAACGCTGTGTCGGCCAGACCCATGTCCTCGGCTGGTATGAAGGGTTTGCCAACTTCATCGAGAACTACGTGTTTCGCGCCGAACCGCGAGGAGTCGTAGACTGGACAAGTGCGAGCAGCGGAGGAAACGCGCACACCTATAGTGGCGTCGAGGTGTGGGCTGGTTGTGCAGGGAATGGCAGTCCAGGATTTCACGTCGAAGGAAACGTCGAGGACTTCCTGAATACGCTGTACTATGGTCCTGAACAACGCAATCTGAACGTCAACGCTAACCGCCACGCCAGTGAGTTTTCTTGTTTACCAGGGTTTACCAGGCGTCAGGTTGGTAATTCCTGGATGTGCGAGAAAGAACGCCTGGTGATGTGCCGAATTGGGCAAGAAACGCTGTTAGTAGACTACAGCGGAACAATTGATGCCTGTGAATATTGTCCGTCCCAAGAACTGACCCCGCCACTAATAGGGGACCCCCCCCAAAGTTCGACGCCGTCGGACTGTCCTCCCGGCAGTCTGTGCGTTGCCAACCCATCAATTTTTGCTCCGGGGGCACCAGGGGTGCCATACACTCCGCCCCAAAACACTGGTAGCAGTTCGGTTACTATTACTATCAATCCCGATGGAAGTTCCACCTCCTCGGGAAACACTGCAGGCAACACTAATTCTCCAGAGGACGGGTCCTCGAATAGTGAGCCAACGTGTTCAACTCGAACTGTGAGTTGCGACATTTTTGCGAACGGAACGGGATCGTTTACATTGCAACATCAAACAGGACACGATGTCTGTCTTGAAACTCGTACGGCAAACTGGACTCCTCCTGCAAACCCGGCAGCTCCATCTGATCTACGTCTCGATGGCACTGAGGGCGAGGTCATTGCGGCGACAACAGCAGGCCCACGCGAGTGGTTTGCGCTTCCCGTGTTAGATGAGGTTATTCAGTTCGTTGATGTGGCTGGGAGCGGTCCGCATCGACTGCAAGAGTTCTGGGGTGCGGTAATTGGTGATTGGTGCCGTTCCGCTCGCGATCCATGGGGACGTAAGTACTTCTGTCATCCCGATGCCTCTGCCATTTTCAGACAAGACATCGACGCTCTCGGAACTTTGCATTGGTAGTCTCCTCCTTCTTCCTTGCCTCAACTCGACCAGTAAGGACATAGGCTGCTGTGTCCTTACTGCCGAGGTTATCTAACCGCTATCTTCTCACTCCCGGCTAGGACTCCTGAAGCCATTTGCTCTAGTGGAGTAACCGCACGCAAAAGAAAACACCTGTGCGGACAAGGCACCTTTGTCTGTCCAACTGGGCGTTCGTCCCACCTGAAGGCACAGTGTGCCGTCCTTTTTCACGCCTTGTTGGTGAAAGGAGAGCCCAGCACGACCATGGAGCAGACAAGGCAGTTGCAGGTGAGTCAACGAGATCCTCCCACAGGATCTGGTTCTGCGGACGGAGCACACAGGCACGTTAACAACAGACCTCAGCGAATCCAAAAAAACAGAGAAGGGTGATCATAATGAGGAAATCTGTCAGAAAAAAATGGACCACCGCGGTGCTCATGACCGCCGTTCTGGGGTGGGCGAGTCTCACGAATGCCCAGGAAAAGGGCAGTCGTGATGGGTTCGCCGTCGGAAACTTTAAAGAGGGGCTCGCAACCGTCTACGTCAATGGAAAGCCGCAGCAGTCCAAATTAAACGGAGCGCTGCAATTCACCATTCCGGCAGACGCTCCACACACGCTCGAGCTGAAAAACCTGCATTTCACCGGTAGTGCAATCACCATTCCCGTCCCCGGACAGAAGGATGCCCCCTCGGGAATCCTCTCTGTTCATATGGCCACCGCTGCGCCCCTGGAATCCGACGGGAAAGGGGGGTTCAAAGGGCAGTTTGAGGCATTCCTGCACTATCCGCTCCTGGACACGCTGTACGGCTGGACGGTGGACGACCCGAAGGGGGCAGCAGATAACTTCGTGTCCTTTACGGAAAAGGTGCTCGTCACCATTACCGGGCAGTTCGACAAACCCTTATCGGATAAGTCTGCGGAGCAGGGGGAGATGCGGACGGTGTCTGCCGATATTCGGGTTGCTTCCATCAACCCGCAGCTTGCGGAAATTCTCATGCTGCTCAAAAGCGAACTGCTGGTCGCCGTCTATGACCCTCCCTTTATCCTAGACCCGCGCCGGTTTTGTTTTGGCCCGGTGAAAAGGCTGTGCGTTCAGCCGGTGGGGGTGAAGGATAGTGACACAGACCCTTCTCCTACAGGCACCGCTTTTCCGACCCTCATGGACGAGGCGAAAGAGTTGTGGGAACGCGCCTGCGTGCGCTTTGACGTGAGAGACTTCAGGTATGTGACCAATGCGGACTGGAAGATTATCACCCCAGAGACCCAGGAGGAAACCGACCTGCGCAATAGCGTCGATGTGAACGACTGCGTCGAAGTCTTCTTCATAGACGATTGGGACCCCCCAGGCACTTATGGTGGGGGAGCAACCTGGTCGTCGGGAACAGCCAGTGCCAAGATCATTACCGCTGATGCGAATGACAATGGGATCGACTTGAATCACCTGGCGCACGAGTTAGGGCACGCCCTTAATCTCTCGCACCCAGGAAGCCCTCGTCCCGGGTTGGCTGAAGGGACCGCAGGTACGGTGATGTGTCCCAGTGGGTATCAAAACGACAACCCTGATGTTCAAAGCGAAGACAATGCTGACAATGCCAGTAACCCGCTGCTCACCTTCCCTATGGAACTCTGCTGTGAGGACGTTGACTGTACCGATTCCACCG
>CAZCWX010000126.1:0-7966 GCA_964502465.1 uncultured Enterobacteriaceae bacterium | reverse complement strand
GTAGGCATGCCAACGCTGAGTATGTGTAACCGTGATCCATCGCATCACCTCGGAGAGCTCTCCATCGTAGCGCGGCCACAATAGCAAATGCCAGTGATTCGGCATCAAACAATATGCCGCAATCCGTACGTTCGCTCGTAGGCTTCGCCGAGAACTTTCTCAAAGGCGGAATAGTCTCCGGGTTTTTCGAACAGCGGTAACCGACCGACTCGTCGGTTTAGGACGTGGTGCGCTATGCCACCGGTCGCAAGACGAGGTCGTCGCGGCATTTCGCATCGCATCTATCGCATTTAGGCCGCCCCGGTCAATAAAGGACTCCCGACCCCTTTCCCCCCGGTCAAGACCCGGGGCCATTTCCCCAACGACCATACCGCGGTGACGTTTTGTATCTGGCGCTAAAAAAGATTACCAGAGACTGGAAGATGAGCGCGCGCGAGTAGAAGTTTGCCATGAATCAATTTGCGATCCTTTTCGCTGATCGATTCATGCCGCAATTACAATCATCAACCTGCCTCACACACAAAATTTCGGCTAGGCTCAACTGAACAGGTTTTCCAGCGCCAATAGTGCTGCATCCAACATCCTGCTAACTAACCTCCTATTGGCTCTGAGCGAATCTGCATCTGCTGAATGACGTCCGGTGTTTGCGCGCCGTTAGCCTTCTTGCGGACTTTTTTTCTCATTGAAAAAGGGCTCCCGCGGGCCACCTCGTCTCCATAATAAACTCGAAAACACCCCAGATCAGCAGGAAAATACCAGCCGACATGAGCAAGGAGACCGTCCACTTGTCCTTTCCTTCGATGAGCATGTAGAGCAGCGTGAAGAGGGGCAGCCCGATGACTATCCCCAATAGCCATACCGCAATCGCACCGCCGGCGAACCAGCCAAAAAATCCCGTCGTGCGCCGGATTTCAGTCCACCTGGTTACCTGGAGGTCGAAAACTTCGTCCGCCTCATAGGCAGCGCTGTTTTTGCCGCCGGGATGCTCCCAGGCTGTGACTTCCCGATAGAGTTGGATCAACACCAGGAAGAACGCTGGAAGAGCGACCACGTAAACGGGCATGAGGTTGGCGATAAGAGGCCAGTCCCAACCCGCGATGAGCGCCGCTACGAATACGGCCAACAAGCAAACCGTAAGAAGAGATCCGGGACGGAATCGCAACGTGAAGCGCGGTTTTTCTAGGAGTGTCTCAACTTCCGGCTTCGTCTCCCGGCGGTTCCAGAGGGTTAAGGCCAGGGTGCCTAAAGCGAGGATCAGCAGGACGATGACCGAGGGCCGCAGCAACCAAGTGAAGCCATAACTCGCTACTGAACGATAGAGGTATTTCTCAAACAGGATCCCGAGGACAAAACCAAGAATCATGGCCGGCCGCGGATAACCCAGGCGCCACATGAAGTACCCGAGAAAACCAAAGGACACCACTGTCACGAGATCAAGCGGGTCGCGGTTGGTGCTGAAGGCTCCTAAGAGAACGCACGTCAGGATCAAAGGAACGATAATCGTGTAGCGAACCTGAGCGAGCTTGGCGAGATGGTTGGCCAGGCAAAAACCGACCAGCGTTCCGGTGATTCCAGACAGTCCCTGTATCCATACGATGCTGAAGATGATGTCGGCATCCTTCCGCACCATCTCGGGACCAGGGAGAAATCCCCACGCGAGCAGAGCGACGATAAAAAGGGCCGTAGTCGTTCCCTGGGGTATTCCCAACAGCAGGACGCTCATGAGGTCGCCGCCATCTTTGGCATCATTGGCGCATTCTGGTGCGATCACCCCACGAACGTCGCCTTTGCCGAAGGTGTCCTTGGCCCCTTTACAGCTCTGCGCCGCGTGCCCGTAAGCCAGCCAATCCACTGTCTGAGAACCGATGCCGGGAACCAGTCCCACCCAAATACCTACGAAACTGCAGCGCAAAACCAGCCACCATTCACGCAAGGTGTCTCTGACGCCGTCCAGCAGCTTTCCCTTCAGTGGCGCGGGTTCCTTTTCGACGCCCATCTTGGTGAGGGCCAGATTGAGCGAGGCGGGAACGCCGAACAAAGCCAGGGCGACGATGCCAAGGGCAAAACCATCTAACAAATACATGGGCTCAAAGACGTAGCGCATAATTCCGCTTTGCGCCTGCTGGCCAACGGTTGAGAGCAGCAGGCCAAAAAATGCCGCAATGATTCCCTTGAGAGGTTCACGCCCGGCTAAGACCGCAATCATCGTCAGACCCCAAAAAATAATCACAGCCAGTTCAGGGGAGCCCATCAGATAGATCAAAGGCTGAGCCAATGGGATAGCCAGAGCCAAGGTGAAGGTGCCGATCAGAGCACCCAAGCCGCCAGCCATAAAGGACGCGCCCAGTGCTCGGCGCGCTTCTCCTCGACGGCCCATCGGATATGCATCCAAAACAGTCGCCTGGGAGCCGCCGCCCCCAGGAATGCCGAACAGAACGGGGAGATAGGCGGCGCAGATAGCGCTCACAGCGCTCGCTCCTATCAACAAAGCAATCCCGGTAAGCGGCTCCCATTTTATGACGATCGGCAGCATAAGTGCATATACCAGGGGTGTGCCGAGCCCTTGAGGGGTAACCGCAGTAAATGTTCCAATCCCAACTCCAATCATCATGGCCAACCAGATTTCGAAATGCATGAGGTTGAAAAAACCTTCAATCGATGCCTGAAACAGCGCAGTTTCCATAATTCCTCTCCACCGGCACCGCAAAAGCTCTGAGACTCGTCTCTTGCAGGAGTAGCCAGTTCCATGGACCTTACCGAGTTATCGCCCAGCAAACTGCCAAGCTCCTCTTGGACCGACTGGAAGGGCCAGGCGCGAAGCGCGACCACCTGGACCACAACCAAGTCGCCGATATACTACGGATGAATTCTTGGCGGTTAAAAAGAGCTCGGCAATGCGCCCTCAGCCGAGAAGTGAATTAACGATCATGATGACCGGGTAAATAAATACAATCCCCACAACTAAGTAAACGACAACTTTAAGCCACAGCGGAAACCCGTCCATGGTTTTTCCTTTCTTACGATGGCTTGTTCCGAGAACGTCGCTACGCTACGCTCGGGCTACGTCACACGATTATTGCCTGAAAGCTCGCCCACGGAAGTCGGGCGAGAAGGAGAGGAGAATGACGGAAGGCTTAAATGAGAAAGGCGCTATGGAGCTTATAGACCTTAAGATTTTTTTTAGGCGTCTTGGCTTCTTTGTCGTGCCGCTGAAAGCCGCCGTTCCCCTTGGCAGGGGGCGCCATAAGACTCGCCTCAGAAGTTACGAGGTGGCGGGTTCCGTTTTCGACGATGTTATTAACGGAATTAGCGGCTCGTCCGAAGCCGGCAAAGTCGGATCTCTCTGCTGCGTGGATCTTGGGATAGTTCGAAAGATCCAGATCCTCCAGCATATCGATTACCGAGAGAACAATCCAGGAACCGACTAGCAAGATGGCGAGTGTCTTGCGGAGCATGGCGGACGAATGCTCGCAGAAAAATGTAACCCTGTCAAGAACGCGTATTGAACGTGTGGTAGCAACGTGATTCTACAGGGGTTAACGGCAACGTAATTCTGTCAGTACGGAAAAGGGGTCAAGTCGGCTTTTTGCTGTTTGGAGTGATTGTTCAATCCTCCGAACTCTCCGGACAAGCTCCTTCTCTTTGAACATTCGCTCCTTCATCAGCAAATAGGCCGAACTCACCGATGATGTTTTCCCTAGTCCCACCGTTTTTGCGATCTCCTCGACGGCAATTGAATCGATATGAGATGCCGAAAGGCGTTGAGCACACGTGTCTGCCGTCTATAGTGAGTAGTCTGATAGACGATCGGTAGTCGTCGTGGAAGATATCGACAGAATCTAAGTAAAAACCGGCTGGGGCGGGAGAATCAGGACCCCACGCACCGAACCTCCGATGGAGCCGGGTAATCCAGAGATCTTTGTTTAGCTTGGCCCTTGACTGCCGGAGATGAATTTGAGTAGAAGCTGAGCAGAAGCTAATGCCTAGACTCGCTAAAATCGAAGGACGACTCTGAACGAGTATAGAAGTGAAGCGTAAAAAAGGAGGTTTTATGAAGTCGATTATTGGCTTACGTAACCTGATCCCGGCGCTCGTTATTCTTTTCCTCTTCTTCGGAGTTCC
Organism: uncultured Enterobacteriaceae bacterium; assembly: GCA_964502465.1. Taxonomy (GTDB): domain Bacteria; phylum Desulfobacterota; class Binatia; order Bin18; family Bin18; genus CAZCWX01. The sequence goes on along the minus strand of CAZCWX010000126.1, from coordinate 3,844 downwards.
CGCTGCGTTAGCCTGGGAGCCCACCAAGCCCGTCGAGTTTATTATTCCCGCGGGCACGGGAGGCGGCGCTGATGTCATGGCAAGGCTCATCGCGCCCATCGTCGAAAAAAACAAACTATCCCCACAACCGCTGGTCCCGATCAACAAGTCCGGCGGCGCCGGGGCCGAGGGGTTTACCTATGTGAAAGGCAAGAAAGGGGATGCCCACACGATCATCATCACCCTTTCAAACCTCTTTACAACGCCGCTGGCGACCGGAGTGCCGTTCAACTGGAAGGATCTGACCGGACTGGGGCGCTTGGCGCTCGACGAGTTCATCCTCTGGGTCAACGCTGAATCCCCGTACAAGACCGCCAAGGATTACATCGACGCGGTAAAAAAATCTCCCAGTAAGTACAAAATGGCAGGGACAGGCTCCAAACAAGAGGATCAAATCATTACGGTGCAGATGGAGCAGGCTCTCGGCCTCAAGTTTATCTATGTGCCATTCAAAGGCGGCGGAGAAGTCTGCACCAACCTGGTCGGCAAGCAAGTGGACTCGACGGTCAACAATCCCGCCGAATGCGCGGGTCATTGGAAGGCGGGCAGAGTCAGACCGCTCGCCGTCTTCGATTCGGAGCGCCTTACCTGGGCGCCCGGCTGGGGTGAGATTCCAACGGTCAAAGAAGCCCTCGGTTTGGACATTCAGTATCTCATGCTGCGCGGTATCTTCGGGCCTCCGGCCATGCCGAAGGACGCCGTGGAATGGTATGTGGGTCTGCTCAAAAAAGTCTCGGATACCAAGGAATTCAAGGATTACCTCTCGAACAACGCCCTCAAGGCAGCGTGGCAGACCGGTCCGGAATACGTTAAATGGCTGGGGGAAGCCGAGAAGCTGCACCGTGACCTGATGGAAAAAGGCGGTCTGCTGAAGAAGTAGCACGGCTTCCACATGCGCACCGCCGAGATCACCACGTCGACGATCCTGCTCGCGATCTCCGCTCTGGTTATCTACGAATCGTTTCGCTTGGGCTTTGGCTGGGGGATCGAAGGCCCCCAGCCGGGCTTTTTTATTTTTTGGCTGGGCCTGGGACTTGGAGCCTGCTCTCTTATAACTATCGGCCGGGTTTGGTTCGATGGCCCTGTCCGGTGGCAGCGATTTTTTCCCACCGCGTCATGGACTGATGTCTTACGAGTGTTTCTTCCCATGGCGGGGGCGATCCTGCTTATGGAGTTTCTCGGGTTTTATATCGCTTCCGCGGTTTATCTGGCTTTCTTTATGCGCTGGGTAGGAGGATTTTCTTGGAAGACGTTGCTGTTGGTAGCGGCTCTTTTTGCTGCCAGCCATTACTACGTTTTTGAAAAATGGTTTCTTGTCCCGCTGCCTAAAGGACTCCTCGAACCCTACATCGGATTCTGACCCACACAGAGAATACCAGGGATGGAAAGCTTAGCTAACCTCTTCATGGGGTTCGGAGTCGCCCTCACTCCTTACAACGTGCTCGTCGCCTCCGCCGGTGTTTTCTTGGGCATCGTCATCGGCATACTGCCGGGATTGGGCGGCACCAGCGGCGTAGCGATTCTGCTGCCGCTGACGTTCGTCATGAGTCCAACGTCGGCGATTATATTTCTCACCAGCATCTACTGGGGTGCGCTCTTCGGCGGCGTGATCACGTCGATCCTGTTTAACATCCCCGGCGAACCCTGGTCGGTAGCAGCGACCTTTGACGGTTATCCCATGGCCAAGCAGGGGCGAGCCGGCTACGCGCTGTCCATCGCCTTCGTCGGCGGCTTTTTCGCATCGCTGTTTTCCATCGTCCTCTTCACCTTTTTTGCCCCCGCGCTGGCGGAATTGGCTCTGCGGTTCGGACCGCCTGAATATTTCGCCGTAATGCTGTTGGCGTTCAGCACTTTTGTCGGCCTCGGCGGGGGCTCCGCCTTGAAAAATTTGACCGCCGCCATCATCGGGTTCCTGCTGGCGTCGGTAGGACTCGATATTGTCACCGGCACGCCGCGGCTAACGTTCGACTCCATCGCTCTCCTGAGCGGGTTTAACTTCGTCACTGTTTGCATCGGCCTATTCGGCATCGGCGAGATTCTTTCCTCCGCCGAGGAGTCGCTCGAATTCAAAGGGGAACAGGGAAAGATCGGGATCAAGGACGTTGTCGCTACGATAGGCGACATCTATCGAAATTGGTTGACCTGGTTAACGGGAACAGTCCTTGGGTTTTGGGTTGGCGTTCTGCCCGGCACGGGCGCGACGCCGGCGTCGTTTATGGCGTACGGCATGGCCAAGCAGTACTCGCGCTATCCGGAGAAATTCGGCACCGGCGTAACCGAGGGGGTGCTGTCCACACAATCGGCGGCACAAGCGGCCGGCATCGGTTCCCTGTTGCCGTTGATCACACTGGGCGTTCCCGGCAGTCCCACCGCCGCCGTCATGCTGGGAGGGCTTTACATCTGGGGTCTACAGCCTGGGCCTTTGCTGTTCACGGAGCAAGCGGAATTTGTTTGGGGATTGATCGCCAGTATGTACCTCGGCAATGTCATCGCCTTGGCGATGTGCCTTCTGCTCGTCCCTCTGTTTACCATGATCTTGAGAATACCGTACGCCATTCTGGCGCCCGTCATCGTCCTGGTGAGCTCCGTCGGCGCCTATGCCGTCAACAACCGCATGTTTGATGTCTGGCTGATGCTGTTCTTCGGCATCGTCGGATACGTTTTTAAGAAGCTGCAGATTCCGCTGGCTCCGCTGGTGATCGCTCTGGTGCTCGGCGACATGACGGAGACCTCTCTGCGCCAGAGCTTTATTATGTCCCAAGGCTCGGCGATGATCTTCTTTACCCGCCCCATCGCCGCCGTTTGCACCATCATCGCGATCTTCCTTTTTATGTTCCCGACCCTCCGTCTGTTCTTGCCCTGGATGAGAGACCGACTCTGGGTGCCTCAAGGAGGCGGGTGAGAAAGGGAGGAACATGCCCATCATTGCCATGTCTCGCGAGCTCGGCAGTCTGGGAACCGTCATTGGCACCGCGGTCGCCGACAAGCTGGGCTACGCTTATATCTACCAGGAGATCACGAGCCAGGCCGCGCGGGACTATGAAGTCGTCGAAGAACGTTTGATCCGAGTGGTGGAAAAGGCGCCGGGATTTCTCGAGCGCTTGCAGGGGGACTATCGCCGTTATCAGGCCTTTGTCCAAGCACAGGTCTACAAGGCTGCGCAGCGCGACAACGTAATCTTGATCGGACGATGGTCGACGTTGCTTTTGCGCGAGGTCGGCCATGCGATCCGCGTTCGGGTGACGGCCCCAGAAGAAGTCAGAGCAGGTTGTGTGGCGGAAATGATGCATATCAGTCGAGAAAAGGCGTTGCAAATGGTGAAAGAAAATGACCTGGAGCGCGGCGAGCGAATGGCGCATCTATATGGCGTAGACTGGAAATCCCCCGATCTCTACGACCTGGTGCTGAATACTGAAAAAGTTTCCGTGCAAGCAGGGGCGGAGTTGATCGAACAACTTGCCCGAAGGATCGAGTATCAAGCCACTGAAGAGTCAAAACGCAAGCTTGATAGTTTAGCCATGGCGTCGGCGATTAGGGCGAGACTGAAAGCTCACCGGCCCACCCGCGACGTTGACGTGGACATACACGCGCGCAATGGGACGATTGTTTTGATGGGTGTGGTCGCTAACGAGACCGAGAAAAGGGCGGTTGAGAGAATGGTGAAGGACCTCAAGGGCGTGCGCGAGGTGCAAAGCCATTTGCGCGTTATGAATTTGCCGGTGCGTTAGCAACTATCGAGGGCTCGGTGCAAGTTTACCTATGGAACACTCGCTTTAAGGTTAACGAGGGGTCGGGAAGATTGATT
>CAZCWX010000125.1:0-5418 GCA_964502465.1 uncultured Enterobacteriaceae bacterium | reverse complement strand
ACGGAAATGGTCGCCAAAAAGTTGTAAGACCGCTGCAGGCGCAAGGAAAAATACGAGCAGCACAGGCAAGGCGAGCAACAGCACGAGTTTCGTACCGGATTGGGCCAGTTTCTCTATGGCAACGAACGCACCCTGCTGATACAGGGTCGCAAACTTTGGGGCTGAGAAGCTGGCTACTGCCACGGGCATGAAGGTGATCAGCAGAGACACACGAACAGCCACACTATAAACGCCCACTTCAGCTGCAGGCCGGAAATACCCAAGGATGACGGTGTCGATCAAACTCCTGATTGCCAAGGAGATGGAAATCCACGCCATCGGCATGGATACCGATAAAATCTCCCCTGGTGTTGGCCCATCTCGGGCCGGGGTCTGCGCCAGCCCGGGTATCGCCTGTAGCCACAGATGGTACGCCAGGATACACACGAGCACCGTAGCTCCCACATAAGCCAAAACGGCGCCTTCGACACCGAAACCGAAGCGATACAATAACCCAAAAAAGATCGCGGAACATCCCGGCACCAGTCCCGCCTGCACAAGCGACGCGTCGCCAATACGCTGCACAGCTCGTAAGGACTCGGCGAGAAGATTGAGCAAGCCGAACGGCACGATGCTCAGCAGCATCCACCGGAGTGGACCTGCCAGGCCTGGCTCGGCAAATAGCCGTTCCGCCACATAAGGGGCGAAGACGAACAACACTCCGGCAACCACACAACTGGAGACACACGCATAGCCGATCATGGTCCGCCAGCCATGCCGCAGGCGTGACCAGTGTTCCTGGGTACGGTGCGCTGCCACAAAGCGCAGAATCGACACGTCCATGCCGACGCGGCCCAGAATGGAGCCGAAGGTACAGACCGAAAGTGCCAGCGCATACAACCCGGTCCCTTGAGCACCGAGCAACCGCCCCAGCATTAGCGTAAAGGCAAACTGGGTGCCGGCACCAAATATTCGCACTGCAAGGGCAATCGCGGTACTGGAAAGCAGCTCCCAGCGGTAGCCTCCCACTTGTCCTGCGATCACCGCCCTCATCCGTGTCAGCATCATACTAACCGCGGTCTCAGGCAACGGCGGAGGCGAAATCGCACGCCATTGCCCAATAACCGGCAAGCGCGCACGGAAAGCACAGTTCGTGCCCGCCACTGCCAGGCCTGGCTCAGCTGAGTAGCCATGCGTCGATACCTTCTTGCACGCAGGTGAGCCTGGGCAGCGACAAGGTGTGCACTGGCGTATGCTTGCCGCTCCACCGCCCGTACCTCAACAGGAAGATCGTCTCTCTGAAAATATTCGCGTATCACGCGTACACATTCTTCGGCCCTTTCGACGCTGCGCTCCGCATAGGAGAGTGAGTGTTCATGGACGCGAAACCGGGCAAGGATCTGGGGAAGGTGCAGGAAGGTGCCCCGCAAGCCCAGGCGTAGCCAGTACTCATAATCAGGCACTTGCCGCAAGGAGCTATTCCAACCGCCTGCAGCCTCAAAGGCATCACGGCGAAAAAATACACCCGGCCCTGGCTGACACACAAAATTCGCCACCATATCTACGTAATGAAAATCTGGGGTGCGCACATGGCGAAACGTGTGGCTCTCCGCATCCATCAGGGCGAAATCACCATAAACCAGCACAACCTCGGGATACCTCACCAGGTGATCCACGGCAACACGGACCGCGTGCGGCTCAAGAGTATCATCGACGCTGAGGTAGGAAAGGATCTCACCCTTGGCCTTGCGCCACCCCTTATTGAGGGTGCTGGCCTGGCCCATGTTGGCGTGGCTCTCCCAGTAAAACTGATTGGTATAACTGTGGAGAATGTCGCGGGTGTTGTCGGTAGAACCATCATCCAGCACCAAAAGCTCAATGTTCGCATAGTCTTGGTTGAGCACGCTTTGCACCGACTCTCTGAGATACCGCCCGCCGTTGTAGGCCGGAATCACAATCGATACCAGTGGCAGCCGCATAACACCACCCCTTCCCAAAACTCCTTCTGTTTCACTCCACCCCAAAGAGTCGGACCTAGCAACTGTCATATCTTCGCTCTGTCAAGCCAATGGTGCAGGTCTCTGCCCAATAATCTGGATAAATCCCTGATCTCCGGCTCGAAAATCTGGACAAGCAGCGCGTACTCCTCTTCCTGCAGTGGCGGCTTGGGTGCTTCTTGCAGGTTGATCGCAACCAATCTTTCCCCCAGAGATGACCATAGTTCTCTGGTCGTGATATGCACCATAAAAATCTTCCTCAAGAAAGAATGATGACTGCGCAAGCGATTCAGGAGGCGAAGATACAAAATACTCCGGGGCACTTTGCTCGGATTGTATTTCTCAATGCTCAGCTCCCATCGGTGCACCCCCAGAAAATCTTGAATGGTGTCCAGCGTTTTCCTGGGGTGGTGCACCAGGTCATCAAACAGGAGGATGAGAATCTGCTCTGGAGGGAAGTGGTCAAGATAAGTCTTGAGGTGCCGCGTGTAATAGCCGGGGTAGATCACATAGGGCCGATAGTGCCCCAAAGGAGCTTCGCGTATTGCTTTTTCTATGCTTTCCTCGTCTTGCTGTCGCGCCTCCTCTGAGAGCACTTCGAGAAATTCACGCTCCTCAAAATCCAGGCGTTTTCTATACCAGAAGTCAGAATGCGCCCTGGCAATGGGGTTTCGTAGGAGGAAGAGTAATTTGACTGTAGGAATCGTTTGCTGAATGCGTTGACAAGCAGTCTTTGAGACCATGTACAGGGGCGATGCCTCCCCGATACTACGGGTATTGATTGCCCGATCAAAATACCTCTTGTACCAAGTGAGCCCCTTCTTCCAGTACACATCTGCGTGGAAAAAGTTGATTTCCTTTATCTTCGATATGAAGATCTCAGGATGTTTCCTTAGTGAATTAGCGAGGGAGGTGGTGCCACATTTCGCACCACCCGCGATTAAAAAATTGGGGAGCATGCAGACTTCCGAATCATCGGGGTGAGTGTTGCCGTGGTGACATCCATCCAAGACGCGCTCAACGCCACCAATGCGGTGGTTGCCTACTCCTTGGTTTCCCTACCTGCAGTCTCGCTGGCTGTGACAATGACCGGAAGGTTCAGGGGTTGCGCGCCACGCTGGTCAAACCAGGCGACGTTTTCTTGTACCAGTGTGAGCCGCAGGATGTACTCCCCAACCTCGACCGGGGCTTGAATGGTTGCCTCAAGCAAGACCGACTCGCCCGGTGCCACATGATGCGGTAACCGCGTAGGGATAGTCGGGCCTACACCTCTGCCCATCATGTCGACCCAGCGATAGGATACGTACACTGGCTTCTCCCCTGTGGCAGGCCAGGGCTCCTGACTGATATTCTTAACGGTCAAAGGCATTGTCACCCTCTCATTGACCCGTATGGTCTCCAATGGAGTAGTGGCACTAATTTCGTGGGCAAACTGCTTGAGCGATGCTGTTCCCAGGGCTTGACCGGGCTGGGCAAGGGGAGCAGGTGTCTCAGTCGGTGTCTTCGGTGCTTGTGGCTGCTCGCAGGCAGCAAGATGCAGGGTCACCACAACGACACTGACATACAGCCAGCTCCTGTTCCAGTCTCTCAACCAACACTCCCTCTGCTTCATCGATTTGCTCTCCCTCTGGCTCACTCTTATCTCATCAGCTGTTGTTTGTGAGAGAAGCATAACTCGTCGGCTTCACTACAATCCCTGTAATAGTCGTCTCCAGAATCGGCACGTGTGTTCCCGCAACAGCGGCACTCCCTCCACATCGCGTCCTTTCTTTAGCGGCTTGTGCTGTCTGACGCAACCGAGAGGTGACGTACCTGTCTTCCTCTTTACTGAACGTTAGATTTTGCTTCCTATGATGCGTCTGTAGCGGGGCAGAAAAGCCACTGGTCTATGGTTTGACAGAGGTACAGAGAGACAGTAAAAGCAAGGCGCTGTGAATGTCTTCGTGCCGGCGCTGACTTTGCCAGCCTCCTTTACGTTCTGTCGGGCTTGGCTGTTTCTGCTGATTTGCCTGCTAAGCCTTGTTGCCTGGTCCTATCTGAACGCGGACCAGCCCTGGTTCCTGCTGATTTCCTTCATGGCTGTCCCTTTCACTCTGAGTGTGCTCTCGCCTGTTCTCGGGGTCGCAACGGTATTGGCGCTTGCTCCGTTAGTCGATGGAATCGCCTCCTTCTTTCTACACGGAACCTTAGCGTTGCACCATCAGGTTGGGATCTTTTGGATCGAACCAGTATTCCTCGGTGTATGGGGCGGGATCTTGGTGCGACTGGCGTGGAACGGAGGGAAGACACAAACGGCGCATCCGGCTGCACGCTTTTACATCGCAGCTATCAGTGCTTCACTTGGGGTAGCACTCTTCCACAACTGGGGCAACTGGCTGGAGTGGCCGAGCCTCTTTTCTACTCTTTTGGCAATGCTGTGGCAGTCGCTGCCCTTCATGGATCAGCTCGCACCAGAACACGTGTTGCGTGCTAGCCTTCTCCTGCTCTCCGTTCCCGTGTGGATATGGCTTGTGAAGTGCGCCGTCACAACCTCTCAAGAGGTGCGCCTTGTCTGGTTTGCCTGGCTCGGTGGAGCCTGTGTTACCGCAGTGTATGGCATATGGATATGGCTTCACCGCCATGGTCGCTTTTGGCCTCGCATAGAATCATTGTTCGACGATGTCAACTCGTATGGATCATACCTGATCCTCACCCTGGCTGTCGCGGGGGCAATCTTCATAGGAGAGCGTCACCGCCTCCTGAAAGGAGTGGCCCTCCTCACTCTCCTGCTCACAGCAGTGATGATCTTCCTTACCGGGTCAAGGGTGACACTTATTGCATCCCTGGTGGTGAGCATAACGCTGACTTGCCTCTCGATAGAGCGTAGACGGTTGCCGCTTGTCGCAGGGGCTGTCATCGTCCTGATAACGATCACGCTAACGCTCACAAGCTGGGGATTGAAAACAACAGGTAAAGGTTATGAATGGCGACGGCTGCAGCACCTCACCATACAAACCGCCAATCCAGAGTTTTTGGTTGAACATTTCCAGCAATACCGTCAGACCGTATGGTTAGCTGCGACCCGCGCTTTCCTTGAGCGGCCCCTTTTTGGCATGGGGCCGGGGCTGCTGTATCAAAATCTTGGTCGCTACCAGACAACCGATGATGTCGGTTGGCAGCCGGCCTTTGAAAATGCGCACAACTATTTTCTGCAACTCGCCGCTGAGGTAGGGGTGGTGGGAGTATTCAGTTTCCTCTGGCTTGCCTGGGCCAACTTGCGTCCGGCACTGCTGAATGCGCGACCAGCGGGTCTCCCTAATCGTATCCTTGCCATTGGCGCTCTTGGCTATCTCGCTACCGCGATTACCGGGCACCCCCTCCTCTTGTCTCGCCAGGTGGTGCTCTTCTGGGGCTTTATCGGCGTACTGGCTGCCTCTTCATCTACCCTGGCCCCAGCAACATC
>CAZCWX010000124.1:0-12890 GCA_964502465.1 uncultured Enterobacteriaceae bacterium | reverse complement strand
GCGAGATCGGGTGCTCGGTAATCCGGACCTCATGGGGGCAATCGGTTCATGGACTGCTCCGTTGGCTAACTGGGCCAACGAGAGCAAAGTCCACCGCCAATTCATGGAAGGCGCCCTGGGTATCCATAAGGATAAGATGCTTCCACCGTTCGCGTGGAAAACCTTTGCCGCACGGTATCGCTCATCGTGGAAGAACCCGGACGGAGAACCAGTGGCGAAGATTGCTTTCTTTTCTACCTGCTTTGTCAATTACAATGCGCCCGGCCTCGGCATGGACACCCTGGAGGTGATGGCGCGCAACAAAGTAGAGGTGGCGTTTGCCTATGAACAGTGCTGTGGTATGCCAGCCTGGCATAATGGTGATATGGACAACGCCATTGCCGCAGCGCGGAAGAACGTTGCCACCCTCTCTCGCCATATCACCGCGGGAAGAACTATTGTGGCGACCAATCCGACCTGCTCCCAGATGATTCGAGTGGAATATCCCCGGCTTCTTGGCACCGAGGAAGCCAAAGCAGTAGCAGCCAAAACCACCGACCCTACTGAATTCTTGGCTGCACTGGCCACGCAAGGAAAGCTGAACCGGGAATTCAAGACTGGCGCTGGGAAGGTCGCGTATCATATGCCGTGTCATCTGCGCGCCCAAAACGTTGGCTATAAAACACGCGATGTTCTCGCCCTGCTGCCCAACACGACCGTTGAGGTCATCGAGTCGTGCTCAGGCCATGACGGGACCTGGGCCATGAAGAAAGAAAACTTCGAGGCCTCGTTGAAATGGGGTGGCCGCGCCTTCAGAGAGATCACCAACACTGAACCTGATGTGACGTGCTCTGACTGTCCCTTGGCTGCTATTCAGATCCAGCAAGGGATCGGTCGCCGGCCTCTTAACCCCATCGAGATTTTGGCCAAGAGCTATCGTGGGGAGCGGATCGTCGGAGCGGATCAGTAAACACACTCCTACTCTCAAAGAGGGGCGGCCCTCCGTGGCCGCTCCTCCGGGAAATTCCGCTTCTACTCTTTTGGTTAGCGTGTCGCCCGAGAGAGAATCACGTACGCCACGGTCACTAACCCCAACAGGATCAACGCATCAAAGAGATCCATACCACACCCCGCCTCCTCATATTGACCTTGGCATGAACCAGAACAGCCCTTTTGCGCTGCCCGTTCGTGGTTCACCAACTGCGTCCAAAACAATTATATCACACGAGAGCTGTCCGATTGCAGCCCCCGTGTATCTTTCAGGCTTTCCACCGTCAAAGGACGACTGAAGTCGTTACTACGCTGGTTACTACACGAACGACTGAAGTCGTTACTACCCAGTCCCGAGGTAATAAAAGGGAGTTCTTCCTACCCCTTCTGCATGCCAGTTGAGAATGAGAGGAACAGTCCCAGGAGTGGACCAAACTCCCGCGCGATTTCGTTAGCGTCGTGTATCCCTTGCCCCTTTCTGTATGAGAAACTCGACCACGGCAGTGTGACGATACAGATCCGCTGCCGTCAACGGAGTTCCGCCACTCTCGTTCTCCACGTTGACATCGGCTCCCCGCTCTACCAAGATCGTGGCGATCTCCAGGTTTCCCTTTCCAGCCGCCCATGTCAGCGCCGTATTGCCCGGAGTATCTTTCACATTGACGTCGGCACCGCCTTCCAGCAGGACCTTCACGATTTCGAGGTGACCATTATCGGCTGCCCACATCAAGGCAGTCCAGCCGTGCCCATCTTTCACATTGGGGTCTATTCCTGCAGCAAGAAATTCCTCAACTACAGCCGCATTGCCATTTTCCGCGTGCTTCAAAAAGACCGCAGCGGTAAACTCAAGCCCACGTTCTTCTAGTTTTCGACGTGCTTCTTCCTGAGCCTGCTTCTGTTCTTCTGTCAGCGGAGCGGCTTGCGGGCTTTCTTCGGGTGCTGGTGGCGCAGGTTCTCGTGGCATCTCTTGAGAGGGGGGTGGCGGTGTCTCTTGGGACTCCTCTTGTTCCTGGGGCTGCGTGGGTTCTTGAGGACTCCTTTCACATCCGACCAGAAAAGTGGAAAGCAAGAATAATCCACCAATGATCTGCACGTAGGCCATTACTGTCCCTCCTTAGTGGGTTCGATTGTGTGCTTCTTCTCGCCCTATACTTCTTGGCGGCATGCTTTGTCAATAAAAAATGTGCTAGAGTGCACCGCTGATGGGGGACGTACAGCGGCTACCCTTTCCCTTGCCTGTGGGAGAGCAGGAAAGGGTGAAGAGAGAGGTCATACTGAGAAACATGCCAGGTAAAAAGGAGAACCTTTATGACACACGATGATATTGCTCGTGAGAAAGTGGAAATTGCCGAACTGATCGCGCGTTATAATTTCGCTATTGACCACGATGATTTTCAGGGGTGGGCTGATTGTTTCGCTCCTGACGGTATTTTCGACGGCATGATTGGTTGCTATGCGGCCCGTGCAGAACTGGAACGGTTTACGAACGACGTTAAAGCGTTGACAGCAACAACACCGAATCTGCGTCACTACGTGACCAATATTCTCACTGAGGTGAATGGGAACGAGGCTCGCTCCCGTTGTTTCCTCATGATGACCTCAACGACCAAAGAGGGAGGGACCAAGGTTGTTATCGCCGGTGAATACCAAGATGACCTGGTAAAACACAATGGCCGCTGGCTCTTCAAAAGGCGCAAGGTGCACCTGGACGGAGCGTAGAAACCCAGCGGTGATGACGGGTCAGGTACCGTGCCGGTTCCGTCTCTCTCCGAGATTCCCCAACTTAAAATTGTCCCAGGTGACGATTGTTTCCGGGGTGAAGACGATCCAGCGGCGGGTTGAGCCCGCCGCTGTAGCCGTAAAGGGAGGAGGGTTATCTACCGGTGGATGCCCATGACCGCCATTGTATTTCTTCCCCATTTGGGCTTGCACGTCAGTCAGGTGGGGGTCCGCTTTTTCGGCCGTAGCATCCTTCAGCACAACCGCCGTTCCTAACATCATGATACCTTGCAGTTCAGGAAACGTTTCGTGACGATCGACCAGGATTGTGCAGGTGGAATTGCGTCGTAGATTGATGACTTTCTGTCCCCGCGCATAGGTATAGACTTTCCCGCCGGCCCAGCCAAACCACATCGGCGTCAGGTTGATGCGCCGTCCAGGTCCAACCGTCGCAATGCGCATGTTCCACTCGGTCAACAGGATGTCCTCGATTTGCGTAGCATCAAGCGCCAACTCTTTGGTAATTGCCATAGCGGCCTCCCGTCTCGTGGTTCCCCAACAGTGTTCCCTGTCTTACGCGATTTGAAAGAAGAATTGAAGAGGAGGACTGAAGGGATCAAGCGGTACGGACAAATACACGAGAGAAACATCATCGGTTGCGTCAGGAACGGGTGGTGTCTCCATCTTTGCGCTGCAGTTCGCCAGCATGACGGGTGCCCGTGTCATTATCACCTCGAGCAGCGATGAGAAATTAGCACGCGCTCGACAGCTAGGTGCCTCGGACGGCATCAACTATAAAACCGTGCCAGACTGGGACCGGCGCGTGCTCGAGCTCACCGATGGGGTTGGCATCGACCATGTTGTGGAGGTGGGCGGTGCCGGGACCCTGGAGAAGTCTTTACGAGCGAGCCGGGTAGGTGGGACGATTAGCTTGATTGGCATCCTTTCGGGGATTGGCGGTCAAACCAGCCCCTTGCCAGTGCTCCTGAAAAGCATTCGGCTACAAGGCATCTATGTTGGCTCACGCGAAATGTTTGAGGCGATGAACCGTGCTATCGCGCTCCACTAGATGCACCCGGTTATTGATCGCGTGTTTCCCTTTGCGGATACGCCGGCCGCGTTCACCTATATCGACAGTGCGGCTCACTTCGGCAAGATTGTGATTGTTCTGTGAGCGACTGCAGCGGCGTTGCGAGCGAAGCCCCGCGCCTATAGAGAAGGCGCCCCAAGATCTGGATGACGAAGCATCCTCTTTTTCTCCTCTCCCATTAAGGGAGTGGGGACCTCAACCTGAGCGCTCCCGGCTAGGAGCCACTTCCCCTCTCGCAGCCGCGGTTATTCGGTGGTTGCCGCATCGTTTGTTTCCGGACGTTCAGGGGGCATGTGCGCTCCGTCCCCATAAATACGCCGTAATTTGGCAAGAAAGGTGGTCCGGTTCAATTTGAGTAGCTGAGCTGCCATACTCTTATTGCCGTTCGCTCGAGTCAGCGCCTTCTCGATGTAACGCCGCTCAAGCGCTTCCACCGCACGGGTGATATCGAGATCATCCTCGTCCGGCAACAGAGGGGGAATGAGGTGCCGCGTGGTCACCGCTGAGACGATATGGGCCGGCAGGTCCTCAGGTGAGATCTGGTTCCCACTGGCAAGAATGACCAGTTGTTCCGCGAGATTTTCAACCTCCCGCACATTTCCTGGCCAATCATATTCCCAAAGCCAGACTATTGCCTCGGTCGTCAGCTGTACCTGACGCTGGTAGCGCTGGTTCGCCTTGTCGAGAAAATAGTTCACCAACAACGGAATATCGGATCGCCGTGCCCGTAGCGGTGGCAGATGAATCGGGACGACCTGCAACCGATAAAACAAATCTTCTCGAAAGGCATGGGTTTGGATTTGCGTCCGCAGGTCTTTATTGGTTGCGGCAACAATACGCACATTGACTGGGATCGAATGTTCCGTTCCCACTGGCCAGATAACCCGTTCTTGTAGCACGCGCAGGAGTTTCGCTTGGAGCACCAGCGGCATCTCGCCGATCTCGTCGAGAAAAATCGTCCCACCATGGGCAAGCTGAAACATGCCCTTGCGTGCGGTCACGGCCCCCGTGAACGACCCCCGCGCATGGCCAAACAATTCGCTTTCCAACAACTCACTGGGAAGCGCGGCGCAATTGACCGCAACAAACGCTTCTCCCGCCCGTGACCCTAACCCATGGAGTTCGCGTGCCACGAGTTCTTTCCCTGTGCCACTTTCTCCAGTAATCAACGCCGTCGCGTCAGTCCCTGCCACACGCAGAACGACGGCCCTAATTTTGGCAATCAACGGATGCTCACCAACAAGCAGTGAGTTTCCAGCTGAGGAGATCACACCCATGGCCTCTGGGGGCAGACGATTTTCCGTTCTCCTTCCGCCACCACCCCTGATTGGCGAAGGAACTGACCCATAGTCCATAACGTTCTCCCTGCACACTCACACAGTAAGGTTTCACGCGGTTGTATAGCGTTACCTCTTTCTGCTTCGCGGAATCGCCCGGCCTAGCTACGGTACCACGACGAGCCGCATCAATCAACGTTCTAGAGAAGGTCTTTCGTACCACCAAAAGGAGTATCTCGCCATTCTTTTTCCGAGGATTTTTGACCCTTCAAGGAGATATTTCAAGTATTGCCCAGGGCGATTTGCTGGTAACGGAAGCAATCAATCGTGTGGTCATTGACCATACCAATGGCCTGCATAAATGCATAACAGATAGTCGAGCCCGCAAACTTGAATCCACGTCGCTGGAGATCCTTGCTCATTGCATCGGATTCGGAAGTGCGAGCAGGAACCTCCGTCATCGAGCGCCAGACATTCTGCTTGGGTTTCCCCCCGACGTATTGCCAGATATAGGCATCAAGGCTCCCCCATTCGGCCTGAACCGCAAGGAAAGCCTTGGCATTGTGGATGGTGGCAGCGATTTTGAGTCGATTGCGGACAATGCCAGGATCAGCAAGCAGTTGCTCGATTTTTGCCTGTGTATACCGAGCAATCTTCGCGGCGGCGAAGTTGTCGAATGCCACACGATACTGTTCACGTTTTTTGAGAATGGTGTCCCAACTGAGGCCGGCCTGGGCGCCTTCGAGCACAAGAAACTCGAAAAGGAGACGGTCGTCATGAACTGGCACCCCCCATTCTTCGTCATGGTAGCGGATCGCTAATGCGTGTTTTGCCCATGCGCAGCGTGGCATGAATGAGGCGGTATTGCTGTTCCCGTGCCCTGGCATCTCTCTTTTTCCCTCATACTTCGCAAATCTTTTCCTGTGCTCTCACCGTGAACATATGTATGTCAGTCCGCGACGCCTCTCGACTAGCCCCCCTTGCCAAAGCAGAACGGATCACAGAAAGAATGCTCCAGAAAAGCTGAGGGGGAAAGAAAAAAGAGACGAGCATCGAGGAACAAAAGCATGGCTCAAAGCATAATGAAAACGGGAACGGTCCTGCTCTTGACTGTCGTCTGTATAGCGGCTGGTTTCGCCTCTGCAACGGCAAGTGAAGAATTCCATCTCGTGACTCCAGAGGAGCACACGCGGGAACGGGCCGAAGGACAGGCGCGGGAGTCCCGGCCGGTGTCACCGGCGGGGGCTCCCACCATCGAGGTCGTTGCCCCCAAAGACCTGAGCGCTATTACTGTGCCAGTCAGCATTGACATTCGTTTCACTCCCCAGGAGGGCCGGCAGGTGGACGTGAATTCGCTGCACGTCCTCTACGGGTGGCTTGAGATCGACATTACCGACCGTATTCGCAAATACTGCGAGGTGACGGCAGTCGGGATCAAAGCGAACAAAGCAAAGCTCCCGCCTGGGTCTCATCGCCTGACCGTCAAGATCGCAGATACCAATGGGCTCGTGGGCAGTAAAGACCTTTTTTACCATGTGGTTGAACAGTGAGGGCGAACGTAGTCTGAGGCCACGGCAATACCAGCCGACGAGGACAGCGGAGTTGACTCCCCTCTGGTCCAAGCGTATCGCTGGACCACACAGTCTACTGAAGAACTGGCTTTGCTAAAAGCCACCGTGAAGATCTGAACGGGGAGGGTTGTGAGTGAGAAAGGAGCGCATGATGAGGGAGACGAAAGAGATCCTCCGTACCCTTTTGCAGAAGCGACGTGAGACTGGGCAACTCACCCCGGAAGAATTCGCGGAGTTGATTCGCGCCCAAGACGCCAACGTGCAAACTGGCCCTGCTATTGGGGAACACGTCCCTGACTTTACCCTGGCAGATGCGAGCGGTCGTCTCTGCAGCCGGGCAGACTTGTTAGGTTCGCATGGGCTGGTCCTGGTGTTTCACCGCAGTGCCGACTGGTGACCGTTCTGCCGTTCGCAGCTCGTCGAGCTGCAAGAAAGTTTGGCTTTGTGCCAGGCCCAAGGGCTCAATATCGCCGCGATCAGTTATGATGCGCCCGAGGTTCTTCACCGCTTTGCCACGACCTACGGCATTACCTATCCCTTGCTGAGTGACACGAATAGTCAGGTCATCCGCCGCTTCGGCTTGTTCAACCCCAACATGCCAGAAGGCACGTTTCTGTACGGAGTCCCGTTCCCAGGCACCTATGTGCTTGACCACACCGGCCGGGTACAGGCCAAATCGTTTGTGGTGGATCACACCAACCGCACCACCGCCGCGAGTTTCCTTATGCAACAACGACACCTCATTCCCGAAAATGGCCATCTGCAAATCGAGACAGAAGACCTCCATCTCACCCTGCGTATCTCCTCTCAGGTCATCCGGCCAGGGCAGAATATCCTGCTCCAAGCGCAGCTTGAGATCAATCCAGACCTGCATATTAATGGTCCCGAGGTACCGGAGGGGTACCGACCAACTACGCTGCGCTTTGAACCGACCGACTGGTTGCTCGAACCACAGCTCCGTTTTCCTCCACCACAGCCCTTTCATATTGCCGTGCTGAACGAAACCCTCCCGGTCTACACTGGAACCATTGTGATTGAAGGGAACCTTTTTTTGAAACGGGGTGTAGCAGCCGGAGAGTATCGCCTGCGAGGGGTATTACAGTATCAGGCCTGTACAGACAGTGAGTGTTATGTTCCCACTGATGTTCCGTTCGACATTCCCTTGCGGGTCGAACCACCTGTGGCGCAAGTGAAGGCGAACTAGTTTGAGTTCTCGCACCATATGACAAGAAGAGAAGGAAAGTCGGACTCCTTGCATAGCGTAACAACGCACGTCATAAAACAAGAGAGAAGAAAGGGGAGCCGATATGACAGAGAAACCTGTGAGTCGCTATCCGATACCCAGACTGGAAGACCTACCGGAGGATATCCGCACCCGTATCGTGGCTGTGCAAGAAAAAGCGGGCTTCATTCCCAACGTTTTCCTGGCGCTCGCGCACCGGCCAGACGAATTTCGTGCCTTCTTTGCGTATCACGATGCCCTCATGCTCAGGGAGAGTCGTGTGTCAAAAGCCGAGCGCG
Organism: uncultured Enterobacteriaceae bacterium; assembly: GCA_964502465.1. GTDB lineage: Bacteria > Desulfobacterota > Binatia > Bin18 > Bin18 > CAZCWX01. The sequence continues at coordinate 4,743 of CAZCWX010000124.1, read as the reverse complement.
AGATGATCGTCGTGGCCACCAGCAGTGCCAATGATTGTCATTACTGCGTGATCGCACACGGGGCGATTTTGCGCATTTATGCCAAGAATCCTTTCCTCGCTGATCAAGTGGCGGTGAACTATCGCCAGGCCGATATTACTCCCCGTCAGCGTGCCATGCTGGACTTCGCGGTAAAGGTCGCCCTGCACCCGCAACAGCTTGAGGAAGAGGACTTCGCCCGGTTACGGGCGCACGGATTTGACGACGAAGACATTTGGGATATCGGGGGGATTGCGTCTTTTTTTGCCTTGTCCAACCGCATGGCGCACCTGATCGCCATGCGGCCGAATGAGCAATTCTACAGTATGGGTCGGGCATGCTAAGCATCTCGCTGCAGACGAGTTATTCACACGCAGTGAAGGAAAAGGAGGGAGCCGCTCATGGCAACGACACATTTATCTAAGTCTGCTACCGTGCGTGCCCGTCTCAACCATCCAGTCATCGATTCGGACGGACACATGATCGAGTTCGAACCGGGGTTCCTCGATTCCCTGCGGCAAGTCGGCGGGCGAACCATGGTGGACCGCTTTCTCTCCGACGAACGCAACACCGGCAGTTGGGGCAGGCTGTCGCGCTGGTATCGCCTCTCGCCGGAAGAACGTCGCGATCAGCGGGCCACACGGTCACCCTGGTGGGCGCTGCCGACCAAGAATACGTTAGATCGTGCGACTGCGGTCTTGCCGAAACTCCTGCACGAGCGCATGGACGACATTGGCCTCGACTTTACAGTGCTGTATCCCACCCTCGGGCTCTCCTTGCCTCACATTGAGAACGAAGAATTGCGGCGAGCCACCTGCCGGGCACTGAACAGGTTCTGCGCGGACTACTTTTGCGAGTATGCCGACCGGATGACGCCAGCAGCTGCCATCCCCATGCATACCCCTCGGGAGGCAATTGACGAGCTCGAGTATGTCGTCCGCGAGCTAGGGTTGAAGGCCATTATGATGGCAGGACACGTACAACGTCCCATTCCTGCCGCTGCCCGCAAAAATCCGGATGCGCTCCTGTACGCGTTCTGGTTGGACACCTTCTGCCTGGATAGTGCCTATGACTATGATCCAGTCTGGGAGAAATGCGTCGAGTTGAAAGTTCCCCCCACCTTTCACTCGCCGGCTATGGGCTGGGGCAGCCGCACCACCTCGAACTATATGTACAATCACACCGGTCACTTTGCGGCGGCTGGTGAGGCAGTCTGTAAAGCGCTGCTCTTTGGTGGTGTGACGCGGCGGTTTCCCACGTTGAAGTTCGGCTTCCTCGAAAGCGGGGTTGGGTGGGCGGCAGATTTGTACGCGGGTATTATCGCCCGTTGGGAAAAGCGCAACCCCAAAGCGCTGGAGAACTACAATCCGGCCCATCTGAACCGGGAGCTGTTGTTGGATCTCTACCGGCGCTACGGTGGCAAGAGCGTGCAGGAGAAACTCGACGACCTCAACCAGAGTCTGGGGTTGCTCGCCGGCACGCGGGAAGATCCGGCCACGCTCGATGATTGGGCAGCGTGTCGCATTGAGCGGGCCGAGGAGATCCATGATCTGTTCGTGCCCAATTTTTACTTCGGCTGTGAGGCGGACGATCCCCTCAACGCTACAGCGTTTAATGCGAAGATGAATCCCTTTGGTGCACGCTTGAAGGCGATCTTCAGTTCCGATATTGGGCATTGGGATGTGCCAGATATGACCGAAGTTCTCGAAGAGGCGTATGAACTCGTGGAAAAAGAGCTGCTCACAGCGCAGGACTTCCGCGATTTTGTCTTTACCAACCCTATGACCTTGTGGACCGGCATGAATCCCGATTTCTTCACAGGAACGGTCGTCGAACAAGCGGTCGCACAGGAGCTGGCGAAAGCAGTAGCCTGATTCAACCTGTAAAGGAAAACAGTATGAGCAAGAAAATTGTGAAGACCGAAGACGAATGGAAAGCCCAACTCACCCCAGCGCAGTTTGCCGTCTGCCGCCAGAAGGCAACTGAACGAGCCTTTACTGGAGAGTATTATGACTGCAAGGAAGAAGGCACCTATCAGTGCATCTGTTGTGGAGCGAACCTGTTCAGCTCAGAGACCAAATACGATTCTGGCTGTGGGTGGCCGAGCTTTTGGGAACCTGTGGTACCAGAAACTGTGAAACTGGAGAACGACTACAGTCACGGTATGGACAGAGTGGAAGTGCTTTGCCGTACCTGTGATGCCCACCTTGGGCACGTGTTCGACGACGGTCCTGCACCCACGTATCAGCGTTACTGCATGAATTCAGTCGCACTGAAACTGACAAAGAAGGCTGAAGAGTAAGGAGAAATCCCGATGGCAGGATGGTTCACCGGAAAAGTTGCTCTCGTCACTGGTGCGGGCTCTGGCATTGGACGCGCCTCGGCACTGGCATTTACCAGAGAAGGTGCGCGGGTCGTCGTGGCTGACGTCGTTGTCGAAGGCGGCGAAGAGACTGTTCACCTGATCAAGAACACTGGCGGCGAGGCTGTCTTCGTCAAAGCCGATGTCTCACAGGCAACCGAAGTCGAGGCGTTGATCAACACCGCCGTTGCTACCTATGGACGACTGGATTGCGCGCATAATAACGCGGGGATCGCCGGGAAAGCGTTTCCTATTGCCGACGATAGCGAAGAGAATTGGGATCGCATCCTGGCCATCAACCTCAAAGGTGTGTGGCTCTGCATGAAGTATGAAATTCCCCAGATGCTCAAACAGGGCGGCGGCGCCATTGTGAATACCGCCTCTGATGCTGGTCTGATTGGCGTGCGCCGCGGTGGGGCCTATGTGGCAAGCAAACATGGGGTGGTGGGCCTGACCAAGACGGCAGCCTTGGAGTATGCCAAGACCGGCATTCGGGTGAATGCCGTGTGTCCAGGGCCGATCGATACGCCGATGCTGCAGCGAGGCGCCAGCCGTCGGCCGCAGATCATCGAGAAAATGGTAGCAGCCCAGCCGGTCGGGCGGTTAGGGCAACCTGAGGAGATTGCCGAAGCAGCGGTGTGGCTGTGCTCGGATGCCGCCTCTTTCGTGACGGGGCTGCCCATGCCGGTCGATGGTGGCTACATAGCGCAGTAAAGAGCCTGCCCTACGCAAGGCGGGGCTCAAATAAACGATGAATGATGAATGCGGAATGATGAATAAAGACGAGTGATGAGTGCTGAGCATTATAAGGAAGAAAAGTTCTGTGTTTTACGCTCCCCGTTCACGTCCTCGGTTAGCCTCCAGGAAATGAGTTGTCAACCAGGAGAAGACCGAATCTGAAAAGTATGGTAGAGTTCTTCGTCATGGCAGGCAGCACAATGACCCTAGAAGAAACCTTGCAAAGCCTTCACGCTCTGGAGGGACAACTGCGGAAATTTGAGGAGCAGTATCGCTTACGCTCGGACGATTTCTATCGCCTGGTGCAGGAAGGTCGTGTGGAGCAGAGCGCCGACTTTCTTGAATGGCTGGGACTCTACGAAATTAAGCGCAAGCGAGAACAGCAGTATCGCCGACTAACCGACGCACTTCTCGACTCCTTGCTCAATACAGAGCCGACAACAGATAAGAAACTGGTCCTTCCTTTAGTCGAGTCAGCGTAGAATCACAGCATGTCTCCGACGCTGGAAGAGTATGAGGCGTTTATCTATGCTCTTCCGGCTCGCTACCCAGCGATCCGACATGCGCTCCTCAGTTTCATTCGCCTTGGACCATTAACAGCAATGGTTCGGGCGGAAATCTTTTTCTCGCATGACGTCGTATTGCGAGTTCGTCAGACTCTAGACTTCGCTGAAGGGTTTATTCAGAGCTACAGTTACGAAGTGTACCGGGGAGAGGACAAGCTCTACTGGTACGATTCCTGGCCACACCCCCATATTCCTGAGCTGGCGAGCCCCGATCCTCACCACAAGCATATTCCTCCGGACCTGAAGCACAGCCGGATTCCCGCTCCAGGGTTCAGCTTCGACCGTCCTAATCTGCCTTTTGTCATTCAGGAGATTGAACAATCGCTTTTATCAGGCGAGTAATGCGTTGAAGGAATTTTGTCGCTATGTGCTACGTTTTTGCCGACTACGCACTGGACGAGGCGCTCTACGAGTTGCGGCAGGCGGGGACGCCCGTGGCGCTTGACCGTAAGGTGTTTGATGTCCTGGCTTACCTGATTTACCATCGCGACCGCCTGGTCACTAAAGAGGAGCTGCTCGACAACCTATGGCCCGGCCAAGTCGTGGGCGGGCCGCCTTGACTCGCTGTATCACCACCGCTCGCAAGGCGCTGGGCGATGATGGTACCAGACAGGAGTTCATCAAGATCCAGCGTGGGTGGGGCTAGCGGTTCGTCGCCCCTGTCGTGGCTTCCGTCGCGCCAATGCCAATGTGTAAACTCCAGTCTCGGACTACCTCCTAGGCCTCGTGCCTGTGCCCTCTCCCGCCAAAGTGGGAGAGGGTTGGGGTGAGGGCCAGCCTAACGGCGGGTGCAGCCTGCCCTGCGTGCGCCTTCGTCGAATGCCCACCAAGTAGGGCAGACTCTGCCTGCCGTTTCCAGCACAAATCCTGGACCTGAGCCGAGGTTCTTACCTCCGTGCCAACGGGCCGCGCAATAACTGACCAGGGAGGGCGCCAGTAGGTTCGTTGTTGCGCAACACCACCTCACCGTTGACCACCGTGGCCATGATGCCGCTCGCCTTCTGCTTCAGGCGGCGGGCACCCGCCGGTAGATCATACGTCAATTCTGGCAGCAGCGGG
>CAZCWX010000123.1:0-9025 GCA_964502465.1 uncultured Enterobacteriaceae bacterium | reverse complement strand
GTATCGTCGCGAGATCGAGTCCGCGCCTGATCCTGAAGCGAAACGGCGAGAGATCGAAGAACGACTTGCTGCGCAACGCTCTCCGTACACCCGGGCCGAGAGCTTTGGAGTCCACGATCTGATCGACCCACGCCACACCCGCCCGGTGCTCTGTGATTGGGTTGATTGGATTCAACCGCAGCTCCAAGCTCATCACGGGCCGCGTGCCTACACTATCCGTCCGTAAAAGAACGACTCCCAGGGCACTGGCTCACATCTGGCCAGAAAGAGCTGGAATAAGGAAAACTGTTAAAGAGAAGAGAAATGTTGCCGATTTCTTATAGAAGAGGGGTTCTCTCTGAAGAGAGAGAGAAGCCCCAAAAGGCTTCTCTGTTGAGCCTCTTGGAGATTCGATTGGCTGACAACAGACGTGAGTCCCTCACGTCAGAAAGGAGGTCGGCAATGAAAACTCTCAACACAATACGATGGACGCTTGCATGTCTAACGATTATCGCTCTATCGTTTGGCCTATTGAGCAAAGCGGAAGCGACCTCGATCAGTCTCAATAGTGATCTTATCAGTGAATCCAATAGTGTCACTGGAACTAACCAGGCAATCGGTGTGGCTCCTGTGTGGCACCCCAATGGTTCTCATTACTTCTGGATTTCTTACGCCGATACCGGGATGCCGGGTACCATTAGTCCTCCGAACGTTCTCAATCCCATTACTCTGCCGAATCCTCACCCCCCGACAGCGGTTTTCTATGAATTCTTTACCCTCCCGTCCTCTGTGAATACGGGGGAGATTACCGTCTGGGCTGATGATACAACGCGCGTGTACATTGACCGCCTGGAAACTGCTTCTCTGCCTACGTCGATTGTTGAATCGTGGCTTCTCATCGATGCCAACCCACTGCAGGATCATTACTGTGCGGATGGAGCGATCGGTTGCACGACAAACGAGTCCGCAATTTTTGACCTTTCAGCCCTGAATCTTCCTGCGGGATCTTACCAGATACGACTGGAAGCGTATCAGCGTGCAGGCGGACCTTTTGGCGTTATGTACACTGGCTCGGTTTCATCGGAGGAAGTCCCTGAGCCTGCCACGCTCTTCCTTTTCGGTGCAGGGTTGGCCACCCTCATCCTGATGTACGCTAAGTCGAAACACACGACATTGAGACCCTGCTGACCACCTCTTCTTTAAGCTCGGTCAGGGTCGCTTGATGAACAAAAGGAAGCGTGCGGGGGTGGCAAGGATATTGCCCTCGTTGCGTCAGTCTCTTATGACAGTTAGTCGACTTACCGACGTTATTCTCCGCCTCTCACTCTGCGTCTGGTTGATTTTCCGGAACGGCATCGGCAAATGCAGGCAGGGTACGACAGGTTTCGTCAATGTGGACGAGCGTTGGGCAGGCTGAGAGATCGCACTCAAAACGCCGAGCGTTATACAACTGCGGAACGAGAAAAATGTCTGCGAGCGAGGGAGTCTCACCGAAACAGAAACGTCCACGGCCCGGTACTGCGATCACTTTTTGCTCCAGCGCAACCAGGCCACGCGCGACCCAGTGCCGATACCAGGTGTTCACTTCCTCTTCGGTGTGATGCAGCTCATTTTTCAGATAGTTCAACACGCGCAGATTCTGGAGGGGATGGACCTCACAGGCTATCGCCAGCGCCATACTGCGGACGGTCGCCCGGTCTGCCGGATCGTGGGGCAAGAGAGGTGGCTCTGGATAGCGTTCTTCCACATATTCGATAATGGCAAGTGATTGCGTCAGAACGTGACCTTCGTCTTCGAGCGAAGGAACGAGGCCCTGGGGATTGAGCACCTTATACTCTGGTGTGTTTTGTTCTCCTCCACTACGGCGCAGATGGATCGGCACCTGCTCGTAGTGAATCCCTTTCCAATTGAGCGCAATACGCACCCGGTATGAGGCGGAACTGCGAAAGAAGTTGTAGAGCTTCATCATGGGGCTCCTTATCCGGCCAATAGGCCTACAGTTTCTGCGTCAGGGAGCGGTCAACTGACCATTTGCCGCCACCCAGAATCACCAGGCCGAGCGCAAGACCAATGGCCAGAATGTGAAACTCGAATCCTTCTCCTCCTTGGGCACTACCCCACTTCATAAAGAAGCCATATTGCCAGTGGACAAACAACATGGCACCAAGCATGATAATGCCAATGCCGGCGGCGGCGATTCGAGTCAGGAACCCGATGAGTAGTCCCAGGCTACCAAACGACTCACCAATGATGACGAGGACAGCGATAATCGTTGGGAACCCGAGTTGAGAGAAGAGTTCAATCGTGCCTGAGAAACCTCGGCCGCCGAACCAGCCGAGAAGTTTTTGGGCACCGTGCGGCAACATAACGATTCCCAGAGCGAGACGGAGTACCAGGGCAACGACGTCATCATTGGTCTCGATCAGCTTCTTCCACATAGTGCACCTCCGTACCTGTGTCATGATTCTGAGCCGATCCTTCTTCTCTCTGTACTCTTTGCGAGAAACAGGAGCAAGAGGAAACGCATTTTGTTCTGCTCCACTTTCTTGACTCAGTAGGAGGTGCCGTCTCCTTTCACTATTGGCAAGTAGCGATCTTCCTTCAAGTCTCAGGCCAGGCTTGTCGAAGGGTGACTCTTGCTCCCCTTTACTGGATGGGAAATTTGCTCATCTCACTTCCCCACCGCGATCCAACTCACATACCATCCCCACTCTTTCGCTTTTGCCACGGTCAGTTCAGGGTAGCTGATGTGCACCCGAAACCCCCGCTCAGTCGGTTGGTAAATGCTGGTAACACCCTGGGCCAACCAATTATTGGTATGCCCACCAAGGCTCGTGAAATATAATGGGGTAGAGGAAAACCCGGCACTCGAGGTGTCAATATCTACGGAGATCCCCCCTTCGGTGTATTGCCGCCAGCGTGTTGTTTTGGGGTCTAATTGCCCGACCACAATGCGCAACGCTTCGTTGGTCGAACCCTTTGCCGCACCCAACAGATTACCAATAACATGCAGGGGGGCCTCTGGGGTCGCTGTGCCAACACCAACCTGGCCGGCGGCATTGACGTGAACCGCGTTTGAGAATGCCATGGTGAGCATCTCTGGGGTAAGCTCTTTGAGGGTTTCAACCACTTCGGCTTTCGTCAGACCTCTCGGTTCTGCTGCGGTCTGTTTTGTCTGGTCAAGTGTCTGGTTCAGTGTCTGGAGGCTGTTTTGCAGAGCGATTGTCTGTGTTTGCAATTCGCCTGTGTGGTCTCGTAATGGGACGATGTAGCTCATGACAAGAAAAACAATGGCTCCCACCCCACTGACGAACAGAGCGGCCAGCAGCCAGGTGAACCATTGCAGACGTTTTTCTACCTGCCCCAGTCGTTCTTGCAGATGGCGGTTCCGCTCCCATAAGCGCAGGATGCCGTCTTTTGCGCCGAGGAGTTGTTCTTCAAAATGCCGGCTTTGCTCGTGAAACTCTGGTCCACCCTCTTTTTTTACATCTTCACCTGTCATAGCTTTTCCCTTTCACTCTTGAGTCGCGGTTGCTGCTCTGCTGTTGAACGATGACGTGGAGAGCCCGTATCGTGTCGGTGTTTCTTTTCCCTGGTCCGAGTTGGTCGATTCCCCCTCGCTTGCGTTGGTGCTGAAATGGAGCATATAGTACTGAGCGTCAGACCTCTACCAACGTCTGGACGGGTAGCGTTTCTATGCATGTCCACGCTTTTGTTGTGACCCTCCAGGAGGAGCTGGTATGCCAAAGAGGGGAACCGAGCCTGTAGAGCAGAACACACAAAACTCCCATCCTCAGTCTGGCCTCACGCGTCGGTCGTTTTTGAAAGGGACCGGCGTGAGTGCCGCGAGCCTTGCCGCAGTCCGTCTGCGACTGCCGGTGGCGACTGCGGACGAGAGCAACCCTGCTGAGCCTATCATTGGTCCTGATGTCGTGCCGATCACGCTGCAGATCAATGAGCAGACCTACACGTTGCGTGTGGAGCCGCGTGTCACCCTGGCCAGTGCCTTGCGTGATCATCTCGATCTCACCGGGACGAAGTTGATTTGCGACCGTGGCGCCTGTGGCGGCTGTACTGTGCTGCTTGACAACGAACCCGTTGTCTCCTGTATGGTTCTGGCGGTAACCGCGCAGGGAAAAGCGATTCGCACAGTCGAGGGACTGGCGAAAAAGGATGGTCAACTCGACCCACTACAGGAAGCGTTCGTTACGCACGATGCGCTACAGTGTGGGTATTGTACCCCTGGGATGTTGATGAGTTGTCGCGCTCTGCTTCACCGCAACTCCAAGCCCAGTCTGGGGGAAATCAAAGCCGCGGTCAGTGGAAACGTGTGTCGCTGCGGGACCTACCCACACGTTTTTGCCGCGGTCCTTGCCGCTTCTGGTCAAGACCCGAACCTGGTGAGGGGGTAATCCATGGCACGCGAAGTCGAACTCAAAATTGGTTATGACGATCAGCTCAGCATGGTCACACGCACGATTCCGGATGATGAGCCACCGCCATGGGATGCGACGAGTGTTCTGCGCGTCGTTGGCAAACCGGCCCCACGCATCGAAGCGCGTGAGAAGGTCACGGGCACGGCGAAGTTCACACGCGACCTCAAGCTGCCTGGGATGCTCTACGGGGCGATTGCGCGGTCGCCCTATGCGGCCGCACGTATTCGTGCGGTGGACACCTCGGCTGCAGAAAAGATGCCGGGCGTGCGCGCTGTCTATGTCCTCGACCGTTCACAGGTGCGGTTCCAAGGGCACGAAGCTGCTGCGGTCGCTGCCGATACGCCAGAGCAAGCCGAGGATGCGGTCCGGGCTATTCGCATCGACTACGAGCCTGGCCCCTTTGTGGTCACCCTCGCACAGGCAATGCGCGATGACGCTCCGGTGGTCATGCCTGGTGCCTCGCCTAGTGGAGGCGGCAACGTCAAAGCTCCCACAGGAATCTTACGTGCGGCATTTGCCTGGGCTGCAGACGGTCCACCCCAACAGGGGAACGTTTTTGGTCCAGCTGCGCGCTCGCTCTTCGGGAAGAATCGTGGAGATGTGGAACAAGCGGCGAAAGAGGCCGACGCCACGGTTGAGCAAGAATTTTTCACACCGGTCCAAACCCATAGCTGTCTCGAAACCCATGCGGCTCTCGCGTATTGGGAGCGGCATGATCGTTTGGTTGTCTACTGCGGCGCCAAATCGGTGACCGGTGCGCGTGAAGAACTCGCCGATCACTTTGGCCTGCCCCATTCGCACGTACGGGTCACGAACCAGTTCATTGGCGGCCACTTCGGCACGAAAGCCTCGAGCTTGCCGTATACGGCGATCGCGGTGCATCTGGCACGAAAGACCGGGCGGCCAGTGAAAATCGCGCTCTCACGCAAGGACGAGCATCTGGTCGGTGGGAACCGACCGCTCAACCAGATGCGCGTGCAGCTCGCTGGCACCCGCGACGGTGTGCTTACTGCCGTTGATCTGGTGAATCACGGCTCTGCTGGAGCTGGCTTTGGTGCTGGCGCGTCCGGACCATTTTTCAGCATATATGATTGTGCCAACGTGCGTGCGGCCGACTACGATGTCCTGATGAATACGGGGCCTGGCTGTGCTTTTCGCGCGCCTGGACACCCGCAGGGTGCCTTTGCGCTAGAGGTCGCCATTGACATGCTCTGCGAGCGATTGGGGCAAGATCCGGTCGAGTTCCGTCTGCGTAACAGTTGTGCTCGGACGCCGTGGCGGGCTGACGAGTTGCGCCTGGGCGCCGAACACATCGGCTGGAAAGAACGCCGCAACCCGCTGGCAGGCGCTGCGGCTGGACCGGTGAAGCGTGGCATCGGCGTCGCGAACAGTGTGTGGTATAGCGTGTATAACCCCGGCGCACAGGTAGAGATCCAGGTCAACAAAGACGGGAGTGTGATTGCGCTGACCAGCACCTCAGCTCCTGGGGGTGGTGAAGGGACGGTCATCGCCCAGGCCATTGCTGAAGAACTGGGACTCGACGTCCAGCAAATCGAGGTACGGCTGGCCAACTCTGACTATCCGTACTCGCCCGCTCCTGGCGGGAGTAAACTCACCACCACGGTGACGCCACCAGCCCGACAGGCCGCGTATCGGGTGAAACAGACGTTACTGCGCCACGCCGCGCGTAAACTGGGAGTGGCGGCAGAAACGCTGACGTTACAGCCCGGCGGTCGGGTGGTTGCACAGTCCGGGCAAGAACTTGCATGGAAACAGGTGTGTGCCTTGTTACCAGGCGGTAAAACCGCGGCAATTGGCGAACGGCCTGATGATTACAGTGGCCCAGCCGTGGCGTTCCCCTTTTTATCGATGGGACAGGATCTCATGGCCGGGGTGCAGTTCGCCGAGGTGTCGGTGGACGAGCGGATTGGGCGGGTCACGATCGAGAAAATCGTCGCGGTACAGGATTGTGGACGTGTGTTTAATCCGCTGCTTGCCGAAAGCCAGCTCGAGGGTGGAATCATCAATGCCTTGAGCTTTGGCCTATTCGAGGAACGCGTCATGGACGAGATCGAAGGCCGCATGTTGAACCCGGACTTTTTGTTCTATAAGCTGGCTGGCTCCCAAGAAATGCCGATCATCGATACTATTTTTCTGAATGTCTATCATGGTCAGACCAACACCGACGCGCGCAACTTAGGGGAGCCGGCGAAAGTGGCAACCATCGCTGCGGTGGTCAATGCCATCTACAATGCCACTGGGGTATGGATTACTGAGCTGCCGATCACGCCAGACCGCGTGCTGGCAGCCTTGGCCACGCGTGACCAGCGCACGCGCGCATAATCTGGACACAGGAAGGAGCGGGTATGCATCGCTTTGCATATATGCAACCTCAGACCCCTGCTGCCGCCGCTGCGGCTCTGGCGCAGCATCCAGACGCTCTACTCAAGGCCGGTGGTGTGGATCTGCTCGATCTGCTCAAAGAGCATATTGTCTCTCCGACACTGATCGTTGATATAAGCCAGATTGCAGAGTTACGTACGGTCACGATCGATACCGAGAGCGGTGCCCTCCAGGTTGGTGCGCTGACGACCTTTGCGCAGATAGCCAAGCAGGCAGAGGTACGGCAACGCTGGCCAGCTCTCACACAGGTCGCGTTCGGCGCCGCAACCCCCCAGATCCGCAGCATGGCAACCATTGGCGGAAACCTCTGTCAGCGGCCACGGTGCTGGTATTTCCGCCAGGAAGACTACCTGTGCCGGAAGCGAGGTGGGTCGCGTTGTTTCGCCCAGGAGGGAGAAAATCGCTATCATGCGATTTTTGCGCACGACGTCTGCGCGAGCGTGCATCCCTCGGCTGCCGCGGTGCCTCTGCTTGCCTATGGGGCAACACTGCAACTTATGGATAAGGACGGGAAAACGCGGGTCTTACCCCTCTCGGAGTTTTTTCTCACTCCTGAACAGGATGTACACCGCGAGCACGTCCTCCGACGGGACGAAGTGTTGACCACGATCACGGTACCTCGTTTGCCAGCGGGAACAGGCAGCGCCTATATGAACCTCAAGCACAGACAGTCATTCGACTGGCCACTCGTCGAGGCTGCCGCGGTGGTACACAGAGAGAATGGGAAGGTGCGTGACGCCCGCATTGTCTTAGGTTCTGTTGCGCCGACCCCGTGCCGCTCTGTCGCAGCTGAGCAAGTCTTGATTGGCAGCGCGGTGAATGAAGACGTTGCAACGCGCGCTGGACAGGCCGCAACCGCGGGCGCCGCCCCGCTTGCTGACAATGGCTACAAGGTGCCGCTCCTCGCTGAACTCGTGCGCAGGACGGTGCTCAAAGCGGCCAATCAACTCCCGCCTACCGAGGAGGTGCTGGCGTTATGATCAAGAAAGATGGTTTGCGCTCGACTCCATTACATGTGTCTGACCGGCCATGTCGCTTCTTGCGTGCGCAGGGCGCGTTTCGCTTGGGTCCTGCCGAGTACGATGAGACCACTCGTTTTTGGTGTGTGCGGGCATTAGATGGGTGTGGCCCTGATGGGGTGGCGGCCCATGCGGCGTGGTGCCAGGCTGGGCGGGAGTGCTACGAAGCGCCGCCACTCGTGGTATGATACACTTCTGTAACACTTCGTGGAGCCCTAGAGGCTTGTTCTAGGGGCACATTGCACCCTTGTGATTACAAAATAAGAAAAATATGCCGATATCATCGTTATCCATGGAAGACCATGCACAGTCCACAGAGCAACTGCTCGAAGAAATACAGGTGCTGCGCCACCGCGTCGCCGAGTTAGAGGCCGCAGAGGCTAAGCGAGAGCGGGCAGAGCAGGCGTTACAGGCAGCCAAGCAGTACGCAGAGACCCTGATTAATAGTGCGCTCGATATTATCATTTCGGTCGATGCCAACCGCAAAATCATGGGGTTTAATCCGGCTGCTGAACGTGCCTTTGGCTATAGTCGCGAAGAAGTGATCGGGCAGCCCATTGAGCTTGTGTATGTCAATCCAGAGGAGAGCACCCGCATCAATGCGTGTATAGCAGCCGAGGGGAAGTTTGTCGGAGAGGTGGCAAATCGGAAGAAAAACGGCGAGATCTTTTTTTGTTACTTATCTGCGGTTACCCTCCCTGGCGAAGACGGGAAAAGCGCGGGGGTCATGGGTATCTCGTGTGATGTCACCGCGCGCAAACAAGCCGAAGAAGCGTTGCGGCAAGCCGAAGTCAAATATCGTGGGATCTTTGAGAATGCGATTGAGGGGATCTTCCAGACTGCCCCAGCCGGACACTACCTGAGTGCCAATCCGGCATTGGCACGTATTGTAGGGTACGAGTCTGCCGAAGAACTGATGACTGCCCTGACCGACATTGGCACACAACTCTATGTCAATCCGTCCCGTCGTGCAGAGTTCGTTCGTCTCTTGCAGGAACAGGACGCGATCTCAGGATTCGAATCTCAGGTCCATCGCAAAGACGGAAGGATTATTTGGATAGCAGAGAACGCACGCGCTGTCCGCGATGGGAACGGCGCTCTCCTGTACTACGAAGGGACAGCGGAGGACATTACCGAGCGGAAGAGAGCCGAAGAGACGCAAGCCCGACTCACCGCGATTCTTGATGC
>CAZCWX010000122.1:0-12018 GCA_964502465.1 uncultured Enterobacteriaceae bacterium | reverse complement strand
CTCCTCCCCTTTCGGTTTGTCTTATTCGACGTGTGGGGTGCCTCGGCGGCAACCCTGGTCTTCCTCACACAGCACCACCACCGTGACTTTATCTGCCCCCTCAAGACCAATCGCAAAGTCGCCCTGAGTCGGGCGGACAAGCAGCAGGGTCAGTATGTCAGAGTGGACACCCGGGAGCTGGAAGCGCACGCGACTCGGGAAGTCTATCTGGAAGGAGCCGACTTTCCGTTACTGCTCGTTAAGCAAGTCTTCACAAACGAAGAGGGCAGCGTGGGCATGCGTTCTCTGGTCTCCAGTGCTACCACCTTGTCGTTCGACGACCTCACCACGAGCTCTCACGAACGGTGGCCAGTGGCGTGTTCTCAGAAGTCGCTCACACAGCACGTGTCGTTGGCCAAGTCGCCCACGCAACCCGTCACCACCCAAACCAATCATTTCTTTGCCGCCCTGTGTGGCGTTATCAAATTGGCGCGGCTCAAAGGGCAGACCAAGCTGCATCACTTTGCCTTGAAAGCCACACTCTCTCTCAACGCTCTCCACTCGGCGTTCTCTACTTTGCGTCAACTGATGCCCCTGCAGGCCCCTGCGTAAGGTGAGTTAGGTATTACCCATTTCATCGCAAACTGCCGTAGGGTCATCATGCCGCTTGTTTTCCGTACGGTGGGGACTCCTGCACATGCAAGCTTTGAATGTCCCTCAAGGAGAGTGTGACATTACGGAAACGGTCAGTGTGAAGGCCGACAAGGCCCGCGATCCAGATGTCAGGTCCACCAGGACGAACGGTCTCCACCCGCATCGGTTCGCTGAACAGCGGACCTACGAGAATTTGACCTTCACGGAGAGGGCGGTTGTCCATTTTCGTCACTCTATCAAAAGTTTCCTCTCTACTGCAAAAGGGAGGAAAATCTGTTCGTGCTGAGATTGCCAGAGCACAGACCCGCAGTGGCTTGGTTGAATCGAGGTCTGATGTGAGACCGGCACACAGTGGTAGGGGCGAAGCGTAGATTCGGCGAGAACAACAGTACCCTGCGAGGACACTCATAAATGCTTCGTCTCTACGGGATCTTCAGACTGTGGACTGAGAGACTGGAGACCGAACGTTATACCCTCAATGCCGGTGTCCACAGGATAGGTGAAGACCCGCCGCGGCATGCTGCGCAGGCCAGTCAGATGCATCGGAAAAAAAGTGACATGGAAGCCGACGAACATGAACCAGCCGGCGAGGTTCCCAAGCTTCTCGGAGAGCTTCTGAGAGGACGTGTAAGGGAGAGGTTTCATTCAGCCTGGCCTTTCCCTGCACTCACACAGGTGGTAGCGTCGGCTCCGTTTGCTCCTTACCAAGGGAATGCGCCGGAGAGATGGGTAGGTGACAAACGGTACGAGCGGAGTCGCAGGAAGCATCACTTTACTCTCGGAGGTACGCAGTCGATGTTTGTTGCACTCAGTCAATTCATTGTGGCCAATGCTATGGCAGCTCAATTGACTCAGCAAAGGACTCAGCCACAATGATGGCAGGAAAGGAAGGGACACATATGACCAACAAGAAAAGAAATACCAAGGTACTCGCGATCCTCTTTTTCAGTGGTGGGTTGCTGCTGGGGAGTGGATGTGAGCGAGAAGGCCCGATGGAGAAGGCCGGGGAGCAGATTGACGAGGCGGTGGAGGAAACGAAGGAGGCACTCGACCCGGCTGGCCCGGCGGAGAGGGCGGGCGAGAAGGTCGATCGTGCCATCGACGAGGTAACAAAATAATGCCGACACGGGGACTTGCCAGGTTCCGAGTTCAGCTATCCCCCGGTATATGTTGCCTTGGGCTTGTTGAAAAACCGTAAAGCGAGTGAATAGTGATTTTATCCACTACATCAGAGTAGAGGAATTGTCACTAAATCGACCACAGATCCAAAAGTCAGCACGTAGCTCCTGCATCTTTTCTGCCTGTGGCGGTAGTGGAGCTGAGTTCGCGCGCGTTATTCCTTTTGGTGCCTTATTTGCTAAGTAAGGAAACTTGTTCTATATATGCCCACAGCGACACCTACAGGCCCAGCAGACAATGAGGGGCAACGATTATTACGCTTGCTGGCTGCCATCGCGAGTTTCGCCGCCTTCATTCTGGTTATCGCTTGCTTGTACTGGGGGCGCTTGGTTCTTATTCCCGTCGCTTTAGCCCTCTTCTTCACCTTCTTGCTGGAGCCAGTGGTTGACTTCTTCCAACGTGTAGGTCTCAACCGCATGCTCGCTATTCTGCTGGTCGTTCTCTGCGCGGGAATATTTTTTACCGGGATTGGGTGGGCGGTTATGGGGCAGGTCTCCAGGCTTGCCCATGATCTCCGTTACAACGTTCAGTACAAGCAAAATATCAAGCATAAATTTGCCGACTTGCGGAGGGTAAACCAAGGCGGACTGCTAGAGGACTTCCAAGCGGCAGTCGATGAAATCATGGGTGAGGTCGCACCAGATGTCCCTCCTGCGGAGCAAACCGCAGAAGCCCAGGTTATCGTGCAGGAAGAATCCTCTGCCCTCACAACGTTACAGGAGACTCTCGATCCTCTGCTGGAGCCGCTCGCTACCGCTGCGCTGGTCGTCGTACTCGTGCTCTTTATGCTCATCAAGCATGAAGATTTGCGTAACCGCCTGATCGGCCTGGTGGGACCAGGGCAGGTAACCGTTACCACCAGGGCACTTGCAGACGCCGGCCAGCGTATCAGTCGCTATTTACTTATGCAGTTTGTGATCAATAGCAGCTACGGGCTGGCTCTGGGAGTTGGATTATTCCTCTTCGGAGTGCCGTATGCATTGTTATGGGGATTTCTCGCGGCGCTGCTCCGCTATGTTCCGTACGTCGGCCCCTGGATCGCTGCACTGTTCCCGATTACGATTAGCCTGGTTGCGTTCCCAGGGTGGGGACAACTTGGTCTGGTCCTCTGCCTCTTCCTGTGCCTAGAGTTAATTGCCAACATGATCATGGAACCCTGGCTCTACGGTCAGAGTATTGGGGTTTCGCAGGTCGGACTGTTGGTTGTGATAGCGTTCTGGACCTGGCTGTGGGGACCGATTGGGCTGGTTCTCGCGACCCCTCTGACGGTCTGCATCATCGTGCTCGGCCGGCATGTGCCACAACTGCGATTCTTTGACCTGCTGCTGGGAGACGAACCGGCCCTCGATCCACCTGTTATCTACTATCAACGCCTCTTGGCCCGGGACCTGGAAGAGGCGACGGAACTGGTAGAAGAGTACGTGCAAACCCAGACATTAGAGGCAGTTTATGATGATGTCCTCACCCCGGCACTCTTGTTGGCATGGCACGATCGCAAACAGGGTATTCTTAGTCCGGAGGACGAATCTTTTATTTTCCAGGCAACACAGGATATTGTGGAGAGTGTACCTTTTACCGAGCAAGAGAACGGAAATAGTGACCAGGCCTTGCTGAACGCCATCAGCGATCCCTCCGCCTCTCAGGCCCTGATTCTTGGGTGTCCGGCTCATCACGGCGCGGAGGAAATAATTCTGCACATGCTTCGGCAACTCATGCACCGTGCCGGGTATCGAATGGAGGTGATATCCGCGCGGACGCACTCCTCTGACATCACCACCCGCATCAACCAGGAAAATCCCGCACTGGTTTTTATTGCAACCTTGCCCGGCGGACTGCCGCAAACCCGTTATCTGTGTCACTCCCTGCGTACAGCGCATCCTGACCTTAGCATCGTAGTGGGGTATTGGGGAGACAAAAACAAGTTCGATAAAGTCCTGAGCCGACTCCGCCAAGCTGGTGCTAACTACCTTGCGACCTCGCTCCTCCAGAGTCGGAGTCGAATTTGTGCCCTCATTGAAGAGGCTGCTACTCAACCGGAAACGCCTGAACTGGGTCGTCCGTTCACCGCGATACCCGAAAATGCGCTCGCGTCACTGGAGTGATGCTTGGCGTCATTACCCGGACGCTCTACACAGAAAAAACTGCGCTCGAGAGTCCAGGCTCAATTACCAAGAGCACTTCCTGAGGGGAGCGGCTGGTGGACGGGCTTTTTGCTACTCTAAGTACAATAGAGAACTCGGTCTCTTTACTAACCACTGTGCCGCCATATAAGGGTGTAACAATGCCAAAAATCTTGTTGATTGAAGACAACGAGCAGAATCAGGAAGCCTTATCGCGCCGGCTCCAGCGCCGTGGCTATGATGTCATTATCGCGCCAGATGGCAAACAGGGGATAGCCATGGCTCAGTCTGAACTGCCTGACCTGATCTTGATGGATTTGAACCTTCCCGATGTCGACGGGTGGGAAGCCACACGAGAGATCAAAGCGGCGCCCGAGACGGGTGCCATTCCGATCATTGCCATGACTGCGCACGCCATGGCAGGTGACCAGGAGCGGGCGTTACAGGCTGGATGCGATGATTACCACGCCAAGCCGGTGGAATTCTCGCGATTACTGACCCAAATCGAAACGATGTTGAAAAGGGCAATCTCGGAATAGCTAGTACTCCGCCAGCTCTCGGATAAACAGTCAGTATCAGATAGATCTGATGCTGAAGTTGAAGCATACGCCATCCCAGCTTTGCCGACTAAATCCTCGTTTTCCCAAGCCTCAGAGAGCCAGGCCGGTGTCCACTCATCCTGTCAACTTTGAGTGATTAGGGAACGGTATTGCCAGTTCTCTCGCGTGTACAACGTGCGACGAGTCTCCGCACCTCGGACAAAAGCGCTTTGCCGCTGTAGACGCCTTTCTGCAGGATTTTTTCGACTGAGCCATGTAGTCGTTGACGATCCTCTGGCGTGACGTCTTTGGCAGTGAGCACGACGATGGGAATCGAGCGCCATGGCTCGTGCTTGTGGAGTTCCGCGGCGAACTCAAAACCATCCATCTCGGGCATCATTAAATCAAGCACAATCAACTGTGGCTCGTGCTCGGCCATGCGCTCTAATGCCACACGCCCATTCTCCGCCGTAGTGACGACCCATCCCTGATCTTCCAGTGTGTTTCGCAGCATTTTGCGTTCGGCCTCATCGTCCTCCACGATCAGTACGTGGCAATGCGGGCGGTCGAGTCGGTATTTTTTCAGCACAGCAGCCAAGCGGTTCCGTTCGAGTGGCTTGGTGATATACTCAGATGCGCCGAGCGCGTACCCCAGGTTCTTATTGTCTGCCATCGTCAACATAATCACAGGGATATGACATAAGACCGGATCTCCCTTGATGGCCGCGAGAACAGCCCATCCGTCCAGGTGCGGCATAATGACGTCCAATGTAATGACATCCGGGTGTAATTGGCTGGCTAAACGCAGCCCCTCCTCCCCGTTCGCTGCGGTCTCTACCCGGAATCCTTCTCGTGCGAGGAAGCGCCGCATAAGGTCTCGCACGATGGGATCATCATCAATCACCAGCACGGTAGTGGCATTCTCAGGTACTGTATTCGCGGTGGTGTGGGTATCCGATGTTGTTTGGGGTGTCGGAGCAGGCAGTTCGGCGGGCAGGCGGATGATGAAGGTTGTTCCTTTCCCCCATTCACTTTCTACGCTGATCTCGCCCCCCATCAGCTGGCAGAAACGCTTGGTAATCGCCAATCCGAGGCCAGAACCGCCATACTTGCGGGTGGTAGAGGAGTCAGCCTGGGAGAAAGGTTGGAATAATTTCGTTATCTGTTCGGGGGTCATGCCGATGCCGGTGTCTATCACACGAAAAGTGATCCACTCCTGCTCACCTGCTCTCTGACGGGCCACGTCCAGCAAGATGGTTCCTGCCTTGGTAAACTTGCACGCATTCGACAGCAGGTTGAATAAACACTGGCGAACCTTGGTAATATCTCCGCGCATGGAACCGAGGTCTGTTGGGTTATGGATATCCAGTCTATTCCCTCTCTTCTTGGTGAGCGGCTGTGCTGTCGCCACAACCTCCCGCATCATCTCAGCGACATCGAACGTCTCCACGTACAGCTCGATCTTGTCCGCCTCGATCTTCGATAAATCCAGCACGTCGTTGATGAGCGCCAGAAGATGCTTCCCCGCCAGGCGGATTTTTTCCAGATCCGGGACGAGATCTGTCACTCCCAAGTCTTCGGCCTCCTCTTGGAGCAGCTCGCTGTAGAGGATGACGGCGTTCAGCGGGGTGCGGAGTTCATGGCTCATATTGGCGAGAAACTCACTCTTGGTACGGTTGGCGACCTCTGCCACCTCTTTGGCCTCGCGGAGTTCTGCTTCCGCTTGCCGATGCTCGATCCCAAGGGCGATGTTGTTTGCGACCGTTGCCATTGCCTGCAGAGTTGCTTTCAGCAGCGGCTGGCGGGCAAACAGCGCCATGACGCCCACGAGCCGCTCCTCCACAACCAACGGATAGCCGGCAAAGGCGACCATACCTTCCCGTTTCGCCCACTCCTGATCACTTACGTGGGGATCACCGACCACGGCATTTGTCAGGTGTGGCCGGCGCTCCTGTGCGATAAGACCGATTTTGAACTTCCCAACCGGGACGCGGCTATGCGGGCCGTCACGGTGCGTGTACATTCCCGCGCTAGCCTGCAATTCCAAAACGTTCTCTTCCGGATTGAATGTCCAAATGCGGGCGAAGGCTGCCTCCAGGTGGTGCGTGAGCGCCTCCGCACAGCGCTGGAGCATATCGGGCAGGGTATCGCTCTGCGTCAGTGCGGCGCCAATGTCGGCACCCAACAAGGCAATGCGTATTTGCTCCTTCATGAGCTCTTCCGTTTGTTTGCGCTCTGTAATGTCGATGACCAACCCGTCCCAGAGAACATCCCCGTTGAGCTGCCGCTCCGGCTGGGATATCCCCTGAATCCACTTCTCCACCCCTGGAGAGGGGTTCAGGCGGCCCTCCCACTGCCAAGGTTCCAGCGAGGTTGCAGATTCCAGCAGTGAACGATCAAAGAGCGGCCGGTCTTCGGGATGGATAAGGTTAAGGAGAGAATCTGAGTGTCGTTGTATGGACTGCGGCTCCAGCCCAAACAGCGTGCGGGACCCTTCGCTGACGAAGGGGAAAGCAACCGAGCCGTCGGGACGGAGCACGAATTGGTAGACCATCCCGGGGACGTTGGCCGCAATGCGTTGATAGCGTGCTTCGCTGCGGCGCAGCACTTCTTCGGCTCGCGTCCGTCCGATAAATTGACCTATCTGGCTGCCAATGGCCGCCATCGTTTGCAGCAATTCGTCGTCAGGCGGTTGCCGCTCTCGGCTGAAGAACTCCATCACGCCGAGCATTCCACTCCCAAGCCGGATGGGGAATCCGAAGGCGCTCTGTAACCCTTCCCTGGCGGCGCTCCGTACCCGTGGGAAGTGCTCATCGGCCAGAATATCAACGATCCAAATCGGTTCACCGCTCTCCCAGACACGGCCAGGAGGTCCCTCTCCGCAGGCAAAGACAGTCTGTCGGCTGACCGATGCAAACTCCGTCGGCTGCGCTGAGGGCGCATGCCAGATTTCGACACATCGAAGCGCTTGTACATCTCGCTCAACGCGCCATAATCCGCCGACTTCCCATCCGAGGTCCTCACAAATGGTTTGGAGTATGTGAGGCGCGGCGTCGGACAGCGTCGGGGAGTTTGCCAATATACGGGTGACCGCGTGTTGTGTCGCGAAGCGCCGTTCTGCCTGCTTCCGTGTGGTAATATCCCGCACGATGCCAACGAAAATATGCTGACCCCCTTTGCTGAATTCGCCAAATGAAATCTCTAAGGGGATCTCTCGCCCATCTTTATGCAGGCCGGGAAGTTCTATACCTTCCCAGGATATATGCCTCTGACCCGTGTCGAGGTACCGCCTCAGCCCGGCATGATGAAGAGATCGGAGATGCTCGGGCATTAGCATCGTCATTTGTTGGCCCACCATCTCGTCGGCTGTATAGCCGAAGATTCTTTCGGTAGCGGGATTGAGAAATAGAATGGTACTGTTCCTATCAATTGCGATGATGGCATCCACAGCCGTCTCTGCAACGATGCGATAGCTTTCCTCATCGGCTGGAAATAGAGCTTTCATCTGTCAGGTTCCCTTCAGGGAGAGAGATATGGTGTGGTCTATGTAGCTGAGCTGACATCCCGTTATCCTAGAACAGGCCGCTGTATACGCAAGCACTAAGGGACGTAGGGCGGCAAACCCACAGGCGGCACAGGCGCAGCATCCTCATGGAGGGGTCCTTTCTGAAATGTGTGAGGAAGGATAAACTATTAACTTCGTTCCCCCTTCGACTTCGCTTCGCTCAGCATGACAGTCTCGAGGTAGTCATCCAGTGAAGTGTACCAAAGTCATGTGGTGCGATTTAGACTGAAAGACCCTAGACTCTAGACTGAATATTATTCCCCGCTTTGCTGTAGCAATTTCGCAACCAAGCCAGTCCAACCAGTCTGGTGGCTGGCACCGAGACCGGCACCATTGTCACCGTGGAAGTATTCGTAAAAGAGAACCAAATCCTGCCAGTGGGGGTTGTGCTGGAACTGCTCTGCTCCGCCGTAGACCGGTCTGCGGCCGGCAGGATCACGCAGGAAGATATGCGTCAAACGGCGGGAGAGGTCTGTGGCGACATCCCACAAACTCAGTCTCTGTCCAGAACCGGTTGGATACTCCACTTTATAATCATCCCCGAGATAGAAGTGAAACTTTTGCAGTGACTCGATTAGGAGATAGTTGACCGGGAACCAGACCGGGCCACGCCAGTTGGAGTTCCCACCGAACAGGCCAGTGCTGGACTCTGCGGGCTCATAATCCACCCGATGCTCAGTGCCATTGACCGAGAGGATATAAGGGTGACCCTGATGCACCCGGGACAGCGCGCGGATCCCATGAGGAGAAAGAAATTCTGCCTCATCGAGCATATAGCGCAGGACCTGCCGTAAGCGTTGACGATTGACCAAAGATAAAAAGCGCAGAACCCGACCGTCTGCGGTCGTTTGGGTTTCCACGTTTTCACCAAAGTCCGGACGGTTTTCGATAAACCACTGCATGCGACGTTTGAAGCCGGGGAGCTTGTCTACGATCTCCGAGTCTAACGTCTCCACCGCAAACAGGGGAATCAGGCCAACTATCGAGCGTGCTTTCATGGGGAAGCGACTCCCATTAGGCAGATGGAGGACGTCGTAGTAAAATCCATCGTGCGCATTCCACAGCTCGATCCCTTCACCTCCAAAATTGTTCATCGCCTGGCAGATATAGACAAAGTGCTCGAAGAACTTACTGGCGACGTCTTCGTAGGCAGTATCGTCTTTGGCTAACTCCAGGGCAATCGCTAACATGTTCAGACAGTACATGCCCATCCAACTGGTGGCGTCGGATTGCTCAAGGTGGCCACCGGTGGGGAGCGGCGCGCTGCGGTCAAACACGCCGATATTGTCGAGACCCATGAACCCTCCCTGGAAGACGTTGCGGCCCTCGGCATCCTTGCGGTTGACCCACCAGGTGAAGTTGAGCAGGAGTTTATGGAAGATCCGTTGCAGAAACTTCCGGTCGCCCATCCCGCGGCGTTTCTCTTCGATCTTGTACACGCGCCAGGCCGCCCAGGCGTGAACGGGTGGATTGACATCGCTGAAGGACCACTCATACGCGGGGAGCTGCCCGTTGGGGTGCATATACCATTCACGCAACAGCAGGAGCAGTTGGTCTTTGGCAAACTGGAAGTCTACCAGGGCGAAGGGAATACAGTGGAACGCCAGGTCCCAGGCGGCATACCAGGGGTACTCCCATTTATCTGGCATCGAGATGACATCGGCATTGAAGAGATGGGTCCAGTCACGATTGCGTCCCCGCCGCCGTTCGGTGGGTGGTTTCGGCTCAGCCGGATCACCTTTGAGCCAGCGGTTCACTTCATAGTAATAGAACTGCTTGCTCCACAGCAGACCCGCGAACGCCTGACGCATCACATTGCGGGCATCGGACGACAGACCTTCGGGGGTAACGGTTGCATAGAATTCGTCAGCCTCACGTTGGCGAGCGGAAAAAGTGCGCTCGAAATCACCGTCAAAAGGATCTTTGTTGCCCGGAGCACGATCGGTCAGACGCAAGCGCAGGGTGACTGTTTTGCCTGGGCCAATCTGCCTTGGATAATGTGCGGCAGCCTTGGTACCGACTTGCTTGGGGTTGACAGCCTCCTGCACACCATGGAGGAGATAGTCGTTGATGCCATCTTTCACGTAAGCTGATTCATTCTCACCGCCGAAAAGCCGCCGCACATTCGTGTCGTTGTTGGTGAACAACAGCGCAGGTGCATCATTACAGTACAGCCAGCGTTTGCCATAGTACGGATGATCAACTTCAATCGCTTCGCCGGTCCACCGTACACGCGGTTGCCGGACATCTAACCCCCAGGACCAGGTGTTGCGAAACCATATGGTCGGGAGCAGGTGCAACGGAGCGGCGTCTGGACCACGATTCACCACCTGGATGCGCACCAGCAGGTCTTCAGGTGTCGCCTTGGCATACTCGACAAACACATCGAAATACCGATCTTCATTAAACACGCCGGTATCAATCAGTTCGAACTCTAAGCCATGCCGTCCGCGTCGGCGGTTTTCCTCAACCAACCGTGTGTAGGGGAACTCTGCCTGCGGATATTTATAGAGGTACTTCAGGTACGAGTGCGTGGGTGTGGAGTCGAGATAGAAGTAGTACTCTTTCACATCTTCACCGTGATTCCCCTCGGAACCAGTGAGACCAAAGAGGCGTTCCTTCAAGATCGGATCACGTTCATTCCACAGTGCCAGCGCGAAACAGATGTGTTGGTGGCGATCGCAGATGCCTGCGATGCCATCTTCTCCCCAACGGTAGGCTCGTGAGCGTGCCTGATCGTGAGGAAAGAAGTCCCACGCGTCGCCAGAGGGGCTATAATCCTCCCGTACCGTGCCCCAGGCCCGCTCGCTGATATACGGACCCCAACGCTTCCAGTTTTTCTTGCGACGGGCGTCTTCTTCCAGACGAATAGCTTCGGCGTTGTCCACTGTGGGTCTCCCTCCTGGACGGTGCTGTGTTCTGTATGCTACCGCTGTTTCTGGTTCACGAACTGTGCCGGACTCTGGCTGTTCCACATTGAGGGCAGGTGTGCACTTCTTCGAGGACACCGCCCAAATCAGGGTCCGCAGCCTCTGGCTCAGCCAGGGCTGCGGTGTAATCGAGTTTTTCGGCGTGAAAGTTCATATCTACCCCACAATCAGGACACTTCATCTTTTTGCTTTCTGCCATATTGCCTCCAACGAAAACGAAAAATGGTTCAACAGGCGTTATTCTCGCGGAATATTCTCCCGCCCATAACGCAACACCCTTGCCATCCACAGTAACTCTTTAATGAATTTGTCGATGCGCTTCAGATAGGTCTGATCCACGAGCGTGCCTGTGGCGTCGAAGATATTTTGCACACTGGAGAAGTTGCCATCCCAGAAGATGGTGACCAATCCCAATTCTCGCATGACTGGCAGTAAGTTTTCGATGACACGGGTGCCGCCGAACCCGCCGGCTGACACGCCGCAAATACCAACAGCCTTGTGAATATACTCTTTCAGGTTAGTGTCCAGTACGTGCTTCAGCAAACCTGGATACCCATGATTATACTCCGGCACAACCAGGACGAGAGCGTCAGCTCGCATGACCGTTGCAGAAAATTGTGCGTCCTTAATCGCTTCTCCTGCGTCTGTAATGGGGAAGGCGAGAGTGCGGATATCGATCAGTACGGTCTCGACTCCCTCCCGTTTGCGCAGCTCTGCCACCATGAAATTGGCGACATGTTCACTCCGGCGACCGTGCCGGGGAGTTCCAAGAATGATAGGGATAAACAGGGGCCGGGATGTCGGCATTGTGCTTCTCCTTAAAAAACTTATTTTTCGCTGAGCTGCATACTATGGCCGTCTGGGTCACGTACAAGGACTGCTTTCGTGAACCCTAACGTTATCCCTGGCGTGTCAACGACACCAGGTGATACAAAGGAGAACTTTCCTGTCCGCACCCGGTGCGCTGCTAGAGCGACGTCTTTCGTGAAGAGCTTTGTTTGCCAGTGCATGATATCATTTGCACGGGTGTCCAGAGGCAAGGGGCGACCATC
>CAZCWX010000121.1:0-7817 GCA_964502465.1 uncultured Enterobacteriaceae bacterium | reverse complement strand
TGCTGTCGAACAGGCCCTGCGCACTGGGCAGCATGCCGGTCTCCTGGAAGATTACTTTGGGGAAGAAGACTATCGTGAACTGCAGGAACTCGCCCGGGAAGCTTCTGCTGTAACCCGCCGCAAAGGTCCACGGGTGCTCATCCTGCCGGGCATCATGGGATCGAAGCTGGGAAAGCCGCGACTCCTGGTCTTTGAGGATGTCCTCTGGATTGATCCCATTGATATTGCCCGTGGTAAACTCGTTGAGTTAACCCTATAACGGCACCTCAACGAAGTATGGGCCTGTGGGCGTGGTGCTCTTTGCCTATCTCAAGCTCAAATTACGCTTCCAAGCGGCAGGCTATGACGCCGATTTTTACCCCTTCGATTGGCGTCTCGGCATCGACGCCTTAGGCCGGCAACTCGCGCAACGACTGGCACAGGAGAAAGCCGAGGAGATGTATCTGGTTGCTCACAGTATGGGAGGGTTGGTAGCGAGAGTAGCGCTGGCGCAAAACAGCCAGAAGGTGAAGCGTCTGATTATGCTCGGTACTCCCAATTTTGGCTCCTTTGCGGTTCCTCAAGCGCTGCATGGCATATACTCAGTCGTACGGAAGATTGCGAGCATCGATCTGCGACATAGCCCTGAGGAGCTGGCAGAGCGAGTGTTTAGTACGTTTCCCGGTCTCTACCACATGATGCCAGCCCAGGAGAAATTCAACGCCGTGAACCTGTATGCGCTGGACACCTGGCCACACAACAAACCGCGCCCACGGCAAGCGTTGCTCGATACCGTAAAAATCGTACGTCAAGGGCTCGCCAACGCGGACGACCGGTTCTTTCTGATTGCTGGCGTCAATCAAGAAACGGTTACCAACTTGCGAGTGGATGGTGAGGAGTTCGTCTATGATCTCTCACGCGAGGGCGATGGGACGGTCCCTCTCGATTTTGCCGAGTTACCTGGCGCCAGAACGTATTACATTGAGGAATCCCATGGTTCGCTGCCAAACAACAAAGTTGTTGCCCGGGCAGTGATCGATCTGATCGAGAAAGAGAAAACGACGACGTTGCCAGACCAGTGGGTGCGTCCAACGCGTGCTGCCGTACGCAGTGTGCGTGATGGTGATCTCCGTATTGACCCCTTTGCCGGACGGCGGGGCCACGAACTGAGTCAGCGAGAGGTGCGCCATCTGCTTGACGAGTTGGTATCGCCGGTGACGCACGAGGCGACTCGGAGCCTGATGCCGGTGAGTCCGGAGGCAACATCCCGTGAAGCGGCTCAGGTGACGTCATTGAGTGGGGTGGTGGTCGGTCGGCGCCAGCAACATCGCCTTGACCTGCGGCTCGCCCTTGGCAGTATCACAGAGGCCGATGCCCAGGCTTACGTGCTGGGGGTGTTCCGTGATGTTGCGCCGACTGGGCCTGCGCGTGCGTTGGACGAACGGCTCGGTGGGGCCATCACGGAATTTACCCTGCGACGCATGTTCTCCGGCAATGTGGGAGAAGTGTTCATCATGCCGTCGGGTCGTCACCCTTTGCCTGCTGATGTCACGGTCTTCGTCGGCCTGGGACCGTTCGATCGATTTAGTGAGGAGGTACAGCAACTCGTTGCCGAAAGTATCATTCGCACGCTCATTCACGCGAAGATCGAAGACTGTGCCACCGTGCTGATTGGCGCTGGCTCCGGCCGCGAGACAGCAGGGTCGCTGCGCAATTTGCTCACTGGCTTTCTGCGCGGGCTGCGCGATGCCGATAGAGAGAAGCGCTTTCGCAGTATCACCTTGTGCGAAATCGACCGTGCACGCTACGAAGAGATGAAAATGGAGCTCTACCGACTTTCGAGTTCGTCGCTCTTTACTGATGTGGAGGTGACGTTCCACGAAACGATACTGCCCCCACCCTTAGTAACGGAACGCGTGCAGCGGGTGGCGCGCGGGCCTGAGCCAGCCTACCTCATTGTCGCCCAACAAGCGAGTTCCGATAGTGAAAGCGAAATCCGTTCCTCAGTGCTGACCGCTGGGGCGAAAGCGACGGTCATCACTGGAGTTAAGGTGGTGCAGCAGCAGGCGCTGGGGAAACTGCTCCAACGCATTGAGCGGGGGCTGTCTTTTGGGGAGCTGGCTGGCTTTGGTGAACAGCTTGCGGCTCTCGTGCTTACCGAGGAGGTGGTCGCGGTGTTGCCGACGTTGCAACATAATCACCTCATCGTTGCCCACGATGCCGCAGCCTCGCGCATTCCGTGGGAAACCCTGCATATCGATGACTGGTGTCCGACTGGAGAAGCTGGGCTCAGCCGCAAATACATTGCCAATAATTTGTCTGTGGCGAAATGGCTTGAACAGCGTCGATTCGGCACAGCGCTCGATCTGTTACTGATTGTCAATCCAACCGAGGACCTCGATGGCGCTGAGCAGGAGGGAGGGCGAATCAGGGAACTGTTTAGCGGCCTTCCTGCCGTGCGCATTGAGCAGTTGCGCGGCGCTGAAGCGAGAAAAGGCGTCGTCCTCGATGCGTTTCGTTCTGGGCAGTACGATGTCGTACACTATGCGGGCCATGCTTTTTTTGACAAACATGACCCACCCCGCAGTGGTATCCTCTGTGCCGGTAAGGAAGTGCTGAGCGGTGCAGAACTGGCCGGGGTAGGGGAATTGCCGGCGCTGATGTTTTTTAATGCCTGCGAAGCTGGTCGTATCCGCCGTGGAGCAGCACCAGTGGAGCGCGTCACTGATGAGGACACGCGCGTCGAGCGTGCGGTTGGCCTCGCCGAGGCCTTTCTGCGCGGCGGCGTGGCAAACTATGTCGGCACCTACTGGCCGGTGGGCGATGCGCCTGCCAAGCGTTTCGCTGACGTCTTCTATGGCAAGCTGCTTGTCGGTGAGCCCATTGGTAGTGCTCTGCAACAAGGACGGAAGGCTTTGCAAGAGATGCGATCAGTGGACTGGGCAGATTATATGCACTACGGGAGTTACGACTTCGTGCTGAAAAACGCCTAAAAGGCGAAACCATAAAGAATAAAACATAAAGTGAGAATCATATTTTTACGCATTCCGTTCCATCATCGTATGCTCCTCCTTTTGCGCCGAGATTATCTGCCGGAGGAGAGAACGTTGTCAACTGCTCGTTTGCTTTTTCACATGAACCCTTCAAAAAGTGCGCTTGCCTCTTGCAGGTCAACCCCTCGGTGAACCAGTTATCAATCAGAAGAGGATGATCTCTGGCGGAACGCAATGCTGTGAGGAGAGAAAAACTAAATCGGACCATATGACTTTGGTACACTTCACTGGATGACTACCTCGAGACTGTCATGCTGAGCGAAGCGAAGCATCTCTCTGAGAGACCCTTCGTTGCACTCAGGGTGACAAGGCGCGTGTGCCAATCTTCTGTGGTCTGATTTAGTCTTTTGCAGGTTCATTTTACTTTCTTCTTTCAACACTTCCTCCCCCCGTCCCTCTCCCGCGTGGGGAGAGGGGACCCACGTTCTTAGGGTGCAGGAAAGAGGGAACAGTGGCAAATCGTACAGCGATACGCTTTTGCTCGACTCCTAAAGTGCCGGATGCCGGGTGTGCCACGGAGTCGATTGTTCGTAGGCATACCCCGCCTGGAACACCGTGGCCTCGTCAAACGGTTTCCCAGCGAGTTGGAAGCCGATCGGCAGGCCAGCCGCACTGACCCCACAAGGCAGAGCGAGCGCCGGGAAACCGGTGAGATTGAACAACGGGGTGTAAATAGCAAAGGTTTCATTCATCAGCCACATGCCAGGCGACTCGGCACGAATCGGTGCCGGCATCAGGCCAGTAGTCGGGAGCATGAACAGGTCAATGGTTTCCAACTGTTGTAACATACGCCGGCGAATCCGCTCACGCGCCCGCTGGGATTGAAGGTAGGAGGTCGCACTCACCAGAGCGCCTACCGCAAGGGTGAGCTTCAGGTCGGGATTGTAGTCACCTGGGCGGGTGCACAGATCGTCGAGATGATACGCCGCAGCGTCTGCACACAAGAGGGGCCAAAAGACGGCCCAGAGTTCACCAAAAGTGATGGTCTCGACATCCATGACCTCGGCTCCTAACCTGCTCATCTGGGTTGCTGCTGCGTCGAATGCAGCCAGAATCTCCTTGCCACAGTTCTCGGCAAACAGTTGTCGGGGAACACCAATGCGCATGCCTTTGATGTCACGCCCGAGTTTGACGCTGAAGTCTGGAACAGGCTCAGGTGCTGAAGCCGGGTCGAGCGGATCATAGCCAGCACAGGCCTGCAGCATAAGCGCGCAATCCCTGACCGTGCGTGTCAGCGGCCCCGTATGGTCGAGGTTCCAGGACAGCGGAAATACCCCGGCACGGCTCACACGGCCATACGTGGCTTTCATGCCCACGATCCCACAGCAGAAGGCTGGCCAGCGAATCGATCCGCCGGTGTCGCTGCCCATGGCACCATACGTCAAGCCCGCAGCGACTGCCGCCCCCGAACCGCTACTCGAACCGCCGGGGTCTATTGCCAGATTCCAGGGATTACGGGCCGGCTGGAAGTGCGATGCCAGGGTCGGTAACCCTAACGCGAACTCATAGGTTGCTAACTTGCCAAGGAGCACCCCACCGGCTCGCTTCAAGTTCGCCACGCTGGTGCAGTCTTGCTGCGCAACATAGTCTTTCCGTAACTTTGACCCACCGGTCGTTGGACCAGATTCGTAGATGTCTTTGACGGCAAAGGGGATGCCATGGAAGGCGCCGCGATAGTTGCCGTTGCGAATCTGCGCTTCTGCCTCCCGTGCAGTGGCGAGTGCCTCTTCGGCGAAGAGGGTGTAATACGCGTGCAGCTTAGGGTCGAGGGCTGAGATGCGCGCTAACATCGCCCGTGTGAGCTCCACGGGTGACAGCTCTCGTTTCTCTATCAGTGCGGCAACCTCGGAGAGGGAAAGATACGCGAGTTCTGCACTTGTCCTTGCCATGACTAGCCCTCCACTTTTGCTTTGAAGATTAGGGCAGGTTCGGTTTCCTTTTGTACCATTTCCTGGACGAGACGCTCCCACTTGAGCAGGCTTGCATAAGCGACGGCAAGTTGGTCGAGATCCTGATCGCTTAAGGAGATTCCTAACGTGGCCAAGCGATTCGTCACGATTTGTTTATGGTCCATTGTTTTCCTCCTTTTCGGAAAAGTGAATTCGCCCTGCGACGACGCTCAAGACAGGCTTGTCGCAGGGTGAACGCGGCACTTCTCAATAGTCTCCTTACATCCTCAACTGCTCCTGCATGCGTTCCCACCACGCGCGCAAGGCAGGCACTGCGTCGAAGAGCGGTTCCTCGCTGACTGCCGTAACCCATTTGAAGGTGCCGAACAGACAGATATCTGCGTACGTGAACAGACCAAAGACGTAGTCCTGTCCAGCAATGGTTGCATCGAGCTGAGACAAGACTGCCTGCAACTGAGGACGGTATTCTGCTCGCTGGGCTGCCACCTGTTCAAGCGTCAGGCCTAATCGTTTTTCGCGCGACGAGCGGAAGTATTCACGATCAACCGGATCGATTTTTTGGAAAATAGCAAAAACCACAACTGGAAAAATTGCCGGATGCACGACGTTATCCACGTACAGATTAAAGAAACGGCACGCTTCTTTCAGTCCGAGGCCAGGAAAAATGTGGGGGTCAGGCTGTTTTTCTTCATAGTGCTGGGCAATCGTCCACGAGTCATATACCACCGTGCCGTTGTCCTTGACCACTGGTACTCGACTCTGACCCGAGAACGCAATCTTGTCTTTGTCGGTGAAGCGGACTGGCACGGTGGTGTACGGGATGTTTTTGTATGTCAATACGGCCTTTGTGCGCCAGCAAAACGGACTCGGGCGCAGATCGTGTGCACCAACGAGATCATAGAGTTCGATCATCTCAGTCCTCCTCTTCGAAGCAAATACGTTGGGTAGGGTACTCCTATTTGGCCTTTGATGACCCTGCACTGGGCGTGTCACTCGCTGCCATCGTGGGCGTCTCCTCACCAGCATTGATTCCTGCAGTGAGCCCATTGATGTCGCTGCCGGTCAGACCAATCTCTTTCAGCAAAGAATCGACCAGCGGCGCTTGCGCACGATAACGCAGGGCGCTGTTGACCATCTGATCCGCCAGGCTGCCAGTGGAAGATGTCGCCCCTGTGCCTTCGCCATTCCCACTCGCGTGTCCACCCGCGTTGAGACCTTCAACCTGGATGATCTTAATGCCTTCGATTGCTTCCATTGGCTTGACGCTTTCATGGATGATCTTATCGAGGTGCTCGATGATACTCATTTTGAGTCGCATGGCGATAATCTGCGGCGACAACACATTCTCCGCCTCGTGCAGGGCACGCTTCCCTTGCGCGTCGACGGTATACTGAGTAGCGGCAGCCTCGGCAGCGATCCTGACTTTATCGGCCTCGGCTTGCGCCAGCGTGCGGACAGCCTCAGCCCGATCCTCTGCCGCCCTCCGTTCCGCCTCGGCAGCAACGGTCAGACCAATCGCCTGCCGCTCCGCCTCTTTCCGCGCCTCTACCAGCTCGATCCCTTTCTGCCGCTCCGCAATCTCGGTCTGGCGTGCGGTTGTGACACGTTCCTCAGCAGTCACTGCCAGCGCGCGTGCCTTATCAGCCTCAGCCTGGGCGACCGACTGCTCTTGCGACTTCTCGGCAATGGCGATGGCACGAACCTGGTCAGCGAGCTCGACCGCCTTGCGCCGTTCGATCTCCGCCGTTTCGATTGACCGCTGTTTGGTGATTTCCTTTTCTCTCAGTTGGCGATCTTTGTCGATGCGTTCTTCTTCTACGGCTCGCTCAGCAAAGATCCCGGCCTGATCCACCTTTTGCTTCGCAGCAATCCGTGCTTCCTCTGCTTCCCGTTGCTTTTCGGCTTCCCGTGCCGCGGTCGTCGTCGCTTCCTCTGCCCTGCGGACAGCGATCTCACGTTGCTGCATCAAGCGGGCATGCTCTTCCTGCTTCGACAGCTCCAGCTTCAGCTGCTCACTCTCCAGGTTCTTCTGTTGGATGGCGACCTCAGTATCACGTTCGATCACATTGCGCTGTTTTTTGCGAGATTCGATCTCTTCGGTGAGCTTCGTCAGTCCCTGGGCGTCGAAGGCGTTCTGCGGGTTGAAGAAACTCTGATCGGTCTGGTCCAATGACGTCAGCGATACCGATTCGAGTTCCAGGCCATTCTTGAGGAGATCCTCCATCACTGCGGTCTGCACCTTCTGGACGAAATCGACGCGCTTTTCGTGCAGCTCTTCCATGGCCATTTCCGCTGCGACCGCGCGCAGCGCGTCAACAAACTTGCCCTCGACCAGTTCTTTCAGCGCGCCAGGGTCCATGGTCCGTTGGCCAAGGGTCTGCGCCGCGTCGGCAATGGCGTCGGCCGTCGGTTTGACGCGAACGTAAAATTCGGCTCGGACATCAACCCGCATGCGGTCTCTGGTGATCAACGCCTCCTCGTTCCGGCGCTGTACCTCCAGACGCAGCGTGTTCATGTTGATTTGGATGATTTCGTGCAGCACCGGCAGGACGAGCGAGCCGCCATTCATGATCACCTTCTCACCCCCGGCACCGGTTCTGACAAACGACACTTCTTTCGACGCCCGTTTGTAGAGGCGCGCGAGGATCATGCCGATGATGACGAGAGCAAGAAGACCGCCGACTACACTGGCAATGATCAGAGTTGGTGTAAACATGATTTACTCCTTCGCAGCGCGGGGCGCTGCATTTCTCTCGTGCTCCTACGTATCAATTAACGCCTTGTTGGTGTTGGGGATAGCGTAAAACACTGCGCCGCCTTTCTTGACGATGAGCACGTCCGTCCCGGGTGCGAGTGTGGCGGTGTCCTCGTCCGG
>CAZCWX010000120.1:0-5187 GCA_964502465.1 uncultured Enterobacteriaceae bacterium | reverse complement strand
GCGCAGCGAAGTCGAAGACCAGCAGACTCGTGCCCAGCGTGCTCTTCGACTTCGCCGCTGGCGCGGCTACGCTCAGAGCGAACGGCTTGTGTCTTCTCAACATGTGTCACACTGTCCCAATGTTCTGTGGTCTGATTTAGGTGCAACGCAGGAGCGGATGCTGCGGGAGATAGCCGAAGCGTATTTCCAGAAGGCGTTAGAGATTGCCCGGCGGCAGCAGGCAAAATCTCGGGAGCTGCGCGCTGCCACGAGTCTCGCGCGCCTGTGGCAACGCCAAAGCAAAATCGACAAAGCTCGGGAGTTGCTCGAGGATATTTATGGCTGGTTCACCGAAGGGTTTGACACCAAAGACTTGCAAGAAGCTGAGGCTTTGCTGTGTAGCCTTGGCAGTACGATAGAGAGAAAGCAATGCGATGTAGCCTGGATGGAGTCCTCCGACAAGCTTAGGACAGGCTCCGCGTCAGCGAAGTCGAAGGACGCTCAGGACAGGCTCCGCGCAATCCAGGGGCCAGTCCCCACCGTGACCCCGGATTCCACTTCATTGCATCCAGGCTACACCATTCGCTATGGCAGAAAATGCATGGAAATTACTGCCTCGATCCCCAATCCTCAGCACCCAACACCGAGCACCCAGCACCCAGTCCCTAATCCCCAGTCCCCAATCCCTAACCCCTAGCACCTTCCGCCACGATGGCGAATATTGGACAGTGGCCTTTGCCAACAGCGTGTGCCGAGTCAAAGACACCTTTGGTATGTCCTATCTCGCCCAGCTCTTGCGGTACCCTCATCAGGAGGTTCACGTGCTCGTGCTAACCAGCGGGCAGCCTGTCGCCTCTGCTGAAACCGCGCCATCTACGAAGAGCGAAGAGCAAGATGATCTCCACCCCTTGTTCGCCTCCAAACAGCGACTGCAAGAGTTACAAGAAGAACTGGCCGAAGCCGAAGCCTTTCATGATACTGGACGCTCGCCTTCGCGGGGATAGTCTGTCGGCTCAAAGAGAACCGAGGGATGCGTTATCTTGCGCTTCTTCTTCAACATCCCAGTGAGGAACTGCACGCCCTGCGGATTGTGGCGAATGACGCCATGCCAGATGCGGTTCAACTGAGAACTGTGTCACGGGGAGACGTTACTGATGTGGCTGATACAGAAGAACCCCCCGGGCCGGCTTCTCGGATGCCGGCGAGATGCTTGATCCGCAGGCCCGTGCGGCCTACACACAGCGCTTGGCAGACCTACAGGCCGAATTAGCAGAAGCGCACGCAGGCAACGACCCCGACCGAACAGATCGATTACAAAAAGAGATTGAGTTCCTTACGCGAGAACTGTCTCACGCTGTCGGGCTCGGCGGACGGGTACGGAAGGCGGCTTCTGCGGCTGAGCGTGCACGCATCAACGTCACGAAAGCGATGAAAAGTGCTATCAACAAAATCAGCAGGAGCCACCCAGCTTTAGGACATCATCTCAGACAGACGATCAGAACAGGCGCCTACTGTTCTTATACACCTGACCCTCGCTTGCCGATCTCCTGGCAGACCTGAGACGTAGAACGCTTCTTACTGATGTGACGACCGATGTATTTGCGTTATGCTGAGCAAAGTGCCCTCCGTTTTTCACGCCCACGCGTCGAGCGGTGTTTTGGTGTTGCGGAGATTGGTCGCGTCAAACTCCTCGATGAACCAGCCGTAAATCTCCGCCAGCATCCGCCTAAATCAGACCACAGGGGATGCGTACACTTCCTCACTAGCTGTCGGGCCGTATCCGTTCGGCCTGAGCGTAGCGGAGCGAAGTCGAAGGCCAGTAAACCCGCCAGAGGCGCCCTCTTTGACTCCGCCGCTCTCGCGGCTACGCTCAGAGCGAACGGGGAGAGCGGCTCTCAACAAGTGTGGCTCTGTGCCAATGTCCTGTGTTTCGATTGAGCCCCTTCGGTCTTGCCCTGCTACTACTCTCCCCCGTGCCGAGCCGAGGCGGCTCTCTACCTGGTGAAATCCTCGGGGTTCGGCCTTCCTCGCCGTATCGTTACACTTGTTTTACTGTCGCTTCGCGAGTCCAGAAGCGAAGCTGACGGCAGCTCGCAATGAATTCTGCGCATCCACCGGCTCCCTCAAGCGACATGAACCCGCCGTCTAGACTCTTCGGCACCCCTGCCTTTTCAAAGAGAGGTCGCGCCGCCTCGACATAGCCAACGAACTTCATGTGAGCGGACGCGTCAGCGACAAAATCGCGTGCGGTGGCCTCCCGAGCCAAAATGCGTGCACCGTCCGAGGACGGCAACAGCGCCACTGCGTCGTAGAGAACCGACGGGCCGCCGTCGATCTTCTGCGTCGCCTCGACCCATGACCCGTCACTGGCCTCGACCCCACCCACCTGCGGCGCCACGACCTCAAGCATCGCCCCTTCCTCCTTCACAGCAGCGTAAAGCGACGTCAAGACGTCAATATCCACACCATCAGTGACAAGAACGCCTACTTTCCGGCCCTGAAAACTGTTCGGGCCGTTGAGGAGGATGCTGAGGGCCGGAGACTTCTTTAGGTTCTGTAGAGTCGGCCTGGCGGCGTCCGCCGGTGCGGGCATCTCCTTGAGGCGGAGCCCGTCCGCGACTTGCTTTGCCAGATCGTGGTCGATGTTGAGGAGATGCGAAACGATACGGGCGCGAATCTTCGGCGTTTCCACCTTGCTCAGTTCGAAGGTGAGGGCGGCGGCGATGTGGGTCTGTTCGATCTCAGTCTGACTCAGGTAAAACTGACGTGCCTGGCTGTAATGGTCGGCAAAGGTCTCTGACCGGACTCGCAGCTTCGCTCCCTCCTCCGCTCCGGGATAAGAATGAAAGCCCATCTCAGGCGATTCACGCGGACCACTATCCTTTCCGCCCCACGAATTCGGCTCGTAGTTGACCCGTCCTTTGGGATTTATCATGGCCATGTGGCCATCTTGCTGGAAATGAGCGAAGGGGCACTTCGGCGCATTGATAGGAAGGTGAGTAAAGTTGGGGCCTCCAAGCCGTTTGAGCTGCGTATCAAGATACGAGAAGTTGCGACCTTGAAGGAGGGGATCATTCGTAAAGTCAATGCCCGGCACGATGTTCTGCGTGCAGAAGGCAACCTGCTCGGTCTCGGCGAAGAAATTGTCCACACACCGATCAAGCACCAGGCGCCCGACGCGCCGAATAGGAACTTCTTCTTCTGGAATGATCTTGGTGGCATCAAGCACATCAAAGGTGAATTGCTCGGCGAACTCCTCGTCGAAGAGCTGCACGCCCAGTTCCCATTCAGGGTAATCGCCCATGTGGATGGCATCCCACAGGTCGCGGCGATGAAAGTCCGGATCGGCGCCGTTAATCTTTACCGCTTCGTTCCAGACGACCGACTGCAGCCCCAGCTTCGGCTTC
This sequence comes from uncultured Enterobacteriaceae bacterium, assembly GCA_964502465.1. Classification (GTDB taxonomy): domain Bacteria; phylum Desulfobacterota; class Binatia; order Bin18; family Bin18; genus CAZCWX01. The sequence continues at coordinate 1,801 of CAZCWX010000120.1, read as the reverse complement.
CAATGAAACTTGACGAAGGTCGACTTCCCCTCGGCATTGATGAAGCGGAAGGTATGGACACCGAAGCCCTCCATGAAACGGAAAGAGCGCGGGATCGTCCGGTCCGACATGATCCACATCACCATGTGCATACTTTCTGGTGTCAAAGAGATGAAGTCCCAGAAGTTATCGTGCGCCGTCTGCGCTTGTGGGAAACCCCGATCCGGCTCCTGCTTCGCCGCGTGGATGATGTCCGGAAACTTAATGGCGTCCTGAATGAAGAACACCGGGATATTATTCCCGACAATGTCCCAGTTGCCTTCCTTGGTGTAGAGCTTCACGGCGAAGCCGCGGACGTCGCGCGCGAGGTCAGCCGAGCCCTTGTTGCCGGCCACGGTCGAGAAGCGCACAAAAGCGGGAGTTTTCTCCCCTGCGCGCTGAAAAAGGTCGGCCTTGGTGATGTGGGACAGCGGCTCGTAGGTCTCGAAATAGCCGTGTGCGCCAAAGCCACGAGCATGCACGACGCGCTCGGGGATGCGCTCATGATCAAAGTGGAAAATTTTCTCGCGAAAGTGAAAGTCTTCGATCGCCGTAGGACCGCGTGCGCCGATCTTGAGGGAGTTTTGATCATCGGAAACGGGAATGCCTTGCTGTGTGGTGAGTATCGGTGTGCCGCCCTTAGCGGTCTGGTGCGCTTCTCCGCCCGTGCCGGTCGTTACCTGCTGGTCGGCATATTGCGCCGTGGCGCGGTCGTTCACCGCATGTTTCGTCGTGTCGTGATTCGTACGTTTCTTTGCCATATTTTTCTCCTATTCTTCTTGGTCGATTCGGTATTTCTTGATGAGAGAGGCCAGCGACTGGAGCCGAAAATACCTAGTGGCCTTTATCAGGGTCTCTTCTTTCTCACCGAGTGTCAGCGAGGCTGCCCCATACTAGGTAAGGATCAATCGGTTAGGCTCTGTTCCTTTTACTTGTGGCCAAAAACTTACACCCGGGGCGTGAATTCCCCTACAGCGTCCTTCACTACCCATGAGGAGACTGGAATCTTCTTTTTTTTTACCGCTGTGCCGGCTAGGCTGTGGCTCTACTCTTGCATGGCAAGAGAACCGCTACGGGAACGTACCAAAGCGTGTCAGCCAGAGGATGTGGGTATAAGCAGTTGTCGATGTGACGTGTATCCCACTGGTTTTCAGACACGCGATTAACAAGACCGTCCCTTACTCATGAGCATGGGTGACTTTTTCGCGCCATGCGCCGGTCTCCTGTCCACGGGATTCGATGAACTCCTTAAAGCGTTTCAAATCGGACCGTATACGCGTTGATACTGCGCCAAGCATGTCTCCGACGTTTTCCACCAATCCTTCGGGTTCATAAGTCAGTTGCAACATGACCCGGGTCTTATTGTCAGCGAGTCGATGGAACGTGACGACCCCTGCATTGCGCGCGCCCGTGGTGTTCGTCCAGGCAATACGCTCATCGGGGATTTGCTCCATGATGACGGCATCCCACTCTTTGGTTGTCCCACCGATCGCGGCTTTCCAGTGCAGGTGAGTGTCATCGAGCTGAATCACTTCTTCAACACCTCCCATGAACTGCGGGAACTCTTCGAACTGTGTCCACTGGTTATAGGCCGTTTGAACCGGCACGGCTACTTCGATGGTCTTTCTACGGTGGTCATCTCTTCACCTCTCCAAGAGTTGGGTATGTACCAATCCTGGAGGAGCGGCCAATCTAGCCGGGATATGCGCATCTCTCCTTCGGTATCAGCCTTGTTTCAGGGAGGCAACTCAGGTGAGGAAAAGGATACGTATCGTTATGGTTT
>CAZCWX010000119.1:0-2897 GCA_964502465.1 uncultured Enterobacteriaceae bacterium | reverse complement strand
GTGGCCACCAAACGGGCGCTGCGTGCGGTCCTGAAGGCAGCTGACCTCTGTGCCCGTGACCCAGAGCGGGCCGCCCGGTTCCTTGTGGACAAGAGTTTCACAGCAAACTACGATCTCGCCCTCCAAGCACTGAAAGATATTCCCTACGACAGGTGGCACGAGTACAATCCCGAGGACACCGTGCGCTTCTACGCCCTGCGCCTCCACGAAGCTGGGATGATCAAGAGCACCCCGCGGAAGATCATTGCCGAGGGTACGGACTGGCGGTTCCTTAATGAACTGAAGCAGGAGATGAAGGGGTGAGCCGCAACAGACAGAGATTTGAGACAGAGACAGAGTAAAGTAAGATGGGGGTATCTACATTTATTTCTGTCTTTTTTCCGTCTCCTTTCTCTGTCTTGCCAATTCCCGGCTTGCCTCCGGGCGATTGTATATTCGCTACTCTTTTCTCTCCCTTCGTAACCTGGCACTGAGTTCTGCGGCGGCACGTTCATAGATGGCGCTCCGAGGACCAAAGGCCACAATTTCAACCACAGTTCCTGCAATACGCAGGATGAGCCGACTCCGCCCTATCCGATAGCTTCTCAACCCCACCAATTCCTCTTTTAACTCTTTCGCCTCATAGGGGTCTTTGGCAAGGGAGCGCAGGGCGTTCTTGACCCTCTGCTTTAACGCCGGTGGTAGGTGAGTAATAGTCTCCCGGACCGCTCGGGACATCTCGACTCGGTAACGGCTCATCTCGAGAACTTACTCATCTACCAGAGGTTCACCGAACACCTCCTCGAAGGTAAACCGCTGGTCTTTCTCCAGCTGACTCAGTCCGCGTCTGATCTCCCGCATCAGCCCTGGATTGCGCCGGATTTCCCTCGTCTCTTGCCAACTGGCAAACTCGTCTGCACTGATAAGCACAGCGACCGGCCGGCCATTGCGGGTAATGACCAACTCTTCTTCGCTCTTCTCGACGTCAGCAACCAACTGGCTCAGTCGAGCCTTCGCTTCAGACAGTGGAAGCACGCGTGTCATACGTTTCTTTCTCCAGTAGACTAGAATTAAGACTAACTTTTGAAAGTGGTGAGGTCAAGGGCTGAGAAACCGCAAAATGCCTTGCCCTCGCCACCACGAGCTCTCCCCTGCCTGAAAGATATGCGGGCGCCAGCGAGGAGAAAAGAGCACGTTTCCTTTCCTCTTGACTTTTTGTGGAGACGAGGAGTAGCGTCTGCCTTACTGGAGCGAGAGAGCAATGGCAAAGAGAAGACCTGCTCAGGGGACAAGAAATGTGGTGTTTGATCGGCGGCACACCGAAGGTTGGAGCCGGCGGGAGTTCCTGGGTGGACTGGTCCTGGCGGGAACAGCGGGGCTCCTGGGACTCGGACCCAGGCCGGTCGCTGCAGAGCCGCCTCCGGAGACAACAAAGCTTCGATTAGTCAAGATCCCAAGTATTTGTCTGGCTCCGCAGTACGTGGCTGAAGAGTTCCTGCAGGGTGAGGGATTCACTGAGGTGCAATACCTCAAGAAAGAGGGGACCGTCGGGACCGAGAAGGCCTTGGCCTCTGGCGAGGCCGACATCAATCTGCACTTCGCCGCGCCAGCTATTATCCGACTGGATGCAGGAGACCCAGTCGTCATCCTGGCGGGGGGCCACGTCGGCTGCTTCGAGCTGTTCGGCACTGAGCGGGTCCGCACCATCCGCGACTTGAAGGGAAAGACCGTCGCCGTGCTCGAGCCTGGATCTACCCAGCACGTCTTCCTCTCCAGCATGGTGGCATACGTAGGCTTGGACCCCGATAAAGACGTCAACTGGACCACACATTCCCCGGCCGAAGCGATGCAGCTCCTTGCTGAAGGGAGAATCGATGCCTTCCTGGGACTTCCGCCACAACCGCAGGAACTGCGGGCAAAGCAAATGGAACACGTACACGTGGTGGTCAACAGTGCAGTAGACCGCCCGTGGTCTCAGTACTTCTGCTGCATGGTGCTCGCGAACCGGGAGTTCGCCCGAAAGTATCCGGTGGCCACCAAACGGGCGCTGCGTGCGGTCCTGAAGGCAGCTGACCTCTGTGCCCGTGACCCAGAGCGGGCCGCCCGGTTCCTTGTGGACAAGAGTTTCACAGCAAACTACGATCTCGCCCTCCAGACGCTAAAGGATATTCCCTACGACAAATGGCGAGAATATAACCCCGAGGACACCGTGCGTTTCTATGCCTTGCGCTTGCATGAAGCTGGGATGATTAAGAGCACTCCACAGAAGATCATTGCCGAGGGCGCTGACTGGCGCTTTCTTAATGAACTGAAGCAGGAGATGAAGGGGTGAGCCGCAACAGACAGAGATGAGAGACAGAGACAAGTTCAGACAGAGAGGCGATCACGCACCGATAGGCTTGCGCCACCAGCCCATCATACAACCCGTACCCGGGCGGCCCTAGCTCATAGACAAAGGCCACTTTCTGCTCGGGGAAATATTTACGGACATGGTTTACCAAACGCTCCACAGGACATACATACCGATCGGATGAACCCTCGGTGAACTGTCCGGTACACGTTATCGAAAGCCTGCGCTTGTCAACGTCGAGTCCCGCGAAAATATCGTATTCTATCACTCCGCTCGAGCCGCTGAGCGTGCCGTTCTCTCTCTTGTTTTCGACCGAAGTCGAAAAAAGTCTTGACTTTTTTCGACTTGTCTCTAGATTTTCCGTATGATTGCGCGCACGGCAACGACCCTAGTCGATCGCATCGTCAGCCAGTTCAATAAGATGGCCTTTGTCAGCGGCCCGCGACAGGTGGGCAAAACCACCCTTGCTCAGCACTATCAACAGCGTTTTGTCCAGAGTCGCGACTTGAAATGGGACAGCATCCCCCACCAAAAGACGATTATGACCGACCCCACGTTTCTGGAAAAG
>CAZCWX010000118.1:0-4559 GCA_964502465.1 uncultured Enterobacteriaceae bacterium | reverse complement strand
GGAGTGAAGCTGGCCAAGGACCCCCAGGCTGTCCGTGAGATTGCGGCCTCTCTGCTAGGCAAAAAACTGGTCACCCACCAAACCGGCCCTGAGGGCAAAGAGGTGCAAAAAGTCTTTGTCGAGCAAGGCTGTGACATCGCTAAAGAATATTATCTGGGGATGGTTATCGACCGGGCGACATCACGTGTGACGATAATGGCAAGCTCTGAGGGAGGAGTCGAAATCGAGGAAGTTGCTGCCCATTCTCCAGAGAAAATCCTCCGCGAAGCTATTGATCCTGCGGTCGGTTTCCTCGACTTCCAAGGTCGGAAACTCGCCTATGGCTTGGGGTTGCCGAAGGACTCAGTCAATAAAGCCGTGTCATTCATGCGAGCCCTGTACAAAGCGTTTATCGAAAGCGACGCAGCGCTGGTTGAGATTAATCCTCTTGTGTTGACCAAGGCTGGGGATCTTATCGCGTTGGATGCGAAGATGGGGTTTGATGATAACGCGCTGTTTCGCCACGCTGACCTTCGTGAAATGCGCGATGTGACAGAAGAGAACCCAAAGGAGGTCGAAGCCTCGAAGTTCGACCTCAGTTACATTGCCCTTGATGGCAACATCGGCTGCATGGTCAACGGTGCCGGCTTGGCAATGGCAACGATGGACATCATCAAGCACTATGGCGCTGAACCGGCGAATTTCCTCGACGTTGGGGGCGGTGCGACCACTGAGAAAGTCACGGAAGCCTTCAAGATTATCCTCTCGGACAAAAACGTCAAAGGTGTGCTGGTCAACATTTTTGGCGGCATTATGCGTTGCGACGTGGTTGCCACTGGGGTCGTCGAAGCCGCCAAGCAGATACAGCTCTCTGTTCCTTTAGTCGTCCGCTTAGAAGGGACAAATGTGGAACTCGGAAGGAAGATCTTAGCCGAGTCTGGGCTCAACATTATTGCTGCGAACGATTTAGCGGATGCCGCCAAGAAAGCGGTAGAGGCAACGAAGTAGCTATCAGCCGTCAGCTTTCGGCGGTCAGCGGGAAAGAATCACCTCCTTGGTTTTGCTGAAAGCTGATTGCTGAGAGCTGATCGCTCCAGAGGAGTCAATGTGAGCATTCTCGTGAACAAGGACACAAAAGTCGTTACTCAGGGAATCACCGGCGCAACCGGTCAACTGCACACCCGTGCCTGCCGGGAGTATGGGACACAAATGGTCGCGGGTGTGACCCCGGGTCGTGGCGGCACAGACTTCGAAGGGATCCCAATTTTTGACACGGTCGAACAAGCGGTGGAAGCAACAGGCGCAAATGCGTCAGTGATTTATGTTCCTCCGCCGTTTGCTGCCGATGCCATCATGGAGGCGGCTGACGCCGAAGTGCCCCTTATTATCTGCATTACGGAAGGAATTCCTGTTCTCGACATGGTGCGTGTCAAACGATACCTAGAGCGGAAGGCGTCTCGCCTCATCGGCCCGAACTGCCCGGGGGTGATTACCCCGGGCGAGTGCAAGATCGGTATCATGCCCGGCTACATCCACAAGCCCGGCACGATCGGCGTGGTCTCGCGCAGCGGCACGCTAACCTACGAGGCCGTCCACCAGCTCACGCAACTCGATATCGGCCAGTCTACCTGTGTGGGCATCGGTGGGGACCCGGTGAACGGCACTGGGTTCATTGATGTCCTGTGCATGTTCCAGGATGACCCTCAGACCGAGGGGGTGGTCCTCATCGGTGAGATCGGCGGTAGCGCCGAGGAAGAGGCGGCCGCATTTATCAAAGCCCACATGACCAAGCCGATAGCTGCATTTATTGCTGGACAAACTGCGCCCAAGGGCAAACGTATGGGTCATGCTGGTGCGATTATCGCTGGAGGGAAAGGAACAGCGGCAGAGAAAATCCAGGCGTTCAAAGACGCCGGCGTGCACCTCATCCCCAGCCCGGCGGAGATGGGGGCCACGATGGCGAAGGCGTTGGGAAAAGGATTGTAGGTTGGGTTGAGCGGGGCGAAACCCGACAAGCGGATGGGCGTGGTGGGGGCAAACTTTTCATTTTCGCTTTCTACATTCCTGGGGGAATAGCCCGCCCGTCGGTCACCCGCCACACCTGCCGCTCACGCGCCAGTTGCTCCGCCGCCTCCGTCGCAGCTTTCCCTGCCACCACCGGCAGGACTGGCACGCCCAGGCGCCCAGATCTGCGAGTTGGCGATGTCGCCAGCTCGCAGGAACAAGTGGAGAGGGCAATCGCCGCGTCCAACTACTGGTCGTCTACCTCCAACGCCAACAACCCGGACAACGCGTGGAACGTGAACTTCAACAACGGCAATGTCAACGCCAAAAATAAGAGCAACACCAACCACGTTCGCGCCGTACGGGGCGGCCGGTGATCGGCCCTGACCTCTATGCTTTTCACGCCTTGTGGCGGCACTATCGTCAGTGCCGCCGCCACAAGCGCACGACCGCGAACGCGTTGGCCTTTGAGGTCAACGCCGAGGCGAACCTGTTGGCGCTCCAGCAGGAACTGGTCCAGTGGTGCGCAGCGATCGAAGGGTTCTTGCAGGAGCGGTTGAAGCTGGAGTTGCGGCCAGAGCTGACCGCCCCGTTTCCGGTGGGGAAGGGCATCGACTTTGTCGGCTGGAAGACCTGGTGGAATCGGCGCGTGCCCAGGCGGCGTACCCTGGGGAACGTGCGAACACGGCTGGAGACCTTTGAGCGTGTCGCGGTGCGGCCGATGCGGGGCGGGATGGCGCGGCGCATCGATCTGCGACGCCAGGACCCGGCCGAGAGCGTCGAGCAGCTGCAGTCTGCGCTGGCGTCCTACGCCGGACACTTGCGACACGGTGCGGTGTGGCGAGCCTGGGAGGAGCTATGGAAGCAATATCCCTGGCTGGGGGCGTTGTTCGAGCGCCGGGGCTGGGCGCTTGCCGAACGCTGGTCGCGACGCCGCATCGCCCGGGCACGCCGTTTCCAATCGCAGTACTGGCACGTGGCACGTCACGCCGGAGACGGTTGCTTGGTCTTCTGCCAGGTCGGGCGGTTCATCGAGTTTTACGGTCCCCAACGCATCGTCGCCACTCAGGTGTTAGGGCTACATCCAGCAGCACTGCCCCGTGCCGGCTATGCGTTCACGGTGGGTTTTCCGGCGCGCTTGTCCGGTTTGTACACGTCACGAGCGATCAGGGAGGGCCTGATTGTGGTTGAAGTGCGGCAAACCCCGGCGCTACTGCGACAGGGCTGCATCCCTCGCTTGCCGTGTGCCGTGGTGATCCCTACTCATGACTAACCTGCTTCCCCAGTCCGATAACCCTGCCCACCTCTTCCGCCAAGGCGAGCGCGCCCGTCAAAAGAGCCGCTTTGCTGAAGCGCTCGACCTCTACCGCCGCGCTCAAGCTTCGTACAAGGTTATAGGAGACCTCGATGGCCAGCGCGACGCGCTCTTAGGTGTCGGTGACTGTCTGCGCATGCTGGGAAAGTTCGCTCAGGCCAAACAGGCATACACTCGGGCTGTCCATCTCTCGCAATCGCTGGCGGACCAAGAAGGGCTAGCCGAAAGCCTGGCTGGGGTCGGCTTGAGCCTGCGTGCTCAGGGCAACCCGGAGCGCGCCCTCCCCTATCTTTCTGATGCACGTAGGCTGTACCGCCAAGCCCGAGCGGAAGAAGGAGAGGGGTTCATCCTCTGGGCACTGGGCAGTACATACCGATTTTGTGGCGACCTGCGGAAAGCGGTCAAGCACTTTCACAAGGCTCTGGCTCTTGCTAGGCAGCGGGAAGACACCGCCGGCACCGGTTATGCCCTCTGTGGGCTGGCCGGCGCCTCGCGGCTCATGGGAGGGTTTACCGATACCCAGCGTCATTACCAAGAGGCTAACGAATTGTTTGAGGCCGAGGGTGACATCTATGGCCGGGCGTATTCCTACTGCGGCCTGGGCAATGCGGCACGCATGCGCCACGAATACGACCTGGCGATGAAGTTATTTACCAAGGCCGAAAAGCTCTACGCCCGGATCGGTGACAAGGCGAGCTTTGCCTACACCGTGTGGGCGATGGCAACCGTGCACAAGATGTTGGGCGACTACGAGCGCAGCACTGAGGCGTTCGCCCACGCCCAGACACTTTTCCGTGATACGAAAGATCACCGAGGAACGATCTATTGTCGGTTGGGAGTAGGGGAGATCGCCTTATTACGGGGAAATGAGAGTAGGGCTCGCCACATCTTTCAGCGGAGCTTAGAGCAAGCGCAGCGTTATGGTTACCATGCTGAAGCGTGTCATGCCCTTGCCGGGGTAGCGCTGGTTGAGCAAAATCCAGACTGGACAGCAGTCAAGAAAGCGTATCGAACCTGCGGGTTGCATTTTACGCCGCCACCGCCGCCGTTGAATCTGCCGTGAAACTTCCTTACTTGAGGTTGTTCGTAGCCAGTGTCCAAAAGAACCATCCAATTGCGCCTACAACCACCAGCGCGATAACGATGCGAAAGATATCAGCGGCGTCCATTGTTAAATCTCCTTGAGTCTGTCTATTGACTTACGGATCTGCCTGTCGAGTGCTCGGCCGCCGACGGCTAAAGCAATTGTAAGCCCTGCCCC
>CAZCWX010000117.1:0-2771 GCA_964502465.1 uncultured Enterobacteriaceae bacterium | reverse complement strand
CCGTGCGGTTGCCCTGGTCTCTCTGGACGGCGTCAAGGTTGGTCCGGACAATGTTGTCGGCCCTCAAGGCAAAGGCGGACAGCTTCTCTCTCAGGTAGTTGATCGCGCAACGGTTGGGCTCTGTGCCGAGATGCTGGGAGGGATGAACCACATCTTTGCAGACACGCTCGCCTACCTGAAGACTCGCCAGCAGTTCGGTGTTTTGATTGGTACGTTCCAGGCACTCAAACATCGGGCAGCACGACTCTTTATGGAAATCGAGCTGTGTCGCTCGTCGGTCATGGCTGCAGCGCAAGCGGCAGATCCCGAGGATCCAGAATTCGCATCACTCGCTTCCTTAGCAAAGGCTCGGTGCTCCGACACGTTCATGCTTGCTGCCAACGAAGGCATCCAAATGTACGGTGGCATTGGCATGACAGATGAACACGACGCTGGTTTCTATCTCAAGCGCGCCCGTGCAGCAGAGATGACTTTTGGTGATGCCGCCTGGCACCGCGAGCGCTGGGCGCGGTTGCGTGGGTATTGAGGCGGACACAGAAACTCCTCGCCACAGAAATGATACCATATTTTCTGCATCGGTGATCATAAGGAACACCTATGGCACGAATCGTGCCCCGTCACACCAAGCAAGTGTCTGAACTTGAGCTGAAACGAGCGACTACAGCCCTCAAACGTCCCGATCCGCGAGAGAGCTTGCAAGAGCGTGTCCGGCAGCTCCAACGCTTCGAGAAAAAGTTTGGCATGAGTTCAGTAGCGTTCTATCAAAAGTACCGGGCAGGCAAAATGGGTGACAGTGCATCAGTAATGCAGTGGGCTGCCACCTACGAAGCGTATCTGTCTCTCGTGCAGGTAGTCTCTCTCCCCCAGGCTAAAGCGAGATGAGGCATATTGAGCAGTACCTGAGTCTGATCATCCGTATCATCTACCGTAGTATCGCTATTGACGACAGAGTCACCTACACTGCAGACAATCCACTTACAGGAACCATTGACGGCACCCTGTACTTCCAAGATGGTTCCCGCTTGGAGTTTACTGAGCAGGTTTCCCTGCAAGCTCGTCGTCCAGTGAAACTGACCTACCGCTATCAATACATCCAGAAGAAGCGTTCGCTCTTTCGCTACGACAATGCTCCCCATTATCCGCACTTTCCTACCTTTCCTCATCATAAACATGTGGGTGGCAAAGTTCTCGCCTCTGAAGAACCTACGCTCAAGCAAGTGCTCAGCGAAATCGCTGATCTCATAGCTGCAGGTTGAGCTGCTTACTGACCGAGGGCGTAAAACGTAAAGCGGAAAACGTAATGAGCACACAATAGCCAGTAGCACAAGGCTGTAGGCTATAGGCTGTAGGCTGCAGGCAAAGATAGGGACAGCCCTTCAGCTGAACCTCTTGTCGATTTGTTTTTTTCTTCGTACCTTACAGCAGTGGGGAAGCGACGATATCGCCGCCAAGAGGAGAGCTTGGTGGAGCGCTTCCAGGGACATTTGGCTAAAGTAGAAGCCGAGCGGGTAAAAAATCTTCCCAATGAAGGATTGATTCACTACTGGGAACGAGAGATAAAAGCTTTCGAGGCAGGAATTGCTCGTGCTCGATGAAAACAAAGGGACAAGCGATGAAAGCTCTTAAAAAGAAGGCAGTTCACACACAAGCGCCCACCTCAACTGAGATACTCTTAGCAGAACTGCGTGAGGAGTGTGAACGTGTTGTTTCGCTCATCCGTCGTTTCGAGGCCACACCAGATTCAAAACGTGAGCGCGATGATATTCTCGGCGAACTCAGCGCTGCTGTACTTTATCTCCACACCCACACCGCAGGGCTCGACGAGTTCCTGTGCGAGGTCGAATAGCCTGACGTTCATAGGCCATAAACGATGCAGAGGAGGACATCATGCAGGTGCAAGAGCTGACAAACACGGCCACTGCCGAAGAAGTCGTAGGGGTCTTACAGCAGGACGGATGTGTGATCGTTCGTGAACTGGCCGTTCCTTCCTTGATGGACGCGATTTATGAAGAACTGAGGCCCTTCATTGCCGCGACCAAAGTCGGGCGTGATGACTTTGCTGGGTTTCACACACAGCGCACCGGCAGTTTGATTGCCCGTTCGCCATCCTTTCATCAACTGGCTATGCATTCGCTGGTGTTGGATACGGCTGCTAAAGTGCTCGGTCCCTATTGTCAGAAGTTTCAACTGCATCTGACGCAGGTCATCAAAATTGATCCGGGAGAGACCGCCCAAACGTTGCACTGTGACCAGTTAGTGTATAGTCCCTTTCGCTTCCCTCAGGGGATGGACTGCGAATGCCACACCATCTGGGCACTGACCGATTTCACCGAAGAGAACGGTGCAACTCGTGTGATCCCTGGCAGTCACACCTGGGAAGACGACCGCACGCCTTCCCCTGAAGAAACCGTGGCTGCAGCAATGCCTAAGGGCTCGGTCTTTTTCTTCACCGGAGCGGTGTACCATGGTGGTGGCGCGAATAGATCGCAGGAGCCACGCATCGCTGTCCAGGTCGGTTATAACCTTGGCTGGCTACGACAGGAAGAAAACCAATATCTCGCTGTCCCACCGTCTGTCGCCCGACGCCTTCCCGAAAAACTACAGAAGCTCATTGGATACAGCATGGGAGGCTACGCGCTGGGGTATTTCGGTGATGTCCAACATCCCAAAGAGGCGCTGAAGGAGTAACGCCCTTCTCCCTAACAGCCGAGGGGAGCATCAGTGAGCCAACCGCCTCTGAAGTTTCTACACCCTGATACTTCTTTCTGATA
>CAZCWX010000116.1:0-3081 GCA_964502465.1 uncultured Enterobacteriaceae bacterium | reverse complement strand
CCACGTTTGTGCTACACCAGCATACGGAAATCAAGTCAGGACGCATTGCCAAGTGACGACGGCGCCAGAAGAAAAGCGGAAAAAAGCAAAAAAACCGCTCTCGGGAGGAGTTTATCCCTTGACAACCGGGGGCCTCATAAGGGTTAGGCGCTTTGTTCTTTTATTTTCTGCGTTAAAAGAGCGATATCTTTTGTGGCCAGTTCAATCTTTTCATTCTTTTCTTTCGTCGCAATTCGCTCTTCGAGAATAAGCTCAATACCAAGCTGTGTGACCGAGAAGAATTGAAGGCATTCGTCTTCAGAGAGATCATGGAGCCCTTTGCTGAGTATGCTATAAAGGGATTTGTTTTCTACAAGAAAGCCAGGGAGATGCGAAGCGAGGAGCATGATTTTCTCTGGCATGCGGCTTCGAAGAAAGAGATCTGCATCCCATGCCGAATCGTGACGTGCTATCTGATGGGCTTCCTCAATCAGCCGGTCGAATATGCGTCTCAAGTAGACAAACGCTCCGATCCCGACCCCATGTGCAGCAAGACCGACAGCTCGGTTAAGTTCGCGGTAGTCCTCTGGTGCGAGGACTTTTCTGTATCGTTTGATTTTGGCGGAATGTAGGTCTGCAACAGATGGATATTGCCCCACCTTTTGCATCCACGTTTCAGGAGTGAGGTTGACCCTTACCCAGCAGGAAAATGACTGCTTTTGGCAGCCTGTGCAGGCGAAGTGGCAGTGATAGATACGGGCGTGTTCGACTTTCTCTGGTGTAAGCCCTGCACCACTGCCACGTGAAAAGGGGTAACGAAAAGGCCGAGTGTCGTTGCAAATCCCACAATGGAGGAACAGGACCTCGGGAAAGAGGCTAGAGACGAGCGGAGGTACTGCCACGTCCGTCTTCGTGTAAAGTGGTTGAGTTTCGAGGAATTCCTGTATCGATATCTGCTTGACCATCTTGGAACCTACTATCTCCTCCGGTTGTTGAACGCCTAACGCTGGAGCTGAGCGGCGGGCCACACCCTACAGATACTCACCCATGAAAAAAGCCTGTCGTGTGGCCCGTCCGCTCCAGTGACTTGTTCGGGGCGGGATAGGGCAGGGCCTAGAACTCCCCTCGTTTTTCTGATACCAGCCCTCTGGTGTGAGACCATTACTCGGAGAGACCAATCAGACTCTCCAAGGGAATGTGTAAATGGGTATGCAAACGTCGAATCATGGTTAACGAGAGCTTGCGCTGACGATTCAGCACTTCGGCCACGCGCCCACGCGCCCCAATATAGGGCTCTAAATCTTTCCGGCTTAACTCCATTTGTTCCATCCGAAACTTAATAGCCTCAACCGGGTCTGGCGGATCCATGGGGTAGTGATCTTTTTCATAGGCTTCGACCAATGTCAGCAAAATATCGAGCGTATCGCCTTCCGGGGTGTTTTCTGCGGCCCCCCAGAGCTGCTCAATGTCCACGAGCGTCCGCTCATAATCCGCTTCTGTTTTAATGGGACGAATATCCATTACACCACCTCGGCATCAATTGTGTCGTACTGCGCATGGGTCCCGATAAATCTGATGAACAACACCTGTCGCCGATAGTCCACCGCAACAATTAACCGGTACTTGTTCCCACCAATGTTAAAGACGACCCGTTGGTTTTTCAGAATGCTCGCATGCCGAAACTGGGCCTTAATGTCTTGCGGGGTGTGCCACTGTGCTTTCCGGGCTTCCGCATACCAGGCATCCAGTGGTCCTTTGGCATCGGCATACTGGGGCGCAGATTCCCAAAACTGTCGTAATGTCCGTTTCGCTATCACTCGCATAGGCGAGATTATACATCGATCCCATTCTGGGATCAAGGTTGTTAGGATCGGAGAAGTAGTGAGAGTTTTGACACCGAACGCTGCGCCTCTGCTGCGCCCGAAAGCCGTAGCGAAGCGGAGGCTGTAGGGCGTCAGCTGCAGGCCCTTGTTAGCCCCTCTTCTTCGCATGTTTATGGATCTTCAAGAGCTTGAACGGGAAGCGCAGAGTATCCGTGTTCCTCTCAATCCACACGCGCTGCTCGTCTGACAGCTTGTCCCCTGACAACTTCACTTCCACAAAAAGGAACTCGCCGGAACGCCAAGCAAACAGGTCGGGCCATCCGAGATAGTGATGCCAGTAGTCGTCCAGGAGGTAGCGTAATGCGCGACGCACGTACTCTGGCGGAACAACTGACAGAAGCTGTCTGGCGCGTGCGAGGTCGTTGTCTCGATGCGCCCAAAGATATTGACGAAGGCCGTGGCTGCCATCTACGCCTATGTCGAAAGCGAAGAGGAGGTCACGAGTGTCGCCTTGCAAGAACTTCGCGAAGAACTCTTCAATTTCCGCCGACCGGCGCTTCGCGTACCCCGGGCCCCCAAAGTCTTCGGGGAGTGCAGTCCAAACCTGTTCGTCACTCCTCCCCTTCTGCTCAAAGGATAGACGTTCGCCGAACATGACATCCCGAACAAGCGGGTCGGAGTAGTCCTGAATCAGTGTCCAAAGGAGCACAGCGAAGATTGTATGGATCGGTGTGCTTTCGCATTCACTCGTGGAGTACCCACTCTGCGCAAACCATGCCGCTGCGAAGGCTTCTGGCGAACACGGTGTGCCGTCTTCACGGAGTACTTCACCACCAGTCTTGACGACGGCTCGGAGTTCAACGGTGTCAACCGGCACACGGGACAAAAATGCGGCCTCCGACACAGTCTCAAGGGAGTACTTCGGGTTTGTCACGTGAAGGAGCTTGATGTCCTCAAGAGCTTTCGCTTCGATTTCCTTGCGACTAACCGCTTGGTCTTGTGACAGCGGATTCTCGGACGAGGCGCCAAGCTCGGCTAGGAGATCGAACTCTCGAAAGTGGAGTTCGCGCCAGTAGAAGCGCTTGATCTTGCTGGTGTGGCCGTAGATGGCCGCCTTCGGGGCGGGAATGAGTGGCAATCCGCGGCATTCTCGACATATGCACTTCTGGAAGCCGAGAGTGACGGGTATCCGCTCCTTGGTTTCGTATTCTTGACCCTCGTGCAGTTGATGAGGAAGGAAACGCCGCCCGTGCCGCTCATCACAGGCGCACATCATGAC
>CAZCWX010000115.1:0-2675 GCA_964502465.1 uncultured Enterobacteriaceae bacterium | reverse complement strand
TGCGGCGAAGGGCAAAGAAGGGTTACTGAAAGCATACCAACAAGGACTCTCATCCCTTGATCCGCATCCTTTCATTCATAACCATGTGGTTGAATTGCAGGGACCTGACCGTGCGACCGGTACTTGTTATTTGGAACTGCGCGCTGTCCGTGACGGCAAAAGCATGATCGCTGCGGGCTACTATGACGATGAATACGCCAAAGTGGGCGACGAGTGGAAATTCCGCTCGCGGAAGGTGCATATGTATTACTTCGTACCGCTGAGCGAAGGCTGGGCAGAGCAGCAGAACAAATAAGCTTTCAGCCGTCAGCATTCAGCAATCTCATTGATTTATATACTGATTGATCCATTGATTCATTAGTTCAATGGATCAACCCCTCAATGATTCAGTTGCAGAAGGCTGATGGCTGACCGCTGATCGCTGCCGTAATTCACATCACCGTAAACTTCTGCCGCTTGATCAGCTTCCCCCTTCCCGATTGTCCGAGCGCTTTTCCGTTCTCTACTATGACTTCTCCGCGCGAGAGTGTCAGCACTGGCCACCCCACTACTTGGAATCCTTCATACAACTCGTAGTCAGAACGTGAATGCATGTCACGGTGTCGGATAGTCACTTCTTTTTTAGGATCGAACACGATAATGTCCGCATCAGTACCGACCGCAATCGTGCCTTTTTGTGGATACAGGCCAAAGAGTTTGGCTGGATTGGTGGAGATGACCTCCACAAAACGGTTGAGTGAAAGCCGGCCTTTGCCTACTCCTTCGGAGTACAGCATTGGAAGGATGGTTTCTAAATTTGACATGCCGGGGAGCAGTTCATCGACTGTTTTGCCAGCCTTTTTCTGCGTTAAGGTCCAGCCACAGTGGTCTGTCGCGACAGTCTGCAAATTGTCGGTGCGTAAGCCGTCCCACATTGCTTGCATCTGTGACGCTTCTCTGAGCGGTGGCCAGCCGATATAACGCTCGCCATCCGGTTCCTCAAAACGTTCCCGCGACAGATGGAGATAAATCGGTCGAGTCTCTCCATACACGATCTGCCCGCGTGCCCGTGCTTCACGAATCGGTGCCAATGCTTCTTCACAGGAGAGATGGACCAGGTAGATCGGAGCCTCGGCATAGTGGGCCATGGTGATCGCACGTTGTACGGCCAAGCCCTCAGACAGGCGTGGTCGAGAGTCTGCAAAGTAGCGGACTCCCAACTTCCCTGCGGTGTTGAACTGTTCAGTGAGATAGGAGATCACGCATTGATCCTCGGCATGGATGTTCGTCAGCGCACCGAGCTTCCCGGCCTGCGCAATCACTTTGAGATACTGTGATGCCAGCTCATCGAAACGTGCCATGCCAATCATAAAGAGCTTAAAACTGGTGTATCCGTCTGCTACTGCGTCCGCCATTTCATCGATAATCTTCGGTGTGGGTTCAAAAATCGCCGGGTGTAAGCCGTAATCAATCACCGTTTTTCCTTGGGCCTTGTGTTGCCAGGCTTCAATACTACCCTGAATCGATTGCCCAGGTTGAGGCAGTGCATAGTCCACAATCGTGGTGACCCCACCGCAGGCAGCGGCAACAGTGCCAGAATAAAAGTCGTCCACCGAACGGTTTCCCAGCAATTCAAAGTCCACGTGGGTATGCACGTCTACCCCGCCTGGAAAGAGGTACTTGCCTGTCGCATCGATCTCTTTGGTAGCCGGACCAAGCCCGTGCCCGATCTGTTTGACTTTGCCCCCTTCGATACCGACGTCCGCCTGAGCAATTTCGCCAGCTGTGACTATTGTCCCATTGCGAATGACAAGATCCATATATTCCTCCTCTTTGGAATCATGATCGTCCTCGCCGCAGGCGCAATTATAGGCTTGCGCACTGTACCTGAGCAAGCAGAGAAGCCGGCCTGCGTTGACGCAACAATCGCGGTCGTGCTTAAATTTACTTATGAGTGCTGAGCCTCCGTCACGTTCAGGCGTACCACAGCTCACGTACAGCGATTACCTCTATGTCTCTGCCCTCACGAGTCTCCAGCACCCCCGATCATCCCCACCGCACCACGATGAATTGCTCTTCATTGTCATCCATCAAACATACGAATTGTGGTTTAAGCTCCTCCTCCACGAGCTGGATGCGGTAGTGGCAAACTTCCATGCAGCAGCAAAGAATCCCGGCTCGCGAGACGAGATCTACGAAGCGGCGCGCCTACTCCGACGCTGCACTGAAGTGGCACGGGTGTTAGTCGAGCAATTTACTATTTTGGAGACGATGCTCCCGACCCATTTCCTTGCCTTTCGTGATGTGCTGCGTCCGGCAAGTGGGTTTCAGTCTGAACAGTTCCGGGAGATCGAGTTTCTGTGTGGTCTGAAAGACGAAAGGTTGCTCCGTCTGCATGAACCAACCCCGGAGATGTATACGACATTGGAGCGACGGCTGCGTGCACCCTCCCTGCGTGACGTGTTTTTTACCGCGCTCGCCGCACTAGGCATTATGCCTCAGGTTGGAGACGACGCGATCGAGGAGCAACGCTTCCAGGCGCGTGCCCAGGCGATCTTGACGCTCTACCGCGACGAGCGCGGTCACCGGGACTGGATCGACGTCTGTGAACGACTGACGGAATTCGACGAGTTAATCGTAAGTTGGCGACTGCGCCATATTCAAATGGTCGAGCGCACCATCGGCATGCGTGCGGG
>CAZCWX010000114.1:0-2508 GCA_964502465.1 uncultured Enterobacteriaceae bacterium | reverse complement strand
CTTCCCTGAATGAGTGCTCCTATTGCTTCTCGTCGAGTCATAAAGTCGAGACTCCTTTTATCGTAGATGATAACGGGAAGACCATCGATCACAAGGCTCAGTCAAAATAAGGATTCGCATATGCGCCTGCATATTTTCAGCCGGAAGCGCACCGGTTACCAGACCCTTTGCCTGAAATGTTTCTGAAGTTGCTGTAA
The DNA here is from genome assembly GCA_964502465.1 of uncultured Enterobacteriaceae bacterium. Lineage (GTDB taxonomy): Bacteria > Desulfobacterota > Binatia > Bin18 > Bin18 > CAZCWX01. The sequence continues at coordinate 2,311 of CAZCWX010000114.1, read as the reverse complement.
GAATCGACATTCCAGGTTTATCAAACGTTACAGAGGCTATAAATCAAACCACAGAAGATTGGCACCCTCGCCTTGTCACCCTGAATGCAACGAAGGGTCTCTCAGAGAGATGCTTCGCGGAGTTTATCCTGTATGAAATGGCAAAGAACTGTCTTTGCGGAGTTGAGTGTTTTGACTTTCAGTCAGAAGGGCGTTATCTGGGGTGTCAGTAAGGGAATCACTCTGCAGCAAAGAGACTATGGTATCCGGTATAGTGGAAAGATGAATAGACTCCGCAGTTCGCGTTCTCTGTGGCAAAAGATCCTACGGAGCGCCGTTGTGCTGTATGGGCTCTCTTCACCCCCTTCGGGATGGGCCGCAGAGATTATCCTCCCCTTGACCCTCCGGTTTGATTTCCTGAAGCAAGAGCTGACTCGGCAATTCTACACGCGACCTGATGCAATTGCGCCTCTCTGGTATGAGAATGACTGCCGGTACTTGTATCTCGACCATCCCGAATTCAGTCGCGAGGGCCAATACCTTCGGTTCGTCAGTCACGGAGCCGGCAGCGCTGGCACCCCTGTCCTCAAGACGTGCCTCAGTCCCCTCTCGTGGCGCGGCTTTCTTGAAGCACGCGTGACCCCCTATGTGACGCCAGAGTGGCAACTCCGCTTGCAGATTCACGATTCCACCCTCTACAATGAAGACTGGAAAAAAGGGCTGCTTACTGGGGTGCTGTGGGACACAGCCATACATTTTATGACGTCCGACCTGAGCACCTTTACGCTGGATCTGACTCCGCCACGAGAAGACATTCTCTCCCTGGTGCGTCTCTCCGTACGGCCAACTGAGGCGACGCAAATAGAAGCCGTCTTGAGGAGTGCGGTTGCGAAGACGATAGCGGTCACGGATCGTGGCGTGAGAGTCCAGATCGCGTTGACCGTGCCTGACGCCTTGGTCCACTCCCCTCCACCTCCTGCACAGCCGGAAGCGCCGCTGAGTCCCAGTGAGTTGGAGGCATACCACCAAGCAATGGAGCACTGGGACGCGTTTCTGGTGTTCGTGGTCAAAGGAGTCGGAGGGGATATTGTCGATCCCCAGATCCGGGCAGATCTGATAGAGCTCCTCCTCACAAGCCGCTACGCCCTGCTTCCTGCCCTCAGTGGTGAGCTCACCAAAGGAACGGGAGACCCGGTGCGCCAGGTCTTTTTAGAAACCTGGAATCGTCTGCATGAGATTATGCAGAGCGCGGATCAACGTGGTGTTGTCGGTGATAAGATCTTGCGCTATGTCGCCTTCATCAATGCCGGCGATGCGTTGTTGGCTCTTGATAAAGCTGCTCCAGGACTCGGCATTGAACTCTCGGCCGAGGGGCTACGCCGTTTGGCGCGGTTGTTACGACCAGAGGCAACAGAAGATCCGCTTGCGTACAGCGCCGATACCGACTCTACTCTCCGAACGCTCTTTGGCCTCCCTGCAGAGCTAGAGCTATCACCGGCGCAGCCTGCTTCTCCTCAGAGCCATGGGGATCTTTTTCGCCGGGCGGCGCTGCTCGAGACAGCGGTGAAGGAAAAGTCCCTCTTGGTTACCTTGCGTCAGCGACTAGACCACTGGGTGCCGGAAATGACAGAATTGTCGGAGTATCGCCCGGTCGTCGATCAGCTCTTAGGAATCACTAGCGAAAACGCCCTCCACGGGGTTACGCTCGAAGCGCCGTACCACTCGATCTACCAGACCCTTATGCCTGCGACTGCCCTGAAAGAGAGCTGTTGGCGTCATTTTCAGAAGCAGGGAGAAGAGGTGACGCCGCTGACGTCGCCGTCCGGGAGTATCGGCTTGATGCAGGTGAATCCGCACGTCTGGCGAGGGTTCTACGAGGTCACGCAATTAAAGCAGAATCCTGTCTACAACGCCGCCGCCGGCGCAGAAATCCTCATGCGCTATTTTCAGAAGTATGGAGTGAAAGAAGGCCAACAGACGAAGACGCCCCTGAACAGCGCCCGCGCTGCCTATGCCGTGTACAATGCCGGGCCGAAGGCGGCTGACCGCTATCGCTCGAAAAAGAGCACGCAGCGGGAACAGCAAGTCGACGCACTGTTCTGGGAAATCTATCAAGGATTTGCGGCCGAGGGCGAGGTAGATCTCTACCACTGTCGGTCTCGAAGTAACGCAGATGTCGCCCAGAAAGAGCTGTAGACAGCGGGGTAAAGCTGCAGGACGACAATTTTCTGCTTCTTTGTTTTTCGGCGAAGGGTGGGTTCGAGCAGGCGTGGGATAAAGGCCGAATACGAATTTGCATTCCAAGAAGGACTACTGGAGAACCCTCATCTCT
>CAZCWX010000113.1:0-2720 GCA_964502465.1 uncultured Enterobacteriaceae bacterium | reverse complement strand
CCACTCCGGCAGTTGCTGACGATGTACATTCACCCAGCCTGCATACTCGCTACACGTCTGCAATGCATCACGGGTGAGTAACACCTTGCCTTCTTGTGACACTGCCCGTTCGTCCCATTCGAACAAGCGGCGGCGGATAATTTCTGAGGTCTCAGCTTCGGCGGACATTGTGATAGCTTTCCCAAACTTGTCTATTTTTTTCTTGAACCGATCATAATCTCCATAGTCTTCAGCCGTCATCTCGAGTTCAGATGCCGGAATGGAGACGACGAGAACGACTTGGTCTGTAGTCGTGGTCACTTCACAGAGATTTTCTATGAAGTTGTATAACTCTCCGGTCATCCCACTTTTCCGGTTGCGGCTGACGTAGTTCATCAACTCGTCAATGAGGATAAGGCACGGCTTGTCCTTGGGCAGGAACTTGCGAATGACATCACCGCCAGGGGCGGTCATTCGCTGTTCGTGTTCAGCCAGAACCGCGAGGCCGTTTTGGCCACTGAGTTGGAAGGCTATTTCCCCCCAGGGGGTTTTGCGCAGTGGGGTCCCATCGTCTCCGCCACGGCCAGTGATCGAGTCGAATTCGGTGCCCACAAAGACTGCAGTGGCTGCGTGCGGGACGGTGGACATGCCGGCCCTGTCCAAGAGCTTCTGCACGCCCAGTCAACGGTCGGCTGCAGCCCCGTGGGTAGCCAGATGATAGAGTAATGTCAGGGCATGGGTCTTCCCACCGCCGAACTGGGTTGCCATGTTGAAGACGGCAGAGGTTTCCGTCCGCTCTCCAGAGAGGCGGCGGATCACTTCGGCGGCCAGAGTAGTCAGGCTCTGGGTCAGGTAGGTCCGTGCGAAAAACTGCTCCGGCTGCTGGTACACGGCTGGAGCGCGATTGTCGCGAATCTGGTCGAGATGGACCGCGAACTCAGAAGCATCTAGGGGCTTGCCTTCACGGAGGTCTTCGCGCGGTTGCACGACATGGAACCAGGGTTTCAGTTTGGCCATGAGTCCCCTCCTTATTCCCCTATAAGTTTGAGCGCCTGGTCCAGGACTCGGTCAGATAAGTACATACCGGACTGCCTGAGCTGCTCTAAAACAGGACGGGCGGCAGGAATAATGCCGCGTTGTTTTGCGGTCAGCACAAGGCCGAGCGTGCCGCGGACAGGAATACCAAGTGTTGCTGCGCAGCGTCGGGCAGCGAGATCATCTATGATGGCTTCGGTGCCTGGGTTGGTATATGCCCACGCCAATACAGACGACTCGCCTTCTCCAAGGTCCCACGCTTGGATCAGCGCAGGAATGAGTGGAGTCTCAACAATCACCAACCATGAGGTTTGTGCAATCCCTTGCACAGTGGGATCAGTAGGTCCACGACGCTGGACTTCTGTCGCCACTGCACTAAGGATGACAATCTCCTCCCCCGCAAGTTGTAGCAGATTGAGCAATCCACCTTTGGATAAATGGATCAGTGGGAAGGCATTAACGGCAGGACGCTCAGCCACGATTCAACTCTCGCTTCAGATCATCGAAATCGACGACGAAGGCATCTGCTTGTTCACGGGCAAGAGCCGAGAGGAAATCAGTACGGTCCAGACCGGCAATGTGAGCAGCCTTTTCTTGTGAGATTTCTCCCCGCTCATACCAGTGAATTGCTGCAGCAAGACGGAGTTCTCGGACAAACTCATCTGGCGAGCGACGTAGAGCAGAAAAGACATCTTCAGGTAAGTCCAACGTGAGTGTCGGCATGGCGTTTTCTCCAATCGTCAAAAGCCCAATCCTTTTTTGCGGGCCAATACCCCATCCACCCAACGTTTCTCATCAGTGTGAGGAGGATAGAGCGCCGAGAGTGCCTGAGCCAACCGCCAGAAGCGCGGATCATTGCCCCCGCCCTCCTCCACTAAGAACCGCTTCATGGCCTCAGCTCGGCCAGCAGCGAAGAGAATCATAGCCTGGTGGATACGGTCCAAGATGGTCGTACCGAGCCTGGGCGCGCCTTTCGCGCCCCATCCGTCTTCTTCCTCCGCGCGCTCTAACGCTTGCATGAAGCCGAGCTGCAGCTGCGGATTGGTCTTCTTCCGCTTGGCGGCGGGTGTTTGCGCGTCTTCTTTGCCAAAGAGGGCGCGTGTGCGTTCCGACACGGGGAGGAGTCGCGCCGTCTCTCCTTTGACTTGGACCAGGTTGGTCAGGCGTTCCAGGTGTGCACCGAGGCCCTGAGCGATCTTGCGGGCAGCGTCGTATTCCAGAGAATAGATTTGCGATTTTTGATTGCTCCTCGTCATCAGTGTCTGCTGGCTCCTCATCAATCGGCAATCGCAAATCGGCACTCGAAAATCCCAATGTCCACAGCCACATCGCCGTCAGGCGGGCATCTTCCTCAAAACCAGTGACGTCAGCTCCGGTGAAGATCATATCGAGAGCCTCTTTGGCGACAGCGGCCCAGGCGTGTTCGAGGTATTCTTTGAGCGTAACCTGCTCGCCGCTGGCCTTCTCCACGCGGGAGTAACGGGAGAAGAGTTCTAATGCTGGACCAAGACAGGCAAAGATGGCATCCGCACCAACGACGCCCTCAGCAGCCAGGCGCGGCATCCATTCGTGGATGCGCCTGGGGAGTTCCGCAAGTACATCGCGCCAGTCGCCGATGTCATCGGTACGCAGTGAGCCGTCGGGGTTTTCACGAGGGCGGCAGACGAGGTGGACAGAGGACGCGAGCGCGGCAGATGAGTTGGCAC
>CAZCWX010000112.1:0-7047 GCA_964502465.1 uncultured Enterobacteriaceae bacterium | reverse complement strand
AGTGCTACCCCAATGCGAGCACTTTGTGCCGCGACCTCGCGTTCCGCACGACGAATATCCGGGCGGCGGCGCAGTAATTCAATAGGGAGGTCAAGGGTCACTGTGTGGGGGGGCTCGGGAATCCGTCCCGAGCCCCCAAGTAATTGAGTGAGATCCTGGGGTGGCATACCCAGCAGCACACTCAGGGAGTCCTGCGCTTGGCGCAGCTCGATCTGGCGTTGCGGAATAGTGGCTTCGGTATCGCGCAAGAGGGTGGTGGCCTGCTGCACATCGAGCTCGGTTGTGCCACCCGCCTCGAATCGTACGGTAGCAATGTCCAGACTCTGCTGTTGCACGCGGACATTCTCCCAGGCAAGGATAAGGCGTTCCTCCAAAACCCGGATTTGGACGTAGGTTGCCGCCACTTCGGCCACGAGGCTCACTAATACATCGTCATAATTGGCGACCGAGGCAAGCAGGTCTGCGTCAGCAGCCTCGATCGCTCGGCGGAACCGTCCCCAGACATCGAGCTCCCAAGCCGCATCAAATCCATACTGAAAGTTATTGAAATACTTATCAAGGAAAGCACGGTTGGCGGCGTTCGCACTGAGTTCGTTCCGCGTATAGGAGGACCGTAGCTCTTGGAACTGGGGAAAGAGATCGCCGATGCTGATGCCTCGTCGAGCCTGGGCTTCGACCACCCGGACACCTGCAGCACGTAGTGTCAGGTTCTGCCGGTACGCTGTCTCTATGAGGGTATTGAGTACAGGATCGTTGAAGGCGTTCCACCATTGACCGTAGTTCTGCGGCCCGGTCTTGACGCGCGGATCACTCGCTTCGATCCAGTTCGCTGCGGTCGGTGCGTGAGGCCGTACATAGTTCGGTCCCACCATACAGCCGCTGCTGAGAAGAAGGGTGAGGACAGTCAGTGTCAACGGTAACAACGACTGCCGGGTTTTCTTTCCGATAGCCGATGCCAATCCCCTCTTCCTCTCCCCTTTGACAAAAGGGAGAGGCGCAAAGCGCGAGGAAATTCCTGTGCGATTGATCACGTGTCTGGTTCTCATTGTGGTATCAATCAGCTGCCAGTTGGATCACTGGGTCTGACTGTTTGCCGGTTTTTTCGTCCATGCGAAGAGGAACCGGAGGTTTCCGACGCCGTTCGCTAAGCCCCTGAAAGACAACATACAGGACCGGAACGATAAAAATCGGGATGAGGGTCGCGGTGATCATCCCGCCGAAAACACCAGTACCCATTGAAACCCGCGCTGCAGCGCCGGCGCCAGTAGCAATAGTCAGCGGAAAGACGCCGAGGGTGAATGCCAGCGATGTCATGAGGATCGGCCGGAATCGCCGCCGTGATCCCTCGACCGCCGCCTCCAAGAGGCTCACACCCCTCGCCCGCGCGTCCCGCGCGAATTCAACGATGAGAATTGCATTCTTCGCTGCCAGAGCGACCAATAACACCAGTCCAATTTGGGTAAAGATGTTATTATCCAGCCCCCGGATCCAGACGGCAGCCGCCGCACCGAGCAGTGCCGTTGGTACCGCAAAGACAACCGCAAAGGGGTTGCTCCAGCTTTCGTACTGGGCAGCCAGGATGAGGAACACGACGAGAACCGCCAGGGCAAAAATCAGGATTGCCTGATTACCAACCCGCTTTTCCTGAAAAGCCATGTCCGTCCACGCGAAGCCCATGCCGGGGGGCAACGTCTGCGTTGCAATTTGCTCCATGAGGGCAAGCGCCTGTCCCGAGCTGTACCCGGGCGCTGCCTGGCCATTTATGGCTGCCGTCGGGTACAGATTGAAGCGAACGATACTCGGCGGACCCAAGGTTTCTTTTACCTGCAGCAGGGTACCGAGAGGGATCATCTTTCCTGCCGCATTGCGCACTTCGAGGTGTGTGAGATCGTCGGGATGGGTGCGAAAGCGGCTATCAGCCTGAATCTTCACCTGGTACACACGCCCGAAGATGTTGAAGTCATTCACATAGGTCGAACCAAGGTAGGTCTGCATGGTGTCGAAGACCGACTGCAGAGGAATACCCATAGTCTTGGCCTTCACCCGATCGACATCAGCGTAGAGCTGCGGCACCCCCGCACGAAACCGCGTATTGATGTTCGCCACTCCCGATTGTGAGTTGGCAGCCAGAACAAGCTCATTCGTGGCCTGCTGTAACGCCTCAAGCCCGAGCGCTCCCCGATCAAGCACTTGCATCTGGAAGCCACCGGTGTTGCCTAGTCCCATGATAGCCGCTGACGGAAACGCCACCGCAATGCCCTCCTGAAACTGCTGTAACCCATTATTGAGGGTGTACAGGATCGGGAACAAGCCTTGTTGGTCTCGGTTTTCCCTACTGTAGCGCTCCTTAAACGGTTTGAGCGCAAAAATCACAGTCGCAACGTTGGAAATGTTACTGCTATCCATAAAAGAAGTACCACCGAAGGCCACGGCATAGTCGATCCCAGGTGTCTCCTTGCCCAAACGGCTGATTTTTTGCACGAGCGCATTGGTCCGCTCTAGCGAGGCGCTATCGGGAAGCTGGACAACCGCCAGGCTGTAGCCTTGGTCCTCGATGGGGACGAAGCCGAGCGGCAGCTTCGCAAAGCCGAACACCGCCAGCGCAAGGAGCCCAACATATAAGACCAGGGACACACCCACACGCCAAACGGCAAGACCAACGATATTTGCATAACCGGATGTGAGACGTTCAAACAGACGGTTGAATCTGCGGAAGAACCAGTTCTGTGACTCACCTGGCACGTGCGGCTGCAAGATGCGCGCACACAGCGCCGGACTTAAGGTCAAAGCGATAATCGCGCTGAACCCAGTGGTCGCCGCAATGGTCAAGGCGAATTGTCGATACATGCGTCCCGTCAGTCCAGGGAGAAAGGCGGAGGGGATGAAGACTGCCATGAGCACCAAGGTAATACCAATGATAGGCCCGGTAACCTCCGACATGGCTTTTATCGTGGCCTCACGAGGCGGGAGGTGCTCAGTCGTCATTGCCCGTTCGACATTTTCGACCACAACAATGGAATCGTCCACCACGATACCGATCGCCAGCACCATGCCGAGCAAAGTGAGCATGTTGATGGAGAATCCGAGGAGTGACATCACTGCGAAGGTGCCAATGATGGAGACCGGAATCGTCAGGATCGGGATCAGGGTTGCCCGCCAGTTCTGCAGGAAGACAAACACCACGAGCGTGATGAGCACGAACGCTTCGAGCAGTGTAATGAGCACCTCCTCAATGGAGGCCATCACAAAATTGGTCACGTCCCAGCCGACAATATATTCGAGGCCTTCGGGAAAATCCTTGCTGAGTTGTTGCAGGGTGCGTTTGACCTCGTGGGCAACCTGCAGCGCGTTAGAACCAGGCAGTTGAAACACCAGGATGCCGGCAGAGGGAACGCCATCCAACAGGGAGCTGGTGTCGTAGGTCTGTCCACCGAGCTCGACACGCGCGACGTCTTTCAGACGGGTATAGTCCCCCCGCTCACCAGTTTTGACGATGATATGCTCGAACTGTGAGACGTCTTGCAATCGGCCAAGGGTGGTAATAGTGTATTGAAACTGCTGCCCCTCTGAAACCGGCGGCTGGCCAATCTGTCCTGCCGCCACCTGTACGTTCTGTTCGCGGATTGCGTTGACCACGTCGGTGGTGGTGAGATTGCGGGATTTCAATTTCTGTGGGTCCAGCCACACTCGCATACCGTAGTTCTGGTTGACGGGATTGATGCGGACATCACCAACCCCAGGAATACGACTGAGCACATCCTTGACGTTGAGCGTAAGGTAATTGGTAATGAACAGCGCGTCGAAGCGCTGATCGGGTGAGTAAAGATTGACAATGACAACAAAGTTGGTTGACCGCTTCTTGGTGGTGACGCCGAGGCGTCTCACTTCCTCAGGCAGTCGCGGCAGGGCCAGAGCTACGCGGTTCTGAGTCAGGACTTGGCTAATATCGGGGTCAGTGCCAAGTTCAAAAGTGACGCTTAGGAGATACGACCCATCATTGTTTGAGGTGCTCGACATGTACAGCATATTGTCAACGCCGTTGACCTCTTGCTCGATAGGGGCGGCGACGGTTTCGGCCAGCACCTTAGCATCGGCACCGGGGTAGAACGCCTGGACCTGTACCACCGGGGGTGCGAGGTCCGGATACTGTGAGATCGGGAGCGTATCGAGGGACACAGCGCCGGCCACGACGATAAGGATGGCGATGACCGCGGCAAAGATCGGGCGATCAATGAAGAATCGACTCATAACGCTCCTTTAGTCCCAATAGCTGAACCATGCTTGGGGTGCAGGCGTCCTCGCCGGCATGGCTTGGCGCAGGCCAGAGGCCCACCCCATAATATAAATGAGAACGGTCACCTTATTGATGCATGACTCCTAAGGCTGGGCCGCAACGGTTTTGTCGTGAGACTGTGCTGTCCTCGTTTTTGGCAGGTTTTGTCGCTCGGGATTCACCGTACCGCCAGGACGAGCACGTTGTAAACCATTAGTGACAATCCATTCTCCTGCAGTCAACCCATCCTGAACAACCGTGAGACCATCCAAGGACACGCCAAGCTTGACTCGACGGATTTCGACGACGTTCTTGTCATTAACGACTAACACATACCTACCCGCCTGGTCGGTATTCAACGCCTCTTCCGGTACCAGCAGAGCATGCACGGTATCAGTCGGTATGCGAATCCGCGCGAACACTCCTGGGAAGAGTGCCCGATCTGGATTGGAAAAAACGGCGCGCAAAAGGATGGTCCCGGTGTCGCGGTCTACCCGATTATCGCTCGAATCGAACCAGCCTTTGTGAGGGTACCCCGACTCATGCGCCAAGCCTAAATAGACCTCTGCGGTCTTGCCATTTTCGCCATTGGTCCGCCGTTGGCGGAGAATCTGCCCATAGTCGAGTAACGCAGCTTCACTCGCGGTGAAATAGACATAGAGCGGGTCGTATTTGACGATTGTCGCCAGCAAGGTGGGGCTATCCTGACCAACAAGATTCCCTGCGTCCACCAAGTTCCGGCCGATCTGCCCACTGATCGGCGCATAGATATGAGTGTACGACAGGTCGATCTTTGCCTGTTCCAGGGCAGCGCGCGCCGCCGCGATGTTCGCTTTGGCGGTGTCTCGTCTCTCGGTCTTCTGGACCAGATCAATTTTGCTGGCGGCGGATTTGGCAGCCATTGCCTGGACAATAGCCAACTCATTGTCTGCCGCTTTATACTGGTCTTCACTGCGTTGTAAGTCGGCCTTGGCTTGATCTACTTTGATCTGGTATGGCTCGGGCTCAATAACAAACAGCAGGTCGCCTTTTTTGACCTCCGACCCGGACGTAAAGGTGATACTTTTCAAGAAGCCTTTCACGCGGGCACGCAGTTCAACCGATTCCAGGGGGGCAGTATTGCTGGTGAACTCAGCGTAATGAGTGACCTCCTGCTTAACAGGTTGACTGACTGTGACAACGGGGGGGGCGGTGGGGCGAAGGTGTTTTCGCTGCGGCTACAACTCCCCAGCAGCGCCACGATTCCCACCATCAGCAGCACGAAATGGCAGTAAGTAACAAGCGGCATCGAGGTGTTCCACAATTTGTTTGTATCCATCGTTTATTCACCGGAAGATCTACGGAGTCGCACGATTTTCTTTCTTTTCTGTTGCTGCCTCTGCATAAGCCTCTTCTTCTCTCCCTGCGGGACCGTCAATAAGGTCATAATCAGTTCCTCGAGCACCTCGAAGAGGGCGGTCGCAGAAAAACCTGGGGTCATGCGATCCTGAATTTTCTCGCTACGATGAGCATGCACGAGCAAGGCAAGAACAATGAATGGGACCAGATGCACGGGTAAAGGTTTGAAGACTTTTTTCTGTATCCCCTCTTCCGCAATTGTCTGTAAAGCCCGATACGCTCGAGAAAACCAGCGTTCCGCCAGAGCAAGAGTGGTCGGATGAAATTCATCGATTGCGCGATGCACTAATTGAAAGTGCTGCGGACGAGCACGGTATGAATCAACAAAGGCCCGTATCACTCGGCGTATCTTTTCTTGCGGGCTGTCGCTGCCTGTGGCGATCTCTTCGATCTGCCTCGTGAGGTCGCTAGCGGCGGTTTCCATGAGCGTCAGGTACAGCTCTTCCTTGCTGCCGTAATAATGATAGATAAGCCCGGTTGTTGCGCCGACCCGCTTGGCGATCTCACGGATGCACGCGCCGTCATACCCACGTTCAGCAAACAGTGCTTCTGCCTCAGTGGCAATCGTTGCACGCAGATCTGGAGAGAACGGGGTTTTTACTGGACGTGCCATCGGATTGATTATAATTAATTAATCGATCAATTAGTTGCAAGGGGGATACAAAAGATTTCCGTACCCTGCGAGAATTGCGGAATGAGTCTCTGCAATATTTGCTCAAGACCCGAATGAGAGGTGAACGTGGAGAATCACCCGAGTGAGGACTTCTTTTTAGGAACGTTGGACGGACTTGTTGCAGGAGTATCGACCGCGAGCGAACTCCGCGCGTTGTTCTTGGACCGTTTCATTCCGCTCGCGAATCTCCTCTTCTTCTACGCTAGAGGTCGCAGGCTTAACGCATACCGGTGATATGCCAAATCTCGTCGGCGTACTCGCGGATCGTCCGGTCGCTGGAGAATCGCCCCATCCGCGCGACGTTGAGAATCGCCTTCCGACTCCACACCACTGGATCACAGAACTGACGTCCCGCTTCCTCGTGCGCGTCGGCGTAGGTGTCGAAATCTGTAAGCAAAAAATACTCGTCGCCACCGCTGAGCAGAGCCTCGCATATCCACTGAAACAATTCCGGTTCTTTCGCACAGAATCGATCCGATCGCAGAGCATTTAACGTGCGATGAATACCAGGGCTGCGATGATACCACTCCCAAGGGTGATAGCCGTTCTGACGCAACGCCACTATACTTTAAGCGGCCATAGATAATACTTCCATCTTCACCTGCTGAGCAACCGGGGCAGGCCCCACCTCGGAGGTGTCTCCTACCACGGGCACGGCTTTGAAGGTTTGGAAGCGCAAGGTTAACAACGTGTCCAAGGCTGC
>CAZCWX010000111.1:0-5665 GCA_964502465.1 uncultured Enterobacteriaceae bacterium | reverse complement strand
TTGCTGAGAGCTGACCGCTGAAAGCTCTTATTTCAGCTCCCCCTGGCGCAGGGCGTTGAATAGGCGGTCTTGCACGGCCTGGTCCTTGAATTTGCCCCGCTGCTTCCACACCTCTAGAGAAAACCGAGGATTGATCCGTATGACTTCTGCTACCTCCACCCGCGCCGCCTCCTCTTGGCCCGTCTCGCTATAGAGGGCAGCCAGATAGAGGCGGGCATTCTGATGCGCAGGATAGCGAGCAAGGGTTCGCTTCAAAGCGGGGAGCGCCTCGTCATACTGTCCCGCTAGGTAATAGGCACGAGCTAACTCGTATGAGAGGAGAGCGGTAGAGTGAGGATCGAGCCGCATCCCCTTCTCAATAAACCTTACGCCTTCTTCCGGCCTGCCAGCTGAGGCCAGAATATTCCCCAATGCCACATTGACCAGGGCAAAGTTGGGAGCGAGTGCGACGGCCCGCTCTGCTTCAACAATCGCCTGCTCATACTGCCCCTTCAGGAGATAAAGGGAACCCAGCATTTGATGAGCAAAGTGGAAGGAATCGTCTAAATCTCTCGCCCGTTGCGCTAAGGCAAAAGCCCGTTCGAGCGCCTGCGGGTCCTGGTTCCACTGCATAATCCACTCCAGCCAGTAGGCCGAGCTGACGCCCGCGTATGCTGCGGCATACGTCGGATCCAGTTCAATGGCCCTCTCATACAGCCGCCGTGCCTGTACGGTGCTCTCTGGCGTGACGCGGAACCAATACTCCGACCCACGCAAGAAGGCGTCGTAGGCTTCCAGGTTGTGGGTCGGAAAGCGCCGCCAATACGCCTGCTCCTCCGGCACCAGCTTCACTTTCAGGGCCAGGATGATCATAGACGGTTCCTGAGAGGCATATACCCCCCGGCTCGGCAAGACTCTCCAGTCGTGCCGCGATGTTCACTCCATCGCCATAGAGCCGTTCTCCCTCGACCACCACATCGCCGAGGTTGAGGCCAATGCGAAACTGCATTTGGCGTTGGGGAGGCAGCTCAGCGTTCTTCTCGGTGAGGGCGTGCTGGATTTCCACCGCGCAGCGCACGGCATCGACCATGCTGGCAAACTCGGCTAGTAGACTATCGCCCGGGCGAGTCTACCACTCTCCCTCAATGTTGCTGGATGAGAGAGGGCATCATTGCACGGTAGGCCGTCAGGGTGCAGATGGTGACCTCTTCATTCTCGCCCATCAGACGGCTATAGCCGGCAACATCAGCACTGAGAATGGCGGTGAGCTTGCGCTCCATGCCAACTGAAGTCGTGAGTGTAGGCATCTGTGCCCCTCTTAGTAAGGGATTATCCTGCTGTCGCTGGGTGGCTGTCAACCTTTCACTTGACAGAGGGGAAGCAACGTGAAGATATTGCGTTCAATGTGATGCTTCTTCAAAGGAGGACGATATGGCACAGATTTTTACCAAGCAGAGTATCTCGCATGAAGTCGCCCAGAAAATGGTTGCTGCTGCTATTGCCAAAGCCCAAGAGTTGGGTGTTCCCCAGGTCGTTGCTGTGCTCGACGAAAGCGGCCTGCTCAAAGCGTTCTGTCGCATGGACAGCGCTGCGTTGGTCAGCATCGAGGTTGCACAGAACAAGGCGTATACTGCACTCTTTGGTATGCCCTCGCAAGACTTTTACAACTTCATCAAGGATGATCCAGCGTTGCTCGCTGGTGTCCCCCATATCCCGCGCATTGCCATCTTCGGCGGTGGATTGCCAATCAAAGTGGGCGACAAAGTAGTTGGTGGTATCGGGGTAAGTGGCGGCACAGTTGAGCAGGATGTTGCTTGTGCCCAAGCTGGACTTGATGTACTGCAGACCGTGTAAAGAGAGGAGAACAAAGAGTGCTAAATTGGACCACATGAGAGTGGCACAGTCCTTAACATAAATCCCCCCGCGCTGCGCGCTCCCCCCCCTTGCAAAAGGGGGGAAAGGGGGGATTTACTCACGTTCAGTTACGAAGTGTACGAATGTTCTGTGGTCTGATTTAGAAAACGGCTTGATCTGTATGTTCCGTACCTGCAGGATCAAGCTGGATTGGGGTGTGTCCCCGTGGTCCGGCATACACTCTCGATCGCGGCAAAGAGATGCTTCGTCTGTAGAGACTTGGTCACGTAGCCATCCATACCTGCCGTCAAGTAGTGTTCCCGATCTCCCTGCATGGCATGCACAGTCATAGCAATGATCGGAAGGTGCGTGCCGGTTCCCTTTTCTTGTTTGCGAAACTACTGATTGTGCTGTTCTTGGCTGTGGAGAACGGTTTGACTTGCCATTCTTTTTTGTGGTTGAGTGCGAAGAGCAGTATCGCTGTGAAAAGAGATCTCGAGAGGAGGGCAATAATGGCAAAAAATGTCTCGGTCTGTCTGTCGTTTGACTTTGACGCGATGTCGATCTGGATTGGACCAATGCGGTCGAAGTCGCCGAGTACCGTCTCCCGCGGAGAGTTCGGCAAAGTGGGGACGGAGCGACTACTCGATGTTCTCCGGCGTCATCAGGTGCTGGCCTCCTGGTTTATTCCTGGCCATACGATCGAGACCTTTCCCGATGTAGTGAAGCGCATTGCCGATGCCGGCCATGAGATCGGGCACCACGGCTACTGCCACGAGAATCCCGCGGCGGTGCCGTTGGAAGAAGAACGGCAGATTCTCGAACGTGGAAGTGATTGCATCCGCCGGGTTACCGGCAAAGCGCCGCTTGGGTATCGTTCACCAGCGTGGGATCTCAGCCCCTCTTCGGTGAATCTCTTGCGAGAGTTTGGGTTTTTGTATGATTCGAGTATGATGGCCGACGACTTTACGCCCTATTACTGTCGTTTAGGTGACGAGATGCGTACCGATGGGCCATATATTTTCGGCAAGGAAGTCGATCTTGTTGAACTCCCAGTGGACTGGAGCCTTGATGACTGGCCCTATTTCGGACTCCATTGGCCTGCTCGTCATGTCGGTCTACGTACTCCCGATGAAGTGTATCATATTTGGTCAGCGGACTTTGATTTTCTCTACCAGCGGATGGGTGAGGGGGTTTTTACCTTGACCATGCACCCGCAGGTGATCGGTCGTGGCCACCGGATCCTCATGTTGGAGCAGTTGATTGAGTACATGCAGGGGCACGAGGGAGTCACGTTTCAGACTATGGGCCAGGTGGCGGCGCAGTGGAAACAAGCACATCCGCTCGGCAAGGGTGAGCAATAAGGGAGAAACCCTGATTCATCCAGAACTGAAGAGCCGAGGCGAGACGCGGAAACTAGTTTGACGTAACCTGCAACCGTCCCTGCTATACTACCCACGGACACTAACTGAGCTTTTCTCCTCCATAAGGAATCGGTTATTCTGAATCCGTGGCTTGCTAAATCGCCGCGCCGCCGCCCCTGCTAACCCACCCACACAGCGACGATTGCGGCATCGTGCTAGGTTTTGTATAGCAGTGGAGATGAAAAAAGGGAGGAAGACGGGATGGGACAAAAGCCGCTTTCGGGAATCGTTGTGTTAGATCTGACCCGCTACCTGGCGGGGCCGTACTGCACTTTGCTCTTAGGAGGGTTAGGGGCCGAAGTCATCAAGATTGAGCCGCCTGGCAAGGGAGACTTGCATCGGCGATTTCCGCCCTTCGTTGGTCCACACGGAGCCGCCTCGCAGCCACAGTCCGCCGACGACATGGGCGTGTTTATGCTGCATCGGGCACGCAACAAAAAGAGCATCACCCTCGATTTGTATCATCCCGAAGGGAGAGATCTCTTCAAAGCACTGTGCCGCAAAGCGGATGTGGTGGTGGAGAACTACTCGCCCGGCGTGATGGACGAAATGGGAGCGAGCTATCCGACGTTGCGGGAGTTACATCCCAGTCTGATCCTCTGCTCGATTTCTGGGTTTGGTCAGAGTGGTCCGTTGCGCGACTGGCGGGCGTACGATCCAGTGATTCAGTCGATGAGCGGCCTGGCCAGTGTGACCGGCTATCCCGATCGGCCGCCGACGCGGTGCGGAGCGGCGATCAGTGATACGGTCGCCCCGCTCTTCGCGGTCATCGGCATTCTGGCGGCGCTGCGCCGGCGTGAGCAGACGGGTATGGGAGAATGGGTGGATATCGCTATGCTCGATACCTCATTCTTTTTGCAGCCGGACCTGTTGGAATTGCTGAACGGCGGCATCGAGCCGCAGCGGCGCGGCAACACCCACGTCGCCGGGACGCCGCTCAACACGTACCCCACCCGTGACGGGTTTGTGACGGTTGCTGTCACCACTGATAAGAATTGGCAGTGTCTGCTCACCGCACTGGAACGGGACGACCTCACGCAGGATGCGCGCTTTGCCACTCCCTTATCGCGGCGCGAGCATGTACAGGCCATTGACGAAATGGTGGCCGAGTGGCTCAGAGAGCGCACAACAGCTGAGGCTGTGGCGGTTTTACAACGGAACGAAGTACCGGCTGGCCCGGTGCATACACTGCCGGAGCTGCTGACCCATCCACATCTGCAAGCGCGGCAGATGGTAGTGGATCTGGCCTACCCCTCGGCAGGGCCGATACCGGGAGTGAAGGGCTTCGGCATGCCGATTCGGTTTGTCGAGCATCCCGTGCAGTTCGATCAGCCCGCGCCGCTGCTTGGCGCGCACAACGAGGAGATCTACGGCAAGGTGCTGGGGCTCGACGCCACAACCCTTGCCGAGCTGCGGGGCAAGGGGGTGATCTGATGGAGCGACGAGTTCAGCCTTAACGTGGGGACAATTGCAGGTCGACTACTGTGACTCCAGGAGCAGTTCCTCGATGTCTCGCAGTCGATCTTTGCCAAAGAAGATCTCCTTACCGACGAAGAACGTCGGGGATCCGAAGGTGCCGCGCTCAACCGACTGCCGGGTGTTCTCGAGGAGCCGGTCCTTGACCTCCGGGGTTTGGACCAGCTCGAAGAATCGCTCGCTGTCCAGCCCTGACTCGTCGAGTGCTGCACGCAGCACGTTCGGGTCGTCCATTTTCTTGGGATCAGCCCACATGTGCCGATACATTTCGTCCACATACCGCTCGAATACGTCCAGCGACTGCGCGGCGACGGCGCCGCGCATCAGCATTAAGGTGTTCACGGGAAAAAAGGGATTGCGCTGAAAGCGGGTAATCCCATGTCGGCGGATGAAGCGATGCATCTCGAGCCGCTCGTATTCCGGCTTGTTCTTGATGCCGGCCAGGCTGTCCGCCGGCGAACGATTATTCGTCAGCTTGAATACACCGCCCAGCAGGATCGGTACGTACTCGAACTTGACTCCAGTGCGCTGCTCG
The DNA here is from genome assembly GCA_964502465.1 of uncultured Enterobacteriaceae bacterium. Taxonomy (GTDB): domain Bacteria; phylum Desulfobacterota; class Binatia; order Bin18; family Bin18; genus CAZCWX01. The sequence continues at coordinate 397 of CAZCWX010000111.1, read as the reverse complement.
ATTGCAGGAAGTACCAGGTGGCTCAGATAGGCATTAGGGCTACCAAAGTCGAAGTGAAATTCTACTGTGACCATAGGCTCACCATTTCTCCCCAAAAGGACGGATTTCCTGCTCGAAGGTCCATGCATCGCGAGGCTGTCGGTACAACTGCCAATACGCTTCAGCAACCGAGGCAGGCATCATGAGTCGGGCGGGATCAAGGTCCTGGAGCGCCTCCTCTCCTTCTTTTTCCTTGATCCGCTCGCGCACCCAGGCGGCAGCAATTCCCGGTCGAGGGAAAAAAGGCTGAGGTGGGACCGAGAAAAGACGACGGCCAGCGTCAGGAGCAGGCAACCAGGGGCATTGTCGGGGGTAGTGAGTAGCAGTGAAGGGCTGGAGCGAAGCGCCCGCCAAGCTT
>CAZCWX010000110.1:0-3246 GCA_964502465.1 uncultured Enterobacteriaceae bacterium | reverse complement strand
CTCTTCCATCTCATAGCCGTGCCACGAACGCCGGTGGAGTCAGCGGAGCAACCACAAAGAGTCCTCGGCCCACACCGCCAACAGCGGAGGATAGCCAAGCTCGCCATTGTAGGCCTTGTCCGAGCCCGGCTTACAGGTGCGGCTTGCTCATAGATGAGGCCCGCCCTATGCTGCGCTTGCCTCTTACGGACTTACGCCGTTCTAGAGTTGCGATGACTCTTTTAGGGTCGGGCAGCTTCCAGTTTTTGGGGTCAAGCAATAGTTTAGTCATTGGCAGAACTTATAACCTGTATCACAATTGTCGATCGGGGATTTAGGATTTAAGGGACGAGGATTTCCGAGGATTTCGGGGACGTTGTAGGAAAATTCGGGTTCGATATCAGCGCAAAGCTGCTTCCCATAAGCCGCCTCCTGGTGGCCACGTCGGTAGAGGGAACATTCCTGATGGTAGGGGAATAAAGATGACAGAGGTGCAGTTACGGCTGTGAGAGGAGGAGAGAGGATGCCACGCCACGGAGGCAGGTGCATTGATTGATGTGAGGGAAGTTGGATAGGCGAGATGTGGACCTGACACAGAGAGTTCGCAATCCTCCTTCCGATCGTCCACAGGAAAGAGACGGACGCCGGAGCCCCGGGTACAATACTATCATGATGAGAAAAACACTAACCGCTATCTATGAGCAAGGTGTGTTCCGTCCTCTGGAGCCGCCAGACCTCCCCGAACAGCAGCGCGTGACGCTGATTGTATCTGCCATATCGCCGTCTTCGCAGGAGGAAGACTGGCTGGATGTCGAGTACCTGGAAGAGTGCGCCGCTGAAGCGGACGAGCGCGCCAGCCTCGAGGAGGTGCGTGCGGCCCTCACAAAAATTCCCGGGGCGTTGACCGCGGACTTTATCGCCGAGCGGGACGAGCGCTTTTAGATGCCTGGGGATTTCTTCGATTCAAGTAAAAGGGGACAGGTCTTGAATTGTGAATTCCCTTTCCTATCCCCCCTGCTCTGTCAGTGTACCTTCCTACTCTTGCGTGAGAAAATACGCCGGAGGGTTCTTCCCGCAATTCGTCATGATTCCGCGATCTTCAGCGCAGGAAGCACTTCCCTACAAACAACATGAGAGATCAATCTACGATACGGATCTCATGGCCGCGCGACATCAGCAGGGGCTGGATCAGTTCGCCGAATCCGTCCGGTTCAAAGTCCCGCAGATCGGAGAAACTGGGATGAGGACCATCAAGGGAGATTTGTGCAATGCCATCGTAGACGCGCTCGCGTGCGGGATCGACGAGGTCCACGGTGTAGCGTCTGGCGCTGGGTGTTCGTCGGATGGATGCGGCGACATTCGGCACATGAATGCCAAGCCAGTAATGGTCTAGAGCGGATCGCTCGATGCCCTCCCGCCGTTTCACAAAATATACGAGCTTGGTGGTGTCTCGTGTTGTGGGACCATCGACATTGACATGCTCGGTGACAGACAGCCATGTCCCCTTACTGAGGTCGGCGTACTCATGAAAGCGATCAGCCATGATTTCCGGCGGTGCCTCACGCCCAATAGTGGTATCGAAGTGACGCTGATCGCGAAACCATAACTCGGCCATGCCATCAAACCCTGGATCGTCGGCGGTCGGCTGAGGGTCGAAGAAGGTGAGGCGATAACGCTGTGGCTGGGCTATCTTCTTGACATGTGGAGCATGGACTTCTTCCCACACTTTCACCAGTTCCGCATGAGCGATGTGCGCCCGACGAACGACTGTTGCGATCACCTTCAGCATCCTGCCCCCTTTTCTTTTGCGGTTCCGCTCTATCTTTTACCGTAGAGCCGGTCGCACTGTATAGCCAAAGCGTGGAAAGTGAACGGTGACCAGTCCCGTGCGTTCATTTTGATGCTGGAGCGCCATACGCTGGGCGTCGATAGACACCAAGGTGCCGAGGCTCGGATTATCCCGTCCATAATCAATCGGCGTGATAGAGACAGTTTCGCCAAGCGCGGGATCATCTTCGAGCGTTTCGCTAGGGAGTGGCGGTTCTGGAGTCGCAGCGGCGGCGACGGCGAGAGCTGCAAGCGCGGTCATGGGGGTGGGATGACCGTGTCCATGTGCGGCAATGAGATCCATCCATTGACGTATACGCTCAGGTATCTACGCCACGCGCTCGCCCGCGAGCTGATCCATGACCCACAGCGGGTGGTAGATCACACAGTCAGCCAGTGACATCGTCTCACCCCAGACGTAAGGCCGGCCATCGCTGAGCAGCCCATCAATCCAACCGAGTTGCGGGCGCAGTTGGGCTAAGTTCTTGGCTGCTGCTCCGCGGCGGTGCGCGAGACCAGGTTCCGGCTTGTGTAGGAGGGCTGCGCGATCTGCGAGGAATGCTGGAGTGAAGCGAGGGGCCTCGGCATGCACGCAGGAAATGTAATTGATGGCATTACGGGTCAGGACGGAGTCGGTCCAGTATTCCAGACCGGCAATCAAAGTGCGCTGGGCTACTCCATCTGGTCCAGGGTAGATCGACGGCTCGGGAAAGCGGCGCTCGAGTTCTTCGATGATGCGTTTCGAGTCACAGAAGACGTCGGCTCCGATCTGCAGCGCGGGCGCGCGGCGGTAGCCCCCGGTGAGAGGTATATAATCAGGTTTGGGTAGGACCGGAGGAATGTCCACCGACCGCCACGTTAGTCCCTTGAGGCCCAGGACGAGTCGCACCTTCTCAGAATAACAGGAGAAGTCGTAGTGATGGAGAATCAGTTCATGTTCCATGTCTGATCCTTATAAACCATCTTCTTATGGAGAGCGAAAGGCCCCTGTGTGTACGGCGCGCCCTATCCAAAATATAAAATTTAGGTTTGGGTTGACGGACACCGACCGATGCAGTTACAGCACTGAGCTCAGGACAGGCGTGTCGAGCTGAGAGTTGAATAACAACGGAAGAGCAAGAACTGAACAGATGAGGAGGCTCTATGAAACTCGGTGTCCTGATGTTCGCGACGGATTACGCCATTCGGCCAGACGAATTGGCCCACGCCTGTGAAGAGCGCGGCTTCGAGTCGGTGTGGTTTCCGGAACATACGCACATCCCGGCCAGCCGCCGCAGCCCCTGGCCGGTGGGCGGCGAACTCCCCCGCGACTATTGGCATACCTACGACCTCTTTGTGTCTCTCATGGCGGCGGCTGCCGCCACCCGCACCATCAAGCTGGGCAGCGGCATTTGTCTGGTGATTGAGCGTGATCCCATTGTCTTGGCCAAAGAGGTGGCG
>CAZCWX010000109.1:0-6228 GCA_964502465.1 uncultured Enterobacteriaceae bacterium | reverse complement strand
ATCGTCACGAACGCCGAGAAGGATTTTACCACCTATGCTGTTGGCGAAAGCAACCAGCTCCCGAGCGAACGAAGAAGAGAGCGCCTCTTTGTACTCGAGCATAGAGCCCTCCCCTTCGTGCAGCAGGATATCAAGATCGCTCTGCTTCACAGCTCGCTCTCCCTCAGTTTGATGGTTCCTTCGCGGAAGCAGTAGCTACGCAAGTCGCACTCTTTGCAGACTTTGCGCTCAGGGACGGGCAGGAGTGTAGGTGCGATAGTCACAGCAGACCCTCCTTACGGAAACTGAAGACTTCGTCAGCTGAGACGATGACATGGTCGAGGATTTTGATTTGCAGCGTCGTAGCAGCGAGAACAAGCGCTCTCGTCAGCACCTTATCTTGTTCTGAAGGTTGGACATTCCCATTCGGGTGGTTATGGGCAAAGACCAGCGCTGCCGCACCACGCCGCAACGCAGCCTCCATGACGCGACGCGGATAGACGGCAGCCTTATCGATGGTCCCTTCTTCCAAGGTCTCGACCCCATCCCGTAGCAAGCTGTAACCACTATCGAGGTATGCGACTTGGAAGACTTCATGCCGAAGCGCACCAATTTTGCTTCGCCAGAATCTATGTAACGCCTCAGGATCGGCAAAAGACTCTCCCTGCTCTGCATGCTGTTGCAGATAAAGGTTAGCCGCAGCACGGATAATACGGAGAGCGACTGGTGCAACCTCCCCCAGGCCACGCACAGTACGTAAGTCGCTGAGTGGCGCATCGAGCATGCCGCGCAGATTCCCAAAGCGGGCAATGAGTTCCTTCGCTGGTTGTTTTACATCGCTGCGCGGGATGGCAAGTGTGAGCAACAACTCAATCACTTCGTGGTCGGCGAATCCATCCAGGCCGCTTTTCTCGAAGCGTTCCCGCAGCCGCCGTCTGTGGCCAAGATAGGGCGGGTCCTTCTCTACTCTATCGTCAACATCTGTCATCGCCGTCAGTCTCTAGTTTTTCATACGCAATTCAGCAGCCCACGTCAAAAGCTGCGTTCGGAACAACTCGCTCTCCCTTGCCTATCCTCCGTTGTCAGGATTCCCCTTTCGCGGTAGGGTTTCTAAGCACGGACGAACACAAACGAGGAGAATTGTGTGGCTAAAACTTCCCTCGACATCGATGATCGGCTTGTGAAAGAAGGATTGCGGATCTTCAAGTGCAAGTCGAAACAAGAGTTAGTAAATCTCGCTCTCACTGAGCTACTGAAGGCAGCCAAAAGGAAAGAAATTCTTGCCTTACGGGGACAAGTAAAGTGGGAAGCTAACCTAGAAGAACTACGCAGTAGTCGCCCGTGATCGTCGTCGATACTACCGTTTGGATTGATTTCTTGGAGGCGAGAGAAACTCCCTTCGATTTTCACTTGAAAGAGTTGATCGAAGGGGGCGCCCCCCTCGCTCTCACCGATGTCATCTACTGCGAGGTTTTGCAAGGAATTCTCCCGGAAAATAAATTTCGCCGTATCCGAAACATTCTCCTTGCTTACCCGATCTTGCAAGTCTATGGTCTCCCGACCTTTGAGCATGCAGCCAATATTTACAGGGCTTGCCGCAGGAAAGGGTTCACTATTCGTAAAACTGCTGATTGCCTGATCGCTGCTACTTGTCTGGAAGCTGGAGCGGAACTGTATCACAACGATCGAGATTTCGAGGCTATTGCCCAAGCAACAAAATTAAAGATCTATCGCCCTAGGTAAATTATGACCATCAGAAATCGACTCGAAAGCCTCGACTGGCAAGCCATTGAGCAATCGTTGTGGGAACGTGGCTACGCCAAGACACCACCAATCCTTACTCCAGATGAATGCGCTGCCCTTGTTGCGCTGTACAAGGATGACATCAACTTCCGCAGCCGCATCGATATGGAACGGTATCGCTTCGGGGTTGGCGAATACAAATACTTCGCCGATCCCTTACCTCCTCTCGTGCAAGCCTTGCGCACCTACGCGTATCCGCCCCTTGCGGCAATTGCCAATCGCTGGATGGAGGCGCTGAGAATCCTCCAACACTACCCACCAGAGCTGCCAGATTTCCTCTCCTTCTGCTCTGCACATGGACAGACAAAGCCGACCCCTCTGCTCCTCTCTTACGAGACGGATGGTTACAACTGTCTCCACCAGGATCTCTATGGCGAGGTCGTATTTCCTATCCAGCTTGCCTGCTTCTTGAGTCGGCAAGGTGTCGATTATACCGGTGGAGAGTTCTTGCTGGTTGAACAGCGTCCCCGTGCGCAATCTCGCGGTGAAGCCATTACCACAGAACAAGGAGAGATCATCATTTTTACCACTTGTTATCGACCTGCCCGTGGTGCACGAGGGTATTATCGCGTGCAAATGCGCCATGGCGTGAGCCAAGTGCATTCCGGCTCGCGCTATACGCTGGGGGTGATCTTTCATAATGCGAAATAAGGGCAGAGGGAACTTTGGCGGCACTCGCACCAGAAGAAAATCTATTGTAGAAGAGCGAGGACATGAAGCGTGTCCATGTGATCATGCGCGGCCGGGTGCAAGGAGTCTATTTTCGGGCGTCAGCGCGTGATCGTGCCCGACAACTGCACCTACAGGGTTGGGTGCGCAACTGTCCGGATGGGAGTGTGGAACTCCTCGCTGAAGGAGCTACAGCGCGGCTTGAACAATTGGTAGTCTGGTGCCACGGTGGACCACCTGGGGCGGTTGTGACGGATATTGACATTGATTGGCAGGAGGCGAATGGGGAGTTTGAAGGGTTTGGCATTAAATATTAAGAAACATCGAGCAATGAATCTATGAAAGCCAAGAATCGGGGAACCGGGGAATCGGCGAATCGGCGAATGAGGAATTTCTTCTCTGTTTCTCCCCATCTCCGTCTCTCCGTTTCTGTTCGTGCACGGTTGACAATCAGCTGCAGAGAACAAACAGGAGGGACCTATGCTCAAGATTAACACCGTAACCGGCACCTGCACCCCGCAGGAATTGGGAACGACCTTGGTGCATGAGCACCTGCTCATCGCCTGGTCGGGGTGGGAAGCAGATAGCATTATCGTTAAAGGCTTCAAGCGCAACGAGGCGCTGAAATTCTGTGTGGATCGTTTACAGGAACTGAAGGCACACGGGGTCAACACCTTTATGGACCCCTGTCCTTCGGATCTGGGCCGCGATGTCGAATTCATGGCCGAGGCGTCAGTGAAGTCCGGCATGCGGGTGATCTGCGCGACCGGACTGTACAAAGAAGACCTCGGCGGTGCATACTTCAAGTTCTATATGCATATGGGCACAGGCGTAAACGAAATTGCCGAGGTGTACGAGAAGGAAATTACCGAAGGGATCGGGGATACCGGCGTCAAAGCTGGCTTTATCAAGTGCGCGACCGGCGTACTGAAAAACGAAGCTGGACGCCCTCATATCACCCCCTATGAAGACATGTGTTTACATGCTGCAGCCCGTGCGCAGAAGGCCACCGGCGCGCCAATTACCACCCACACTGATGAAGCCATGCTGGGGCTCGAACAATTGGAGATTTTCAAAAGCGAAGGGGTTGACCCAAGACGGGTGATTATTGGGCATTCCGGCGATACTGCGAACCTGCAGTACCATGTGTCTATCATGGATCAGGGCGCCTACCTGGGTTGTGATCGCTTTGGTTTGGAAATGATCTTGTCAGACAAACTGCGCTTAGCCTCGGTGATTGGCTTGTGCGGTGTCGGCTATGCCAATCAGATTGTTCTCTCGCATGACTCAGTGGGCTGTTTCAAAGGACGGGCAATGGCGTTACCTCCCGCACAGCAGCATCTGATTGCCAATTGGCAGCCAACTCATCTGTTCAAAAACTTGATTCCCCAGCTGCGTGAAGCTGGTGTCAGCGACGACAAAATCAAAATGATGCTGGTGGATAATCCCCGTCGATGGTTCGCGGGGGAATAGTAGTCGGCTCTCAGCAGTCAACCCTCCTTAGGCTACAGGCCACAGGCCAGAGGCTTCAGGGGACTACCCTTTAGCCTTAGGCCTACAGCCTAAAGCCTTTGTAGCTGATCGCTGAATGCTCTTAAATCTTGTGATTTTCCTGCTCTTTTTCCTCTCCGGTTTTACTGCGCTCCTTTTTGAGGTGGTGTGGCAACGGTTGCTACACCTGACCTTTGGGCTCTCGACCTATGCGGTGACGACCGTCACCGCTTCGTTTATGTTGGGCCTCGCTCTGGGATACTACTTCGGACACAGCCAGCGTCTCTCCCGTTATCATCCGTTAGTCGTCTATGGCTTGGCTGAGGGGGCAATCGGAGTTTTTGCTCTTCTTTTTCCTTTTATCGTGCGAGCGATCGACATAGTCTATATCGCGGCCGGGGGCAGTTTTGCTTTCCAGATTGTGCTCTCCCTCACGGCACTCGCTGTTCCCTCTACCCTGATGGGCATCACGTTGCCAACGTTGGCACGCTACGTCGTACAAGAGGGATCAGCAGGGAGGCGTATCGGCTTACTCTACGCAGTCAATACCACTGGCGCAGTCCTCGGCGCGTTCTTTGGTGGGGTCTTTTTCATCCGCACCTATGGAGTCTTCACCACCACCCTCATTGCCACCACGATCAACGCCGCGATTTGTCTCATCGCCCTGATCCAACCACGGCGGGCGACCCGCCCCTCCCAGATCTCAGCACCTTTATCTTCGCCGATTCCGCTTTCCTTCCTCTTCTTTCCCTTCTTGACCGGGTTTATCGGCCTCGCTTTGCAGATCCTCTGGGTCAGGACCCTCATTTGTGTCGTATCGAATAATACCTACTCTTTCTCTATCGTGTTGGCTGACATTCTCGCAGGGTTGGCTTTAGGAGCCTGGTTGTATGCGCTCTGCGGCCCATCACGCGCGACACCCCAGACCAAAGCGTTTGTGTTCCTCATCGTTGAAGTCGCCGCGGCCATCTTCATTATCATCTCGCTGTCGTTGTTCAACCAATTGCACGATATTGCCCTGGACCTCAGTCGTCGTATCGGCGGAAATCACTGGCTGGCGTTAGGACTCGTACGTCTTGGCGCAGCCGCAGTGGTCACCCTGCCCCCGGCAATCGCCTCAGGATTCGTCGCTCCTCTGCTGGTAGATTTGCTGCGCGATCGGAGTGAACAATCGCCGGAACGCGCCGCAAGCGTCGTCTTCTCGGCAAACACCTTTGGCAGTATGGCTGGTGCACTCACCGGTGGATTGGTCTTGATTCCCCTTCTCGGCCTGAGCCAGGGGCTTCTCTTTCTCGCTCTCCTGTCTGCCGCTCTCGGCTTGTTGATGCTCTTCGTCTTCCCGCCTATGGGGCCAGTACGCCTGGTGACAGGTGGAGTGTTCGCAACCACCGCTTTCTTCTCCGTGTTCCTGCTCCCTCAGGAATTGACCTTAACCAAGTGGTACGACCGTTTTGAAAACCAACAGGGAGAGTTGCTTTTCTATCGCGAAGGAGCTTTCGGTACAGTAGCAGTGTTTCAGGTCGGCGAGATCAAGGACCTGATGATTAACTGTATTGAGGAGGTCCCGACTCACCGCGACGCCCTTGCCACCTTCAAGCTGCTGGGCCATATCCCGCTGTTGTTCCAGGAGAATCCCCAGACGGTGCTGGTCAATGCTGTAGGTGGCGGCGTGACGCTCGGAGCCGTTGCGAAACATCCTGTGACCATCGATGCGGTGGATATTGTTCCCGATGTCCGAGATGCCATGGCCCTGTTCGCTGAGGAGAACGACAATGTGCTCGAACGGTCCAACTGGCGACTGATTGCTGACGATGGCCGCAATTTTCTCAAAATCTCTCCTCAGCATTATGATGTCATCACTGCTGACGCGACGCATCCAGCCGCAGCCGAATCGTGGGTCTTGTACACACGAGAATACTACGAGTTGGTAAAATCCAAGCTCACGAACCCTGGCATCTTTGCCCAGTGGTTGCCCTTGCACAACATGGCACCCAGCGACTACCTGTCGGTGCTGCGCACGTTTCGCAGGGTATTCCCTGAAACGCTCTTACTCTTTACGAACCGCTACACCCTGATGATCGGTGCGAAGACCCCGCTGGTCTTGACACCTGAGACACTTAATCAGCGGTTGGCTCACATGCATGCTGCGATCCGGGAAGATTTACAAGCAATCGGCGTGCAAACCGGTCAGGATCTTTTGAAGTATATTGTTCTCGACGGTCCAGCGATCGATAAGCTGGTTGGTGACTACTATCCCATTCTGACCGACGACCATACTTCCGTTGA
>CAZCWX010000108.1:0-5730 GCA_964502465.1 uncultured Enterobacteriaceae bacterium | reverse complement strand
CCTGGGAGGCATGACGATCAATGCAGCAAACCCGGTGAGCGTCGGGGATGTGATCCAGATTTTCGCAACCGGGTTAGGAGAGGTGGCACCAGAGGTAGCGACAGGAGCAGCGGCGCCACTTGCCCCGCTATCGTTTGTGATGCAGGAGGTGGAGGTGACGATTGCGGGAGTGCCGGCGCAGGTCTTGTTTGCTGGGCTGGCGCCGCGGTTTGTGGGTCTGTATCAGATCAATGCCACGGTGCCGGCGGGGGTGCCCGCCGGCGAGGCCCAGCTGGTGATCTCCGTTGCCGGTCAACCCAGCGCTACTGTTACCCTCTGGGTGGAGTAGCCGTTCTGCCCCGCGCGGACTCGCGGACTCGTGCGTCGACATCTCCGGAAGTTGGTTCGGGGCAGAACAGAGTGTCCAGGGCTGTACGTTCATGGCCGAAGGGGAAACCGAAGAGGACGAGCACCATGCTTGCAATTTCACTCCACTAGGCGTGTTGTGGATTTGCTAGGTGGCCCATTCGGCGCCGTTTGCGGGGATGATATGGATGTTTCAGCTACAGGAAGTAAAACAGTTAAAGACGAAGGAGCGACAGCACTTGGGCAAACCTCCCGTGGTGTACCGTCTACGCCATCGAGCCGGACTATTAGGAGAAAACTAGTTCTCCTTGTGTGCTGCCTTTATTCGTGCGTGTGGTGCTCCGCGGCGCCCACAGATCCTGATCAGCTCGATCGTCCCGTTGGCCTGATAACTAACGTGGAGTCGGCAGAATTGATCCGTAAGGACACTTCTTTGCCGCTCACGGCTAGAGTCGGAGACCTGTTGTTTGAGGGCGACGCTCTGCATGCTCTCCGAGGAAGCGTACGTTTTCTCTACTGTCCAAACGAGAAGGAGCATAGCCTACCTGAGAATGGAAGAGTCAGTTTTCAACCGGGAGGGATCGAGCTGAACTCAGGCACACGTACGGACGCAGTAGCGGCGCCAGTGTGTGTCCTGCCGATTCTTTCTCGAGGAGCCCCCGCCACCCAGCAACATCTGGGAGGGTCCCTCGCTCGCGATCTTGGCATCGAAAATGCTCAAGGTGGCGAATCCAGCGACCTGGCCGGTTTGGCGCCAGAGCGCAGAGCTAAGCTTGAGGAGGAGCTGCAAAACGTTAGCAACGTGCAGCAACAAGGATCTCGCGACCTCGCCAGCCGAATCGCACGGGCCGCGATCCTCGATAGTTATGGTCTTTCCATACAAGCCAAACAGGAGTATCAAGAAATACTCGAGTCTTGGCCAGATGCCGTGTGGATTCGCAGCCGCTTGTTTGTGCAGGACGAGGAAGAGATTTCCAAAGAGCTCCGAGGTGTTCGCGACGACGGTGCTTCAGGAAAGACGTTTGCACTACTTGTGGGAATCTCGGACTATCAGAATCTCCGGATCCGACCACTCCGGTTTGCTCACCGGGACGCCACTGTGTTTGAGCAACATTTGAGGAGTCCTCGAGGAGGACAGTTACCAGACGACAGGATCCAGGTTCTGCTGAATGAAGAAGCAACTACAGGATCTATCCGCACCGCCATCAACTCACTACTCAAGGTTGAGGCAGGACCTCGCGACACGGTACTGATCTTTATCGCCAGTCACGGAACAGTCGATCCCCAGACGCGTCAGGGCTTCATCGTCACGTATGACAGTGACCCACAAGATCTGGCGGCTACTGCCATACCCATGGCCGATTTATACCAGTTAGTCCAGGAGCAGTTGCATAAAGTAGGTCATGTGCAAATTTATGTGGATGTCTGTCACGCCGGAGCTGTCGGAACGATCAAGAGCAAATCAAACGAGATAAACAGCTTCGTGGAGCGCTTGGCCCAAGCCAACGGCGAAATCGTGGGTTTCATGGCCAGTCGCGCCAGGGAGGTTTCGTATGAGGGTCCGCAATTTGGAGGGGGACACGGTGCCTTCACGTATTTCCTGCTGAGGGGTCTCAATGGTGCGGCAGACTACGGCCAGGATGGCGTGGTCACGATCTCTGATCTCATCGATTACGTTCAGGATCGCGTTGAGGAGGCCACTTACGACCGGCAGCACCCGAGAGACTTCGGAAGCTTCGAGAATACTGCGACGATCTCTGACTTGAGAAAACCCGGCTTGGAGATGCCAGAGTGGCGGGGCCCTGATCCAAGTATTAAGGCACTTTTCTCGCAGGCCGAATCTCGACAGGGAGATGAGTGGAGTCGTTCCACTGTGCCTCCAGCGGCTCCAAGGCAGCGAGAAATTGACGAGGGGGTCGATGTCGCAATCAAGCGATACATGGAGGCTTTGAGTTCGAATCTGGTATTGCCAAACGATCCCGAGAACGCCCTCGTTCTACTCGGCCGTCTGCGTCGCCGCCTACCTAGAAACCTTTATCTTCACTATTCCAATATCCTTCGAGCCAAATTGGATATCGAGGGGCAACAGGTCCTCCTGCGTTATCTCCAGGGCGAGCAAGTCTCCCAGACCAGGACAGATTTTCTTGAAGGCGCAGCCTACTCAGCACAAGCGAGAGTGTTGACCCCGGAGTCTTTGCTGCTTGAAGCTCGGGAAGCTTTTTTTGAGGGCAGGGTGGCTATCTTTGAAAAAGACTATAGGAGGGCTACAAACGTTTTGGAACGCGCAGCTCGGCTCGACCCGACTGGCGCCTACTCATATAACGCGCTGGGCATTGCCTACCTTGAGCAAGCAAGTTACGAACGGGCACTTCTGGCATTCGAGGATGCAATTGACCTCGCCCCCAACTGGGCGTACCCTTACCACAACAAAGCACTCACGTACATGCAGCTAGGCGACTATGACGAAGCCATCAGAACCTATCAAGACGCGATCGAGGCCACACCGGAATTCCCGTATCTCTATTACAATTTAGGCCTCGTATACGAACGGCTCAACAGGCTGCGTGAAGCGGAGGCAACTTACAAGGAGGCTGTCGAGAGGGCTCGCGGCTTGCCTGGGGAACAGCGTGGCCGTCACCTGGCCATCGCTTTGAGCGCAATGGGGCATCTGAAGACCTCTCAAGGGAAGAGTCGTGAAGCGGAGACGCATTATCGAGAAGCTTTGGCTTTGGATGGCGAACTCCTTGAGCCCCGACATAACCTTGCGGTTTTGCTCGCGCGCCAAGATAAGAAACAAGCAAGCCGAGTAGATGAAGCTATTGGGCTCTGGAAAGAAAATCTCGATCGCCAGCCGAATTATTTGCCCTCTCGGTTGAGTCTGGCTCGCACGCTGAACCAGCGTGCTGAGAGTAGAGGCTGGCCTACCGACGAAGCTATTGAAGCAGCTGGCCACTACGAAAAGGTCATCCAAATCCAGCCCAACTATGCGGCTGCTCGACTGGCGCTTGCGGAGCTTTACTCCGAGATTAATAAGTCTGACGAGGCGATGGAACACCTTCGTCAAGTCTTAGAAATACGACCTGACAATTCCTTGGCTTTTGAGATGATAGGTGACATCGAGATCGCGAGGGGCAGATTCGAAAACGCAGTGCGGCAGTACCGAGACGCCCTAGAATACGCTGGGGACAAGAAGACAAAGAAACGTCTACTTAAAAAGTTAAGAGACGGCAGACATGCCAATGCTAACTGAACCAAGAGGAGCAAGCACTGGATGCGAGGGGGTGGTCGGCGGAGAGAAGCCGGCGTGGTCCATAGCCCACAGGTCGTTGAATGAGGGCTGGTCATGACGGGTCGCACCATACATCAGTACGAGGTCTTGGAGAAGCTCGGTGATGGCGGAATGGGTTCTGTCTATAGAGCGCGAGACACCAAACTGAACCGGTTCGTCGCACTAAAGTTTCTTTCAGAGGAATTGGTCACAGACAGCACGGCCCGAAAACGGTTTGTTCGCGAGGCGGAAGCGGCTTCCGCCCTGAACCACGACAATATTTGCGTGATCCACGATATCTGCAGCTTTGATGATAACCGCATGTTCATCGTCATGCCGTGCTACTCAGGGAAAACGCTGCGTGAAATCATACCTGCGGAAGGCATGGAGATCGCCTTGGTGAAGAACCTAATGACCCAAGTCGCGGAGGGGCTTGCAAGGGCCCATCAGGCCGGCATTGTGCACCGTGACATTAAGCCCGGAAACATCATGATCACAGAGGACGGTGTGGCCAAAATTCTCGATTTTGGGCTGGCCAAGCTCAGTCGTGACAGGACCCTAACGTCTTCTGGAGTCATTCTCGGCACCCCCTTCTACATGTCGCCGGAACAGTGGATGGATGATCCAGTTGACCATCGCGCAGACATCTGGTCACTTGGCGCCGTGACTCACGAGATGTTGACTGGGAAGCGACCGTTCGAGGCGCTGCCTGGACAGTGGCTAATGTACGAGGTCGTGAACGACGACCCACAGCCAGTTTCCAAGTTCCGGGACGACGCGCCTCCCCAGCTCGAAACACTCGTACTCAAGTGCCTCGCGAAAAAGCCTGAAGAGCGATATCAAAGCATTGAGGATCTGCTGGTCGACCTCAAATCCATCTCGCTGGACTCCGCAGCGCCTGACGCTGCAACACACTCACGAGATGACGAGCAATCCGAAAAGCTCCCAGCCATGATAGCGTCCAAAATCGCGAAACTCTTGAGTGGGCCGAGGTGGCGGTTTCCTTTGCTGGCAGCAAGCGCAGCAATTGTCCTTCTAGCCATCGCTGTCGAAGTTGGCAGGTTCGCTGACGAAGCAACACCCTCAAGTCCGCCGATCTCAGCCGTCGATACCACGCGCACTCGATCTCTGAAGTTTTGGATGACGGTGCAGAAAGACACGCGGGATACCCCTCTTCGCGTTCCGGGACCGATGCTCTTCGAGCGGGGCTACATTCTTGCCTTCTCCATTCTTCCATCGGAGCGGGGCTATTTGTATCTGGTTAACGAAGGTCCTATCACCGCCAATTCCTTGCCTCAGTACAATCTGATGTTCCCAACAACCACATTGCTGGACGGGAAAGCGCTGCTCGAAGGCAACGCTACCGTCAAGATCCCACCGAGTGGGTTTATTTTCGACAGCGAGCGGGGCACAGAAAAGGTCTGGCTGGTCTGGTCGAATGAACCTGTCGGTGTATTTGATGCTCTTGGCGCGGTGAACCGTCAGAACAGAGGCCAGATAAGTGGTATTGAAACCATCGATTCGATTCGCCGATTTCTTGAAGATAAGACTGTTCATTCAGGTCATGTTCGGCGTCAGGAAGAGGAAAAGCAAACGATCCTACAGACAGATCAAGAGATCCTCGTCCATCTTATACGGCTAGAGCACTTGTAAGTGCCCAGAGTCGAGGATCTATTTTGCACAGGAGGTAGATGACCATGAATTCACGAATCTCGGTCCCAGCCCTGGCAGCAGCGTTGCTGTTGCTTATTTTGTGCGAGCCTGGCGGATCTCAACAAGAAGATCTTCGCGCGCGGCGGTTGTGGGAAGTGGAGATTATTGCTGGCTCGGCTGTCGCGGAGGTCGAGGCGTCGACCGAGAGCCCCCAGCGTCCCGTTTACCTCGTCAAGAAGTCGAGTCTTGATTCGGTGGACCCATCGCCTGGAAAGCTGAAAGAGACCGATTCCTTCGTCGGTGTCACAGTTTGGCGGCTCCGCCCTGCCCGGCCCAACGACGAAGTTACGCTCACATCCACAGCCGAAATCAGTACGTGGACTCCGGAACGTATGGATGCCGCTGCCCCTCTCAGAGACGGAGACAGAGTGCGGATGTCTATCGAGTCACCATGGGACGGCTAT
>CAZCWX010000107.1:0-3769 GCA_964502465.1 uncultured Enterobacteriaceae bacterium | reverse complement strand
TAACCCACCGCCGTGTGCAGAGGTATGCCCGACGGATGCCTTCTACTATGATCCGGTCACCCTTGCCGCGATTATCGATCAGAGCCGCTGCATCCAGTGTATGGAATGTGTGCCGGGCTGTCCCTTTGGCACAGTGTATGTGGCCCCTACCGGAGAGGTGCTCAAGTGTGATCTCTGCGGTGGCGATCCTGTCTGTGTCAAAGCGTGTGCAACCCGGCCCGAGATGATTAATGCGGGCAAACAATACAGTCGACAGCCAATCCTTTTCTATGAAACAAAAACTGCTTATAGCACGATCCTGCGCCAACCCCCTGAGGCGAAGAAAGAGGTCGGACTCGGAGATGCCATGTTAGCAGGGAAGGTCAGTACTGCTGCCTAACAGGATGCTAAGAACCCTTGCGTTCACCCTTCGACAAGCTCAGGGCGAACGGGTCATGGGTTGGAATCGTTAAGGATTTTCCGTTCGTGCTGAGCCTGTCGAAGCACGAAATACCCTTTTTTAGCACCGTCAGGAGGGATGATCATGGAAGGAAAACTACTGAGAGTGAATCTGACGACGGGCGAGATCCGCACAGAGGTCCTGCCGCATGCCTTGTTTGAGCGGTGGGTGGGAGGCTCCGGGATCAATGACTGGATTTTATGGGAGCACTTCCAACACCATGATCCCTTATGCGACCCGCGCGGACCAGATAACATCTTTATCTTTGGCGTTGGACCGCTGGCCGGCACTGGCTCGGGAATCGGGGTCAAGGGGCGTATCACCTTTAAGAGTCCCGAATATGGCACGTTTGCCGATTCGGCTGGGGGCGGGAAGTTTCCCTATATGGTGCGGTTTACCGGGTATGACTACATTGCCGTGACGGGGAAAGCCCCTCAACCCGTATATTTGCACATCTGCAATGATGAAGTGACCATCTGTGATGCCAGTCATCTATGGGGGAAGGGCACGGAGGAGACCCATAAGATCCTCAAACAAGAACTGGGAGACTACCCCTCAGAGGCATACAGCCTGACCATAGGCCAGGCTGGGGAAAACCAGGTGGGGTTTGCTGGGGTAGTGTCTGATGCCTGGCGTATCTATGCCCGTGGCGGTGGTGGCTGCGTCATGGGGTCTAAGAATTTGAAAGCGATCGTGGTGCAAGGTAACAAAGGGATTAAAATCAAAAAACCGCTGGATCTGCTGCAGTGGTCAGACGGTTTTCGTCAGCGGATCGATACCAATGAGGCGGGATATGGCTTTAAGCGGCGTGGCACCTTAAGTGCCATTGAGATGTACCAGAGGATCGGTGGCAACTTCTGGCGCAATAACCAGGGATCTCTGTTCCGTGGGGACGAGGTACGTTCTGACAACTGGGTCAAGAAATACCACAAATATTCTGAGGTGTGTTCGTCTGACTGCTACGTTGCCTGCGACGGCCGCTATAAGATCGAGGGGCACGAATCTCCTCAAGCCAAGCGGTATATAGGGGAGACGTTTCGCCATCCTGAGTTCCTGACAACGGCAAGCGGCGCAGGGGCGCTGGATCTGCGTGACTGGGCGGAGGTGGCCCACTGGGGAAAGGTCACTAACGACTATGGCATGGACAATCAGGACCTCAGTTGCTCGATCGGTTTCATCATGGAACTCGCACAGCGCCAGTTGATCTCTGCGAAGGATATAGAGGAGCTGTTTGGCAGGCCGTTAGTGTTGGAGTGGGGGAATATGGAGGTGATCGAGGAGATCATGCAGGGCATAGCGTGTCAGAAGACCCTCTTTGGGCAGTTGTTTCGGGATGGTGCCTACTGGGGAGCGCTGGCCTTCTCGCAGAAGAAGGGCGAGAATTTCATGAAGTATGCGGTGTACGGCAAAGGCGGAGCGAGCTTCACCGAAGAGCTGCGCCCCTTTCCGACCTGGATGAATAATATGGCGGTAGCCTCGCGGGGATCAGACCATCTCAAGGGGATTGGGCTCATCGAGAAATTCCAGCGGAAAGATTTATCCATGGCCTACTTCGGCCGGCCAGAGGCGGCAGACCTAAGTACGCCTCTGCTGAAAGGAGCCTGCACGTTCGTCGCCGAAAACCAGGTGGCGCTGATCAACTCCTATGGTGTCTGCATATTCCACTGGTTGTTGGACGTCTTAGGGTATGCGCCGGAGAGCTACTACGGCGAAGCCTATGCAGCAGTCACCGGCATCGAGAAGACCAAAGAAGAGCGGCTGCATGATGGGGAGCGCATCTGTAACCTGGAGAAGGCATTTAATTCCCTGTTAGGCATGCGTCGCGAGCATGACACAATTTGTGAGCGCTGGATGTATGAACCCTGTCCGGAGGGGCCGCACAAAGGAAAGGTCGCGGCAGATATGTTTGAGACGGTGTTGGATGAATACTATGAGTGGCGGGGGTGGGATAAGCGGACTGGCCTCCAGACCCGGAAAAGACTGGAAGAGCTGGGAATGGAGGATGTGGCAGAGGTGTTGGCGCGGGAAAAAGCGCTCGCTGAGACCACGGCAGAAGGCACGCGCTCCGTCTCTGTGGACATGCAGGCCTCGGCACGGGGGCAGACCCTGGCAGCGAAGTAAGCGAAAGGGAGTCAGCAGTGATTACAGTGAAAGCCGAATATCAGGCGCGCTTTCGGGAGATCACGCAGGTCACAGAGGAGAGCCTGCAGCTTGAGCAGCCGTTGGTGGCGGAGTTGGCTAAGGTCCTCACGCAGAAATATGGACCACGGATGGAGGCGCTCCTCATTGACCCGCAGACCAAAGACCTGAATGCCAAAGGGACCCTCTTTCTTGACTCAAAGGGCACGCGTATTGGCATAGACGACACCTTGGAGGACGGGGAGGTCATTACATTCATGATCGGGATAGCAGGTGGATAGTGAGCGCACGACGCTGACACGATCCTTTCCTAACCTCTCTCCAGGAAAGGAAGAGGAACGGTAATGGCAGAAGAACGCGCATATCAGGCAGTTGGGCTTAAGCCGGTGGGACATTACGCTTTAGGCGTGCGCTGGGGAGACAGTCACGAAAGCATTTATTCCTTTACCTATCTGCGTGCGACCTGCCCCTGTGCAGCCTGTCGGACGGCAGGGAACAGCGAGGAAGACCTCTCTCCCCCGTCCACGACGCTGAGCCGTATCCAGCGTCTGGGGAGGGAGCGTCTCTTGCTCGGCTGGGCAGATGGACATGAGACCATTGTCGCCACCGAGGAGTTACGACAACGGTGTCGTTGCGCCCAATGTCAAGGAGAACCGGAGTACCCTATTACGGGAGAGAGGAAACCCTTATGAAAAAGAAAGAAATCTTGTCACACCCCTCTCTGGGGCAACTCCCTGCGCGCAAGGTATTGGAGTGCATTTTTGCCCTTTCCCCGGCGGGCAATATTCTCCACTATCACCTGGAAGAGGTGAGCGAGACCAGTCAAACCGGAGAAGGAGAAAGCCTCCTCTATGCCCTCACCAGCGTGCCTCCTGCTCCAGGGCGTGAGCGCTGTCGTATCATTCCTCCCTTGGTTCGGCAGTTCGATACACTGGAGCAATCTGAGACAAGAGGGGGGACGTCATGAGTCCGAAAGTATTCGCTCCCCAAGAAGTCCAGACGTGGTTTGCCGCGAACCCTGCCGGAGTCTATGTTGATGTCCGTACCGTTGCAGAGTTTGCCGCTGGCCATCCGCGGGGAAAGATCGTCAACATCCCCATTGTCTTTTATCATCCAACAACGCGTGAGATTTTTGCTAATCATAGTTTTCTTCTAGTCACAGAGGCTTTCTACCCCAAGGAAACCCCCATT
>CAZCWX010000106.1:0-5165 GCA_964502465.1 uncultured Enterobacteriaceae bacterium | reverse complement strand
AGTGTACCAACAGTGGATCAACCCTGCCAACTTCCTCACGAAGCAGATCTCTTGTGTTAGGCGGCAAAATCCTGCAGTCTGACAGCCTCACGCCGCAAGAGGGAAAGCGTTGACGAGGGAGGGACTCTCGCTTGGGTATGCCTGAACAAACGGACCGCCTAAAAGGAATAGTGCTGATGGTTGGGGCCGGATTGTGTTGGAGTACCGGCGGTATTCTGATACGGTCAGTCACCTTAACCGATGCCTGGGAGATCGTCTTCTGGCGCGCGCTCTTCATGGCGCTGTTCATGGGAGTCGTCCTCACTGGTTGGCATGGAGCACAAGTGGTGAAACATGTGGTCGCTGTCGGTTTTCCCGGGCTGGTGGCTGGGGCACTGCTCGCGTCTACGTTTTTCTTCTTTATCTTATCGGTTATGAGGACGACGGTGGCCGACACCCTCGTCCTTATGAGTACCACCCCGTTCGTTGCCGCCGTGTTTGGGCGCTTCTTCCTCGGTGAACGGGTGCCTCGTCGCACGTATCTGGCGATGACGGTTGGTCTGGCCGGCATTCTCCTCATGTTTACCGATGCGATGGGCAAGGGAAACCTGGTCGGCAATGCACTTGCGTGCTATGTCCCGTTCGCGTTCGGTGCCAACATCATGATTCTGCGCCGCATGGGGGCGAGCATCGACATGGCACCGACGGTGCTGATTGCCGGACTGGTGGCACTGCCTATTGCCTTGTTGCTGGGATGGCCGCTTGCTGCGTCTCTCCATGACATCTCTGTGTTGGCGTTTATGGGCACTTTCCAACTGGGGTGTGGATGCCTGCTGATGACGAAGGCGACCCGCCATCTTTCGGCTGCCGAAATTGGCCTCTTGTCACTCCTTGAGACTATACTCGGACCGTTCTGGGTGTGGCTTGGTATCGGCGAGCGACCGAGTGATCCTGCGCTGCTGGGAGGGGTGATCGTAATTGTCGCATTGGTGGGAAACGAACTCGCCGGATTGCGCACGAGCATCCCCAGCAGACCTGTCTCGCTTCAACCGCCAACAGAGCGCAAACCTGAGGTACGCCATGGCTATTCTTCGCATTGAAGAGCCAGACAACCAGGAAACACTCACAGAGTTCGCTCGTTTTCAGGATGTGGTGTACGCCAATCGCTCAGCCAGGTGGGCGGCATCAGTGCAGTTCGATCTCCACGTGCTGCGTGGCGCGCATCCTTTTGCCAAAGGACGAACCTTCCGGCCGTTCATCGCCCGCGAACATGGCAGGGTCGTGGCTCGGGTGCTGGCAGTGATCGATGAGCAGTATCAGCGTCATTGGCAGGAACGCCTCGGCCATCTCTGGTGGTTTGAAGCGCTGCCAGAGAGCCGCGAAGCGGTGAAGCGACTGATAGACGACGCGTGCGCATGGCTCCGGCAGCAAGGGGCTGAGGCCGCCCGAGCCGGCTACGGCATGTTAGAATTTCCCTTTGTGATTGATGCGTACGAGTTTCTGCCACCAACGATTCTGCGCCACAACCCACCCTACTATCACGCGCTCCTCAAAGACGCCGGCTGTGAATTAGAGCAAGGGTTTGTCGATTACCAGATCAGGGTGCGACCGGAGTTGCTGGCCCGGTGGCAGAGCGCGCTCGCTGCGGCCCGTCGTACTGGCTATGAGATTGTCCCGCTCCGATCGGTTGCCGAGGACCGCAGGGTAGCGCAGTTCACTGCGACCTTTAATGAGACCTTTCAAGCACACTGGGGCTGGACGCCCTTTACTGAGGCAGAGATACAGTCCCTCTTTGCCGCCCTCTCGCCATTAGGTATGCTGGATACCTCGGTGCTCGCCTATCGAGAAGGCGAACCGGTGGGGATGTTGCTGGTGACACCCGAGCATAGCAGTGACGCGGTACTCAAGCCTGGCCGGGTCTTGCACGATTCCGAGAAGCTCAATGTCCTTGCCATTGGGGTACGTGAGTCGGCGCGCGGCAGAGGCGTGAATATGGCCATGGCCGGGTATGGGTTGCTGGAGTTGGTCCGACGAGGGGCAAAGTACCTGAGCTACACGCTGGTGTTGGACAATAACTGGCCCTCGCGGCGGACGGGAGAGAAACTCGGTGGGTACGTATGCGCGAATTACGTGGCGTACCGACGCAACTTCCGAGGGTAATATGCGGCAATGCTGGTTTGTATTTGCCAGTACGTATTCATAAAGGAGGGAAATACGATGAACTATAACGTGATCGACTCCGACGGTCATATTTGCGAACCGCCCGATTTGTGGGAGCAATATATCGATCCACAGTTCCGTGAGGGCTGTCCCAAACTCGTGACGGTGGAGGACGGGAGAGAGATCCTCCGCATCGAGGGCGATGTCGCCATCGACCTCGGACGCGGTAAGAAGCGCGTCAGTTTTGGCGGGGTCGGTGCCATTGGTGCGCGCGAGGGCAAGGTCTCGCCGTCGATTCCCTATCTGCAGGGGCGCAAGGGCGGCTTCGATCCGCACGCGCGCATTCCTGACATGGACGCCGAGGGCATCGATGCCGCAGTCCTGTATCCCAGCCTTGGTCTCTTCCTGGGCGCGGTGAAAGATCCGGAATTTGCCGCGGCGACGTGTCGCGCCTACAACCGCTGGCTGGCTGACTACTGCAAACCGTATCCGGAACGGTTGTTTGGTGCCGCAATGCTACCGATGCAATCGGTCGAAGGCGCGGTGCAGGAAATGCGGTACGCGGCACAGGAGTTGGGCTTCCACGCTGGCTTCATCCGGCCCAATCCCTATAACGGGCGCGTGCTGCATGACCCGGACTACGACCAGCTGTGGACCGAAGCGCAGGACCTTGGCTTCTCGATTGGCATCCACGGCGGCTCGGAGAGTGGACAGCCGACGCTGGCGATGGACCGGTTCACCAAGGGGGGCGCAGTGCGCCATTGCGTGGCGCATACGTTCGAGATGATGGCGGCGGCGACCAGTCTGATTATGTGCGGGGTGTGCGACCGCTTTCCGCGACTCAAAATCGCGTTTCTCGAATCCGGCGGCGGCTGGATGGCGGGCTGGCTCGATCGCATGGATCGCCATTTTGACGACGTGGGGATGAACGACACTGGCCTGTCAACGCGACCCAGTGAGATCTTCCGGCGGCAATGTTTTATTTCGTTCGAGCCGGTCGAGAAGTCGCTGGCGCTGCTCGCCGACTATATCGGCTCGGACAATATCCTGTGGGCCACTGACTATCCGCATCTCGATGGGTTCACAGACGCCCCGCAGATGATCAAGGCGATGGGGCTGCCGCCGCAGACGCTGGCAAACGTGCTGGCGGGCGGGGCAAAACGGTATTACGGGCTGCAGTAGTAACGAGTCATAGCAGTGATGCCCGCGTTTCGCTCGGGAGCACAGAAAGGAAACGACATGGCGACCGGCAGTATTCCTTGCGGCATTGCCATCCCACAAACGTTTGCCAGCGCTCTGGTTGACATACCATTGATCCGCAACTTCCTGCTGCAAGCGGAAACGTTGGGCTATGACAGTCTGTGGGTGCAGGAACAAATTATTTCCGACTCTTCTATTTTAGAGCCGGTTTCGTTGCTTACCTATGCCGCAGCGTTAACGTCAACACTGCGGTTAGGCACGTCGGTGTTGTTGCCCGTGATTCGCAATCCCGTGCAACTGGCCAAGAGCCTAGCGACGCTGGATCAGTTGAGTCAGGGGCGGCTTATCGTTGGAGTTGGCATCGGCGGACCGCATGTGGCTGAAGCCGTCTTTGGCGTTGCGAGCGAACAGCGGGTACGCCGTTTTGTCGACGGGCTGCGGGTGATGAAAGCGCTGTGGACCCAACCTCGTGCCACAGTGCCGAGCGATTTCTGGCGAGTCGAGAATGTACCGATGGAACCGAAACCCGTGCAACAGCCGCACCCGCCGCTCTGGTTTGGTGCGCGCACTGCCGTGGGACTGAAACGCGCCGTGCGCCTCGGTGACGGGTGGATGGGAGCAGGGTCCTCTTCCTCGGCTGATTTTGTCCAGCATTGTGAATTGCTCCGACGCTTCCTTGACGAAGCCAAGCGTGATCCAGCGACATTTCCCATCTCCAAGCGGGTCTATATCGCGATAGATGACAACCGCGACCGCGCCGAGCAACGGCTGCGCGAGTGGTTTGCGGTTCGCTACAAGAGTGCAGAGATGGCATCTCATGTGTCTCTTTGGGGGAGCCTCACAGAGTGTGTGGATCGATTGGGCGAGCTGGTCAAGACTGGCGCACAGCACCTGATGTTCAATCCGGTCTTTGACGAAATGGACCATCTGGAGCTGCTGGCCCGGGAGGTCATGCCGCGTCTGTGACCTCCCGGTTTGCTCTGAATCGCACCCCCGGCATTGGCACACTCCACGTAGTGATGTAAGGGGGCATTCAAGCGTTAGCCTCTGCCAGAAGAGGGCGGGATGCCTCCTCCTCCTTCGTGTCCTGCGGTTCCTGCCGTGTTTAGTATTCTCCCCGGATTTCATCCGGGCTACGAGACTACTCAGTCCCGCCAACGCTGCCGTCTAGTGCAATTCAGCAGGTTTTTCAACGGCTCGACTCGATTTTTCCATGCAAGGTCCCTTTGTCATGACAGCTCCGCGAGCAATGCCTTTGCCTCCCGTACATCCCGTGTATCGAACCCTTCAGTAAACCAACGGTCACTCTCCGTTAATATCGTGCGGGCGTCTCCTTTCTTGCCTTGTTGCTGCCATAGGCGACTCAGGCTCATAATCGCCCGCAGTTCTAGCGACTTCGCACTCTGACGGCGAGCTATGGCAATCGCGTGGTGAAAACACGCTTCCGCTTCTTCTGTTTTTGCCCTACAGCTTACAGCCTGCAGTCTAGAGCCTGCCTGCGCCAGCAGGAGTTCACCTTTCAGCCGCCAGAGCTCTGCCTCATAATAACGCTCCTCGCTCTCCTGTACAGTCGTCAATGCTTCGGTCAGCACCTCGAATCCTTCCTTGATCTGGTGTGCTTTCCCATAGGCTTCACCCAACAAGGCCAGATGGAGCGATCGCCCAAGCTTTGCCCCGAGAGTCCGGTAGCCCGCCTCGCCCTGACGCATTTGCTGTAGGCCTTCCCGTTGGTGTCCCTGCTCGACCAATGCCCACCCCCGTAAGAAGGCACCCTGTGCAAACCAGAAGGGAAACCCTTGCTCATGAGAAAGCGCCATCAGAGATTC
>CAZCWX010000105.1:0-17974 GCA_964502465.1 uncultured Enterobacteriaceae bacterium | reverse complement strand
TTGAGCTTGTGCCACGTCACTTCCAAATGATCGGGATGATTGGCCAGCGCGCGCCAGATGTTAGGAACCCGTTCAATGCCTTTGGTCGCTTTGATGTCATCGAAGATCGCTTTCACTTTACCGGTGGCTTCGGCTTCGTCGATGAGTTGTACTAGAGCCATAAGTCCCCCAATTGCGGATTGGCGATTGCGGATTGCAGGCATACCACAGCTGCAGAGAAAACGCCAAGCTCAAGAGTCGAGCAAGGAGGCTCTCGATTCGCCCTTCGACTCCGCTTACGCTACGTTCGGGCCGAACGGAGGACACCCCACTCTCTTGCAGCAACACAGCAAGGCTTTGTATAGTGCTGCCACACATTCTACGAGAGGAGGCTACGATGGCAACGATAGAAGCGAATCTGCTGTTTCATCTCGATATGCGGATTACCGGCGGTGAACAAGTTGGCATAGGGCCGCGCGGCACACGCGTCATCGCGTATGTCAAAGGAACCTTCGAGGGTCCTGAACTCAAAGGAACGGTAGAAAACGGAGCTGATTGGTATTTACTGCGACCAGACGGACTCGGCGAACTCGATGTGCGGCTGACCCTCAAAACCGCTGAAGGTGAATTCATCTACATGCACTACACTGGGGTGGCGGATATTCCCCAAGACGTTCTCGCCAATACCCCTGCGGGCCAACTCCCCAGTGGTAAGATGGATTCCCTGCGCACCGCGGTGCGCTTTGAGACGGCTGCCAAAAAATATGATCGCCTGAACCGCGTCCAGGCCGTTGGTATTGGCCGGGCAGATACGGTTGCTGGCACGGTGAACTACGCGGTGTATGCGCTGAAGTAGGTCGAGCTGTCAGCAATCAGCGGTCAGCTTCAAATACAAAACAGCGATTAGCAATCAGCAATCGGCGGTCAGTTTCAAACGCGAAACAGCATTGAAGCCGAGGGAAAGAGGGAGGGCTGAAAGCTGACGGCGATTTTAAAGTGTTCCCTCCAAGTACCGATGCTCTAGGCATTGACGTACTGGAGGGAACGATGAAACCGCTGCTTGTCGCTCTTGCCCTGACCATCGTGCTGACTCCTGCCTTCGCTGGCTCTGCCGAACGCGAGGATACCACCCTGTTTTTTTCGTTTGCAGAGCTGGGCGGGATGCTGCGCCATCCCGCCCCGGCTTTCCTGGATCTGCGCTTAGCCTTCCGGCAACAGCAAAAACCCGTTGGTCAGCAAGGACGCATCGAAAAGAATTATCGGTGGGGGAACGGACTGGGATTCGACAGCTACGCCTACCCCGGAGCCCGTCCGCCGCTGTGGGGCTATTGAGATTCGCAGCCGGCGGGGTCCCTGCGGCCCTCGCCGTTCCTGCCTAAAGTATGACTTCCTGCGGAGTCAGTCTCAGGTTCATGTCGTCGCGCATCGCTCGCAAGAGGGCGATATTATCGCTGTGGCCGGTACGAGACGCGGTCACTTTACCACGCAGCGGGCGGCCTAAGAGATAGAAATCACCAATAACATCAAGTACTTTGTGTCGAACGAGTTCGTCGGAAAAGCGCAGGGGCGGATTAATCACTCCCTGTTCGCCAATCAGGATACAGTTATGGAGACGCCCACCGTTGGCTAACCCCATCTGTTCCAGCACTTCGATATCCTTCATAAAGCCAAAGGTACGCGCCGGTGCGATCTGATCACGGTAGTGCTCCGGGTCGGTATGGATATAGTGATACTCTTGGCAACCGACCGGTTCGGGATAGCTCAGGGTGTAGTGTATTTCGAAACGCTCGGCCGGCTCAATACAGATAAATTTTCCTGCACGCGGATCTCCCACACGGTAGGTGCGATCGAGGAGCAGTTCCTCTACCAGTTCATCCTGTTCCACAATACCAGCTTGCTCAAGCAACTGACAGAATTCGATCGCCGAACCGTCGAGAATAGGAATCTCCCCTTGCATCTTGACCATCAGATTGGTGATCCCATACCCATGTAGGGCAGACAGCAGATGCTCAACTGTCCTGACAACGACTCCATTCCGGTAGAGGCCGGTGGCGTAGCCGGTTGAATCCACATAATCGATCGTCGCCGGGATGATGATCTCTGAAGACAGAGAAGTAAAGACAATGCCACTGCCAGGAGGGAGAGGCTGCAGGATCACGCCGGTCCGGACACCCGAGTGCAAGCCTCTCCCATGTGTTACCATACTCCGTCGGATCGTGCGTGCCCGTACCCGCTGACTCTGACGGGGGGTGGGTTGCAGGTTCGCTGCAGTTCTGAACGACTCGCTGGCCCCAGCGTGGCCGTTTGCTTCGCGTCCTACGGCCCGATACACGGAGCGCAAGAGCGTCTCAAGGGAGAAAGGTTTCTCGATAAAATCCATTGCTCCCAACTTGGTCGCCCTGACCGCGGTTTCAATAGCGCCGTGCCCGGACACAATGATCACTGGGAGTTCCGGTTCTTGCGTTCTCAACTGCTCCAGCAGTTCGAGACCATCGACTTGTGGCATCCAGATGTCGAGGATGACCAGGCTCGGCCGCTGCGCGGCAATCAAGTCGAACACACTGGCACATCCGTCACTATCAAGCACCTGAAATCCTTCATCACTCAAGACCCCACGCAGGGTCTCACGAATTTTCGCTTCATCATCTACGACCAGAATCTTCTCATCCATAACTCCCCCTCTATCCGCTACCCGCAGTTCCGGTCAAGGGTAATAAGGTTGTATCGACTACAGACACCAGCCGCTGTTGGTTGCGGCGCACTGGGAGTTCGATCACAAACCGACTGCCCTGTGGGTTATTATCTCGTACCCGAATAAACCCTTGGTGATCAGCCACGACGGTGGCAACGATGGCAAGCCCAAGGCCGGTTCCGTCTTTTTTGGTGGAAAAATACGGCTCAAAGAGCCGGTCTTTGATTGCCGGTGGAATCCCACAGCCGGTATCGGCCACCTCAAGACGGGCAATACCCAGCGGTCGCAGATAACGCGTGACCACCTCAATACGACTCGGAGTTCCGTTTGCTCCTGCCGCACAGGCAGCAACCGCGTTATCAAGCAAATTGCGCAGCACTCTTTTCATGCCTTCCCGATCAAGCTCTAAAAGAGGAAGGGCGCGATCAGGGTTGAAAATAAATTCCACGTCGCGATGGGCCTCGGCAAGGAGGACAATCGCTTCTTGGGCGAGTGTGTTGAGGTTTTCCGGCACGTGGTCGGCAGCAGGGAGACGAGCAAATGTTGAAAATTCGTTCACCAATTTTTTAATCGCATCCACTTCTTGAGAGATACTCCGCACACATTCCTCGAAGACCTCAGCGTTGTGGGCGATCTGCGGAGCGAACCGCCGGTGGAGGCGCTGGGCCGCCAGTTGAATCGGGGTGAGAGGGTTCTTGATCTCATGAGCGATGCGACAGGCCACCTCTCGCCACGCCTCCATCCGTTCGACCCGAATAATCTGAGTGACATCTTCAAAAAAGCACACGACCCCTAATACCTCTCCCCGATCATCGGTCAGTGGGGTTCCAGTCACTAACAGAGAGTGCGTCTGCCCGTCACGGCTGAGCCGTAACTGGCCTTGGCTTTCATACACCCTATCCTCGACACCTCGAGGCTGCACAGGTAGAAGATCGCGGATCACACGCCTCACTTCGTTGAACTCAGGCAGGGCAAACAACTCACGATAGTCACACCTCACTGCCTGGCTCCCAGTAATGCCCAGCAGCCGTTCGGCTGCACGGTTGACGGTGGTGACACTGCCAGATCGGTCGAGCGAAACCACGCCGGCATTGATGTTTGCAAGAAGGATCTCCATGTATCGTCGTCGTGCCTCGAGTTCTAGATGGCTTTGGTGCAGTTCTGCAGTCATGCGATTGAACGCGGCGACTAACGTGCCAATTTCATCCTCACCCTCACCTGTGATCCGGTGGGTCCAGTGCCCTTGGGCAACTTCCCGTGTTCCTGCCGCCAGTTGTTGGAGGGGAACGGTGATTTTTTTTGCCAGAAACAGTCCGACCCAGACTGCAGAGAACACCACCACCAAGGTCACGAGCGACATCGTGATCAGGTAATTGTTTTTAATCGGTTGTTTCAGGACCTTCAGTTGGCGGTACTCACGAAAGGCATTCATCAATTGCGTACTACGCCGCGCGATGTTTTGCGGCACGAAGTATTCCGCTAACACCGCACCGACCACCTGCCCCTGGGAGATGATGGGCACCACTCCACACACGACCTCCGCTTCTCCTATGAGTCGGACTAACCGGACTTCTTCATTGCGCCAGACCCGCTCAAAAAGGGCCGCAGCGGGATCATGCGCTTGCCCCATTTGCTTATCCGCAGCGGCAGCACTGACCATGGGATCGCCAGTTCGCGAAGCAACCGTGAGTCGGCCGAGGTTCAGGGCTCGGCGCTTGCCTTCGACGAACTCTTGCAGAGCCCACCTTTTTCGCCGCTCAAGCAGACCACCTGCGGTAATCTCCGTTGCCATATCACGGGCGTAAAAGAGCGCCTCATCCGCCAAATGATCGTAGAATGCACCCGCAACCTCGAGGGCGCCCTCTAAAGATCCTTCAATTTGCACAGCAAACCAATTCTCGACTGACTTGGTGATAAATCCCACGCCGATGAGAAACAAGAGAACTGCAGGAAAAAGGGAAATGGCGACAAATGCCAAAACCAGCCGGAAACGGAGGTGAGAGCCGAGGAGCTTGCGCCGGCGCTCATAGAACAACTTGATCAGATTACGGCCGACGAGAAACACTAACAGGACCAGCAGGATAATGTTGAGGTTAATCAGCAGAACAAAGACAATATTGCTGGCTAAGCTATCGCTGTCGCTCACTTGCGGGGGGCGGTTCTGCAAGAACGCAAAGAGAAAAACCCCCAGCGCAGCGGCAAGAATGATGGTCCCTTCCCATCGCTGGCGGCGCTTGTGTTCCTCCGGCAGGTGCTGATAGTGCTCCACCCTGTTACTCTCCTAACGACGAAAAAGAAAAAATACCAATGACAAAAGAGCACTCACCAGTAAACAGGTCATGAGTGGAAAATAAAAGGAAAAATTCTCACGCTGGATCGCAATGTCCCCAGGCAGGCGACCAACCCAGGGCAGCTTGGCACCAGCAGTTAGCAGGAGCCCCATCAGGAGGAGAATCCCTCCTAATACCATCAATGTCTTCCCCAGCTCTGTCATGGTCGATCCCTCAGAAGAGTTCTTCTTGGCCTCCTCCTCCAGGGCGAGCGAGGCCAAAGTGCGCATAGGCCTTCAAAGTCACCATACGACCTCGGGGAGTCCGTTGGAGATACCCTTCTTGGAGCAGATAGGGCTCGTACACATCTTCTATCGTATTTTTCTCTTCGCCAATGGCTGCAGCGATGGTCTCAACTCCTACTGGTCCACCATTAAACTTATCAATGATTGCTCGCAAGATTGCCCGGTCCATCTTGTCAAAACCCACATCATCCACCTCCAACAGTGCCAGGGCCTGATGGGCGACCTCTCGTGTCACCACCGGTGCAGATCTCACCTGGGCAAAGTCTCGCACGCGGCGGAGGAGTCGGTTGGCAATCCGTGGGGTTCCGCGAGAACGGCGGGCAATCTCTGCGGCGCCACTGGCATCCACCGTCATGTGAAGAATAGACGCAGAACGGCGAATGATCTGTTCTAATTCGGCCACTTGATAGAAATCTAAGCGAAAGGTCGAGCCAAACCGATCACGTAATGGTGAAGTGAGCAGGCCCGCTCGGGTCGTCGCACCAATGAGGGTAAAATGTTTCAAGGCAAGTTTCACAGTACGGGCTGATGGTCCCTGGCCAATGACTAAGTCGAGTTGAAAGTCCTCCATCGCCGGGTAGAGAAATTCTTCCACTACACGATTTAAGCGATGGATTTCATCGATGAAGAGCACATCCCCAGTCTCGAGATTCGTCAGTACCGCGGCCAGATCACCCGGCCGCTCGATCACCGGGCCGGTCGTCGTGCGAATGTCCACTCCCATTTCACGGGCAATGATGTACGCCAGGGACGTCTTACCCAGTCCTGGGGGACCACAGAACAGCACGTGATCCAGGACATCGCCTCGCTGTTTTGCCGCATCAATGGCGATGTGCAGGTTTTGCTTGAGCGCTTCTTGGCCAATATAATCGTCGAGCGAGCGAGGACGGAGAGAGCCTTCAAACCGTTGCTCTTCCTGCTGTTCCTCAACCTCTGCTTCGAGTTCTGCTGCCAGGGTAGGGTCAATTCTCTCCTGTACCTGAGGAGACAGGTTCTTCTTTTGACTCATGCACTCAGACTCCGCAACGATTCTCGAATCACCTCAGCAATAGCCGTCACACCACGGCGCACCACCTCACGGACAGCTTTTTCGGCCTCAGCCCGCCGGTAGCCAAGATTTACTAACGCGGAAACTGCCTCAGTCGAAAGCGCGGGCGGTTCCCCAGGTATCCCGGCATGTCCGTTGTCCAAGCTCCCGACTTTCTCTCGCAATTCGACAATGAGGCGTTCGGCAGTTTTCTTTCCCACTCCAGGCACCGCCACGAGCCGACTCAGGTCGCTCGTGCGCAGAGCATTTTCTAACTCGTCTACCGGAATACCAGAGAGCACATTGAGAGCCAGGCGAGGGCCAACACCGGAAACCCCTTTGAGGAGGAGAAACGTTATTTTCTCTTTCTCTTCGAGGAAGCCATAGAGCTGCAACGCATCTTCACGCAGATGGGTGTGCACATAGAGACTGACCCGCTCATGGAGCGCGGGGAGACGGTAGAAGGTCTGGAGAGAAACAAACACCTGGTAGCCGACTCCACTGACGTCAACAATCAGTTGCTCTGGGATTTTCTCTGCCAATATGCCACTAAGACGCGCAATCATGAAACACATCGAGGGATGTCAATGTTCAGCATGAAGCCGCAAAGCTCCGGGAAGAGGGGTCGTAGGGTCTCATACCAATGATCATCTTCTTTTTGCGGAGTCCCCAGCCCCTAGCCGCTCTTTTCCGCTTCCTGTATGCGGTCCGCCAGCCGTGAGGTATTCAGATGACAGATCGCCGCAGCCAGCGCATCGGTAGCATCTTGACTCATAGGAAATCCGAGAGCCTCTGGCTCTCGCCCTCCGCCCAGAAGGGCGAACACCGATTTTTGTACTTGGAGCTTTTCAGCTCTACCATAACCAACGACTGCAGTTTTAATCTCTGTCGGACTATATTCCGCCAGGCGGAGGCCTGACTGCGCGCCGGCAAGAAGCACCACCCCACGTGCCTCGCCCAAGCGAAAGGCGCTTTGGACATTATAAGCGAGAAAGGCTTTTTCCAGGCTCAGCACGTGCGGGGTCCAGGTATGAATCACCTCAATAATCCCCGCATAAATAACCCGGAGCCGTTCTGCCAGCGAGTGAAAGCCTTTGGCGCTCAAGACACCACCCGCACAGAATTTGAGAGTCCGCTCTCGCCGCTCGACAACTCCCCAACCGGTGCGTATGGTCCCCGGGTCCACCCCCAGGACACGCAAAGATAGCTCAGCGCGCCGTGGTCCCATACCAACATCCTGCCTCAGGCAGCACTGAGCCGCTCCATTTCTTCTTCGGGAATATCGAGGTTGGCTGAGACACTCTGCACGTCATCATGTTCTTGTAACGTATCAAGCAGCTTCAGGGTCTGCTCAGCTTCTTTCCCCGACAGTGCCACAGTGTTCTGCGGAACCATGGTCACCTCAGCCGAGGCCAGCGTCACCCCACCCTTTTCCAGCGCTTCTCTCACTGCCTCAAAGTCCTCCGGCGAAGTGACCACCTCAAACAGGTCGTCTCCAGCACTGACATCCTCGGCACCCGCATCAAGCGCCAACTCGAGTAATTGGTCTTCCTCAGCCTGACTTTTGTCCACCGTAATGATCCCTTTTTTGGTAAACATCCAGGCCACCGAGTTTGGTGACCCTAAGCTCCCCCCATGCTTGGCAAAAAAGTGGCGAATCTCCGAGACGGTGCGGTTTTTGTTATCAGTCAAGACCTGCAGCATGATGGCGACTCCGCCCGGACCATGCCCTTCATAGGTGATTTCCTCATAGTGGACGCCTTCCAGCTCACCCGCACCTTTCTTAATGGCCCGATCGATCGTATCGTTGGGCATACTGGCAGCCTTGGCGGCTGCAACGGCCGTACGTAAACGCGGGTTTGCGTTGAAGTCACTCCCGCCTATACGAGCGGCAATGGTCAGATCTTTGATAAGCTTGGTGAACATCCGCCCGCGCCGCTCGTCTTTCAGGGCTTTCTTATGCTTAATCGTACTCCACTTGGAATGACCAGACATAGCTCCAACCTCTTGGCAGAGAATCTTGGCCACTGTTAACACATTCCTCACGGGGAGTAAACGAGTAAAGCGTGGTCAGGCGATAATCTTCAGCGTTGTAGGATAGCGAAAAATTTAGGGTTTTCCACTGAACAGCAGTGTACAGGAGGAAGCAGACAAGAGAGGCAGGACCAGAACTGGCGCAGACCCGGCGTTCGGGTTCATAGCGGCAGGAGCGAAGAAATGAGGAGAGGTGAGTCAGATCCCCCTCTCCTCTGTGTGGAGGTCATGACTTTTTCCCGGGTGGATTTTCTTAGGAGGCTGGTGGTGCAACCACAAGGATGCGGCCAGTCATCCCCAAGGGAGCCAATTCAGCGTGAGGAATGCAATGGTAGTTAAATACTCCGGCCGGTACCCCTTCAGGGAGGGTAAACGTCTGCGTGAAAGACTGACCAAACGGCACCGATCCGCTATCGAACTCTTGGCCAGCACCGAACGTCGTACCGTCAAATGCGTCGGTACGCGTGGCAGTATGAGGCAAAATGTACTCCGGGCTCACATTGGTCCAGCGAATCGTCTGACCAGAAAGGATGGTCACGGTTTGCGGCTGAAAGCCAAAGACATCATCAGTCAACTTTCCCATGAACACCTCAACCGCAGGCGGAGGCGTAACCGCTGCTGGGGTACCAGGAATATGGCCAGCAATAATCGGAGGACCCGAGGGCTGCGGGCGAGACAGGTCCAATTCCGTTTCGAGCGTGATCACCACCATGTTAAATCCCTGCGAGCCCAGATTCGTTCGTCGAGAACTAGAAATGTCAAATCTGAGTCGGGCCCTTCCCTGGGAGTCAGGAAAAAGGAAGCCCAGATTGAGCTTTCCTAACGCATTCTCCGAATTGACCAGCCAGGCCGCATATCCCATGATACGCCCTGCCCCCAACGGGTCATCGTGTGGGACGAGTCGGAGACCTTCCAGGTTCACCTCTCCGTTCCCCTCAGCCAGGATGATCGTCGCGTTTCCCGATCCTGGCTCAGCACTGACACCAAGGTTATCTAATGGCACCTGAAACCGTACGGCGTCATTCGCGAAAGCGTGATGAACAGCCAGTAGAGTACAGATCCCGGTGATGCAGAACATTTTGACAACACGCATAGTTGCCCCTCCTTCTTTTCCCGCTGTTGTCCATGCATCAGAGAAAAGAGCAAAAACAAAGATGCAGGGAACTTTTTCTCTTACGATCTTTTCCGCACTCAAGACAGTTTGTGAATGGCATGGATGGTGGACTTCGTCCTCGCTTTGGCCGCGAGATGGTCAGTGCCCGTATCGAGGCAGGAGTATGAGCGCAACAGGCCGGCATTGATGACATGATTCCTAACGCAAGCGAAAGGTCAGCATCGCCCGGGCATTAAATAAAGCATCGTTCTGGCTAGAGGTCGCGGGTGGCCGTGTTACCCAGAGCGGACTGTAGAACAAACCGACGCTCACACTCAGTCTGTTGGTAAGAGGGTAGACCACGCCTCCACTCATCGAGAACGTCCAGGTTTCCGCAGTGAGACGACGACGGTCGTGAAATCCAAAGGTGAGCGCATCGACCTGAAACCGCGTATCCAACAAGTTCCCCGCCACTGCCAGGTAGGGGGTAAGCCCTCTGAGCGTCTCAATGCGATATGCGCCACTCAGTTCCAGTCCGCCGTAACGGAGGGTTGCGGTGTCTGACGATTTTTTCTCACAGCCAAAAAGATTCTGCGGAGACCCTGGCGGATATGTCGCAACGTCACTCGGACACGTATAGGCGCCTTCTACCTCACCGATCTGACCATATACCCGCAAGCCAACGGTCCAAGGCTGGCGCTCGTAAATCGGTCGCTCTAAGGCAAAGGCAAAGAGATTGGGCTTAACGCCAAAGAGCTTGATAGGAGGCAGATAGGACAAGAGCAGGGAAAATCGCCAGGGCAGGCCGATCGTGAGACGTGGCCTGGCAAAGATGGGCGCTTTGTTCAAATCATCTTCTTTCAGACCGTTGAACCCTACCCGCCTTTTGGATTTACTGAGCTTGGGGATCCAGTCTATTTCAAAGCCGCCTTCGAGAGAGCCCGGTTCCCGGCTGTACGGCGTGCCCAGACCAGCCAGCAAGGAGACCGAAGCAAAATAGTTCATTGCCCAGGCTTCCGGGCGATCAGCATCGAGGTGTTCTGTCTGCTGCGCCAGAGCCTGCCCATTCCACACGGTAAAGAGGATAAGACCGCATAGCCAGCCAGTTCGAGAAAAACGCCGTCTCATCTTCTCCTCTCTTTTTTTTTAGGAATGACCTCAAGTAACCTCAAGTAAAGTGTTTGCTTCGATGTTTTTACGATTCTCTACGATTCTCATTGTGGTGGCGCAGCTCCGGCGCTGATCCAGTTCGCAATCGTATCGATCTCGTCCTGCGAGAGGCAGGTGTTGCCAGAACACCCTAAAGGCATGCGCAGGCCCTGAATGTTTCCGCCGGGAATGACTTTCTGATAGAGGTAGCTTGCCTCGACGTTCCCTGGATTGACACGGAAGCGGGTAGGATCTTCCATGCTCCGGATCGGCACAAGACTGTTGAAGGCATTTCCTGGGGTCAAACTCAAACCGACTTGGGGAGAGGCGCCATGGCAAGCGACCTGCGTACACCCCTTGCTTGCAAAAATCGCCTGCACTGCAGCAAAACTGGTATCTGCGGCTGCGGAGAGAATACCAAACCGCTGACTGCTCCGTGCCCACAGGAGCCGCAGGGTCGCTTGCCTGGTACCGCCGCCACCACTATCGGTGACCGTAACCGGCGTGACAATGATTTCATCGCCATCAAGGACCAGTCTCGCATTAGTGGGATCGAGATCGTTGAGGAAACTGAATAACGCAGGATTTTCCCCACCCCTTCCACCGGGTTTCGCAATGAACACCTCTCGGTCAATAGTCACTGGGCTTTCATCCGGTGCGCTGACTTCGATGCCAATGACATGCAGCCCGGGAGAAAGATTGCCGTAGTTAATGAGCGCACCAAAACCACTGTTCAATGGGGTTCCACTGCCAATTGCATCGACCACATCCTGGCGAGGGGTGCAACAAGGGATCACAATATCCTGAGTCATGCTGTCAATGCGTGGTCGGACAGTGACTGGTTTTGCGTCCGGCGTAAAGGCAAACCCGGAAACGAGATCGACTCCCGAAGCTTCAGTCCCCGGATTCTCCAGGGTTGCCTGAATCACAGCCTGTGCAGGTGTCGTAGCGAATAGCAGGCAGAAGAGCATTCTCCTCCCGAGCACCCAGCCCTTCATGCGTCTCCCTCCTTTCTTCCCCTATGGGCATCTCACTCATGCCAGTACCACTGGAGCTGACCAGGTTTTTATATTGTTCAGAGCAACAGACAATGCGCTGGAAGGAGGTATTTTCCTACTTCTCAGGGGTGGGCTTCTCCCATACTTCAGGCAGAGGTTCCCTCGCGCCGCGCCGCCTACCGCAAATGCCCCGCTTGACAGAACAATGCCAATTTTCCTTAATAACTGACGGGTCAGTTATTTATTATGAAATCGCCACGCCACGCCGCATTCCCCTCTTCCCCCACCCCACGATGGCAGCGTCGCCCAGAGCGCCGGCCAGAGGAAATCCTCGATGCTGCACTGCGCGTGTTTGCCCAACGGGGGTTACATCAAACCAGCCTCGAAGAGGTCGCAAAAGAAGCCGGGATCAGCAAAGGCACAATCTACCTCTACTTCAAAAACAAAGAGGAGTTGTTTGTGGCCGCGGCGCAGCGCGTTGTGCCGCACCCTGACGAGATTCACAAAGCGGGGCACACCGCACCAGACACTGGTATCGACCTCTCGCACCTGCTGCACGAACTCGCTCAGACTGCGTACCGTCGCTTCTGTACACCTGCGTACCTGGCCTTTTTCAGCATGATGGCCGCTGAAACTCTTCGCCATCCCGAATGGGGCGAGTTATATTTTCGCCGCGTCGTGTTGGCACTCAACCGGCGTCTCGCCGAGATCTTCACCCGCGCGATTCGTACCGGACAGTGCCGGCCCATTGACCCGGTGCTCGTGTCGCGCGCTTTTGTCGGCATGTTTTTGATGATGGCACTATCCCAGGAACACCTGGGGGGGAAAAAATACACCCCCCTCTCCGAACGAAAAGTGATTGACTCACTGACAGACATTTTTCTCCATGGGTTAGCGCCAGCGGATCCGAGGGAGTCATGAAAAAACGCCTGCCGGTGCTGTTGCTTCTGCTCCTCATCGGCGCTGGATGGTTCTACTACAGTCAGCAGCAGCGCCCTGACCGGCTCACGTTCACTGGCTTTGTCGAAGGAGAAGAAAAAGTCATTAAAAGTGAAATTACCGGACGGGTTGACACCGTGGCGTTCACCGATGGCAGTCAAGTGAACCCCAACGAGGTCCTGGCAGAAATTGATGCCCGAGACTATCGCTCGCAGGTGGCGCAACAGCAATTGCACCTCGAGATCTTGCAAGCAAAAATTCAACAGGCAGAAAACCAACTCGCCCTTGCGCGTGATACCTATCCCACGCAACTCCGTGCAGCCAAAACCAATCTGGCCAAAGCCAGTTCTGACCTCGATTTTGCTGAAAAGGAGTTTGCCCGCCGCAAGGAGTTGCTGCAGGCTGAACAGCTCAGCCAACAGCGGTTCGACCAAGCCCAGAACCAGCTCGACGTCGCCCAAGCCGCGTTCGCTCGTGAGCGTGAGGCCGTCGCCACTGCCGAAGCGAACCTGCGACAGATTCAGTTGGCAGAAGATGCGATCGAGGTGTTGCAACGCCAACTGGCCATGGAAACCGAGCGGTTACATCAAATGCACATCGTGCTTGACAAATACACCATCCGCTCGCCGTGCGACTGCACGGTTCAGACCCGCCTCATTCGCGCTGGCGAATACGTCAGCCCAGGCACTGGGATCGCCACACTGCTCGATCCCCTCGATAAGTATGTCCGGGTGTACGTGCCAGTCCCTGATTTAGGAAAAGTCCAGGTAGGAGACAAGGTGGTGATTGAACCAGATGCGCTGCCTGGAGAGTTTATCCCTGGAGAGATCAGTTTTATCGAGGATATTGCCCAGTTCACTCCGAAGAATATCGAGGTCAAAAGCGATCGGATCACCCAGGTCTTCGCCACCAAAGTACGTATTCTTGAGCAGGTCGAACGGCTCAAGCCTGGCATGGAGGGGACAGTGTACCTGCACGGGGCACCTGTCCGCATAGCTGAGAAACCCCAAAAGTGAGGCTCTTACCCCGCGCTCGCCAGAGGAATGGCCATGCCGATCATTGCCCTTGCTAACTTGCGCAAGCACTTCGGTCCGACTCTCGCACTCGATGGTATTCACCTGACGATTGATCGACCGTGCATCTTTGGCGTGGTCGGACCGGACGGCGCTGGGAAAACCACGCTCCTGCGCATTCTCGTCGGGCTGCTTGATTTTACCGCAACCACAGCGACAGTCCTCGGGTACCCCATCGCTTCGCAAGCCCAGCAGATCAAGCAACACCTTGGCTACGTCCCACAGGCATTTAGTCTCTACCCTGATCTCAGCGTGCAACATAACCTCGAGTTTTTTGCCGATGTCCACGGCATGCCTCGCACCACATTTCGCCGGCGAGCCGCTGAGCTACTGGCACTCGCGCAACTCGACAAGTTTCGTAATTTTCTTGCCGCTGCTCTCTCTGGCGGGATGAAGCAAAAACTCGCGCTGATCTGCGCCCTCCTGCACGAACCACAGGTGTTGATTTTGGACGAACCGAACAATGGTGTCGATGTCATCGCACGGGGTGAAGTGTGGACCATCCTGCGGCAGTTGCGCAATGTCACCGTTGTCATGTCCACGGGGTATCTCGATGAAGCTGAGCGCTGTGATGCCCTCGCCTATCTGTATAAAGGGCGCATACGCGTACAGGGAACCCCTGCTGAGGTCAAAATGCACTTTCCCTGGAACGTGTATCGCCTGCTCGGAGACCTCACCCCAGAGATTCTTGCCCAACTGCACCACGCCTCCTGGAGGCGACGGCTGCGGACCGTTGGGGAGACGGTCACCATAGAAACAGCGCTTCCTCGTCAGGCTGTGCAAGCCGCATTATCCGCGGCCCAGGTGGCAGGAATCAGCCTCGAACCAGTCTCCCCCACCCTCGAAATGGTCTTCACCGAACTGACAGAACAGGCCGAGCACCCATGAGCAGCCTCGCCGGATCGCCGCACGAATCCCATGTTCCTCCGCTGTCGAACGACACCGCCCTCATTCAAGCTGACAACCTGACGCGCCGTTTCGGCACGTTTACCGCGGTCGATCACATCAGCTTTCAGGTCGAACGGGGCGAGGTGTTCGGTTTTCTTGGGGCAAACGGCTCGGGTAAATCAACCACTATCCGGATGCTGTGTGGACTCTTGGCGCCAACGGCAGGAAGCGCGCGAGTCGCGGGACTGGACATTCGCCGGCAAGCCGAAAGCATTCGCTCGCATATTGGCTACATGTCCCAAAAGGTCTCGCTCTATGCCAACCTGACGGCAAAGGAAAACGCCTACTTCTTTGGTGGATTGTATAGTTTGTCGCGCGGGCGCATTGAGGCACGCGTGGCTGAGATCTTTCCGCGTCTTGGTCTGACTGGTCAGGAAAACACCCTGATCCGTGCACTGCCTGGTGGGATCAAACAGCGCATCGCCCTCGCCTGTTCGCTCCTCCATGATCCAGAAATTATTTTTCTTGACGAACCGACGGCTGGAGTGGACCTGATCAACCGACAGGTATTTTGGACGCTCATCCGTGAACTCGCAGATGAAGGGAAGACCTTGTTTGTCACGACACACTATCTGGACGAAATGGAGTACGCTCATCGCGTCGGGTTTATTGACCAGGGGCAGTTGATCGGCCTTGACACACCACTGGGACTCAAAATGACCTTTGCAGGCGGGTACCGAGTGCGCCTGCTGCATACGGACCCAACGGTGTTGCAGCAGGCCGCAGCAGTCCTTCATACGGCGGGATTCATTGCGGAATCTGCCAACGACGGTGAAGTGCGGGTGCTTCTCACCGATGGCAGCAAGCTCACGGTGGACCGCTTGCGTCATCAACTGCATACCCTCAACCCTACCCTCGAGTTCACTGCCGCCCTCCCTTCGATCGAAGAGGTATTTGCCGGCATGATTCAGCAACGTCAGGTCGCCAAGGAGACCGAGGCGTGAATCGGCTCTCCACCAAGCTCAGCCGGCTACGCACCCTGTTGTGGCGCGAGTTCGTCGAACTGCGGCGCGACCGTTTTACTCTGACTATTCTGATTCTTATCCCTCTTTTTCAGATTACGCTTCTGGCCTATGCCATCACCACAGATTTTGACCATCTTCCCCTGTGCGTTCTCGATCGTGCTCATACCCGTGAAAGCCGACAACTGTTGAGCGATATTACCGCCACCGGGTACTTCACCCTGGTACCGCTGCAAAACCTCGATGCCGTCAGTTCGCTGTTTGGCCGCGAGCACTGTCGCGCTGCCCTCTTGATTCCTGCCGACCTCAGCGAGCTCATTACCAATCGGAAGGAAGTGCGGCTCGGATTGCTGCTCGATTCCTCGGACACCACGCTTGCGACCAGCACCGAAGGATTTCTGACTGCTATTGCCAGAGCGTTTTATTCCCATATGCGTCTCGAGCGAACGCCACTCACCGCACGGCATCTCCGGCCAGAGGCCGCGGGAGTCATCACAACCAGGAGACGGGTGCTCTTCAACCCGACCCTGTCTGGAACCGCCTACACGATCCCCAGTCTGCTCGGCATGATTGCGATGTTTTTAACCGTGCTCATCACTGCCCTCGCTTTAGTGCGAGAGCGAGATACGGGTACGCTCGAACAACTGCTAGTGACTCCAGTCACACCGACAGAGGTCGTGCTGGGAAAGATTTTACCTTTCGGTGTCGTCGCGCTGAGCGCAATCGGGTTAAGCATCGTGCTGGGCTGGTTCGTGTTTGACGTGGTTCCTGCGGGAAGCATCGTGTTGCTGCTGGCAATTACACCCGTTTTCTTGCTGATTGGTTTGTCGATGGGGCTGTTGATTTCGAGTCTGGCCCATTCTTCGGTCGATGCGTTGGAGCGCAGTGTCCTCACTATGGTGCCGCAGATGATGCTCTCCGATTTCCTTTTCCCGCTTTCCTTGATGGCGCTGCCTTTTCGCATCATCGGCGAGATCATTCCGCTCACCCATTACATTCGCATCACTCGCGGTATCTATCTCAAAGGCCAAGGGCTCGACGAGTTGTGGCCAGAGGTAGTTATTCTTTGTGTCTTCCTCCTCCTCTTTATTGTGGGCGCCTCGCGGACAATAAAGAAGCAGGGATAACAGTAAGGAATCGGCTCTCAGCCAGCATGACCGGAAAGCAGGAGGCAATGACCCCTCTGACAGGAGAACGCTGACAGCGAAGGCTGAACGCTTAGAGAAAAAACCATGCGCTTACGAAACATCGTCGCCGTCACACGCAAAGAGGCACGCACGATGCGTCACAACCAGGCGCTCGTCGCCGCTATTCTGGTACAACCCATTCTCTACCTCGTGCTTTTTGGCCTTGCCATTACCAACGAAGTCAACAATGCAGCGTGGGTGGTGTACGACCAGTCCCAGACCACGCTTTCGCGCACCTTCATTACCGACCTATCCTCGCTGACTGCGTTACAAGATCCGCAGTATGTTTTCAGTCAGGATGAGGTTGTCGATTTTCTCCGGCGCCAGGATGGTCTCGTAGGCGTGATCATTCCGTGGAACTTTGACGAACAACTCACACGCGGCCAAGAAGCCGCAATTCAGATCCTGCTCAATGGGGCAAAGACCCCCAGCGCTCTACGGCTGGCGAACTATGTCGGCCAGGCGGCGACTGCTTTCTCCTTAAACCAACTGCCCACACGCGACCGGAGCGAACAACGGATGACCACACCGCAAGTGTCAATCGAAAAACGCTACTGGTACAACCCTGGTTTACAGGACCGTTTTGGCTTGCTCTCGGCCATGCCAGCGAACATGCTGACGCAAATCTGTCTGATGATCGCCGCGGTCTCATTAGTGGCCGAACGAGAACGTGGCACGTTTGAACAATTACTGGCAACGCCACTCTCTTTAGCTGAGATTATGATGGGGAAGATTATTCCCTATGTGGGGATAGGGTTCGTGGCCCTCAGTATCATGCTGATAGGCAATTACGGCTTTTACGGGATCGCCATAAAAGGGAGTCTGCTGCTGCTGCTGTTTGTCGCTTTGGTGTTTATGCTGGCGACGATGGCATTCGGTATTTTCTTTTCAGCCTGGGCCCAAAATGTGCAGCAAGCGATCTTTCTCGGCTTTTTCGTGATGTTCCCCTCTGTCATTATCACCGGCATTTTGCTCCCGACAGACAACTATCCACCGCTGATCAGTTTCCTCTCACATTGCCTGCCTGCCCGCTATTTTGCCCATGCTTTACGCGCCATCACGCTGAAGGGGGCAGGGTTTCTTGAGGTAAGCGGCGACCTACTGTTTCTCGCGCTGTTCTTCGTGGTGTTCTTGTACGCGGCGATACGTGTGACTCAACCGAAACTCGGTTGAGAGAGGGCTCAATCAGTCATGAGGATAAGCGCAAGCGGGCTGCAGTTACATGAACCAAGAGCCTTTCGCTGCTAAATCAGATCACACAACTTTGGTACACCTCACTGGCTGATTCGCTCGGTACTGTC
This sequence comes from uncultured Enterobacteriaceae bacterium, assembly GCA_964502465.1. Classification (GTDB taxonomy): domain Bacteria; phylum Desulfobacterota; class Binatia; order Bin18; family Bin18; genus CAZCWX01. Next base: position 17 of record CAZCWX010000105.1, on the reverse strand, counting down.
ATGCTGAGCGAAGCGAC
>CAZCWX010000104.1:0-4028 GCA_964502465.1 uncultured Enterobacteriaceae bacterium | reverse complement strand
AGCCGGAGAATGAAAAATACCTCAATTATGTGGCGGACAAATTTCATCTGCGCCCCCATATCCAACTCAACTCTCGGGTCAAATCGGCAGTCTACGACGAGAAAACGAATCGCTGGGAGATTGAGTTGGAGAGTGGTCAGCGCGCTCAGGCGCAATTTTTAGTCGCGGCGGTCGGCATCCTGTCCGCCCGGTATACGCCCCCGTTTCCAGGTATCGACAGCTTCAAGGGACAGTCGTATCACACCTCGCGCTGGCCGAAGGAGAAGGTCGACTTCACTGGTAAGCGCGTAGCGTGCATCGGCACCGGCGCTACCGCCGTGCAGCTCATTCCGGAAATCGCCAAAGAAGTCGCTCATCTCACCGTCTTCCAGCGCACGGCCAATTACTGCGCGCCGTGCCGGAACTCGTTCGTCACCCCAGAGACCCAGCGCCAGTGGAAGACCAGTTACCAAGAAATTCATCAGCGGATTCGGGAAACCGCGACGGGGTTACCGTACGACTTCGACCCGCGCAAAGCCATGGAGGTCTCGAAAGAAGAGCGGCTGGCGCTGTATGAAGAGTTGTGGGCGCAGCCCGGATTCTCGAAATGGCTGGCCAATTTCCGTGACATCATGACCAATAGAGAAGCCAACGAGGATTTCGCCGAGTTCGTGCGCAATAAGATCCGCGCGCGGGTCAAGGACCCAGTGGTGGCGGAAAAACTGGCGCCCAAAGATCACCCCTTCGGCTCCAAACGCATTCCCCTGGAGACCGACTATTACGAGGCGTACAACCGCGACAACGTCGTACTGGTGGATCTTAAAGAGACCCCGATTGAGCGCATCACGCCGAAGGGCATCAAGACCAGTGACAAAGAGTACGAGTTTGACATCATCATCTACGCCACGGGATTTGATGCGTTCACCGGAGCGTTAACCCAGATCGATATTCGCGGCGCAGGCGGGCAGACGCTTAAGGACACATGGGCCGAGGGACCGCGCACCTATCTCGGGATGCAAATCGCGCACTTCCCGAACCTCTTCCTCGCCATTAGCACCGCGTTCGGCAACTACCCCGTGTGCGCCGAGATGATTGTGGAATGGATTACTGACTGCATCAGCTATCTTCGCAAGAAGGGATTGAAAAGCATTGCCCCGACCCCGCAAGCCGAAGAAGCGTGGGTGGAGCACGCAGCCGAGCTGGCGGAGGGGTCGCTTTTTGCTGCAGGGAATTCCTGGTTTGTCGGAGCGAATATCCCCGGGAAGAAACGGGTCTTCCTCCTGTATGCCAACACCGTCCCAGCCTATCGGAAAAGGTGTGCGGAGGTGGCGGCGAAGGGGTATGAGGGGTGTGTACTGCAATAGCCGCTTGGGTGGACGAAGGTTGTGGAGGCAATCACAACACCTTCGTTCTGCCGCCTGCGGTTACCGTACGTCAACCGATTGAGCAGGAAGTCATCAATGACGCCGGGTTCACAGGGAATACTTCTCCTCTGGCATCGGTTGAGCTTCGCGCCTGAGGGTGCGGCTTCTTGCAGAGCATCAATTGTACCCCAGGCTCAGAAGTGAAGAAGGGCGTTCTGCTCTTCGTCATCGAGCCGGAGCCGTATAGCGTTAAAGTCGACCCAGCCACGGCGGGAGGGTAGTGTAGTCCACCCAGGAGATGCTATTGTTAGAGAGACCGCTTCAATATCATCTTACCCCCTGTCGAGGCCGTGGCTGCCTGACAGGTTCAAAGGAGGATATACCCATGAGTACGCATACTGACGAACGGCCGCACGCACGGGCGAGCGAACAGCGCCTGGGGTTCGTGCGCCGGCCCCGGTTCGAGGACTATCGCGAGAAATATGCCCCATACTTCAAGCTGGAGCGTCGCAACGGCATCCTCCAGGTGCAGATGCACACCGAGGGGGGACCTGTCATGTACGGCCTCCCCATTCACAACGCCTGGTCCCAGCTCTGGCTCGACCTCGGCAACGATCCCGACAACGAGGTGTTGATCTTCAGCGGCACGGGGGACAAGTGGATCGCCGGGTTTGACCCGGATTTCGCCACGCAGTCATTACACGATATGCCCGCGGACGCGTTCTACGATCAGATTTACGCGGACGCGACCAAGCTCCTGGAGGCGTTCATCTTCAATATCGACATCCCCACCATTGCCTGCATCAACGGCCCGGGCTTGCACACGGAATTCGCCCTGCTATGCGACCTTACGCTGTGCGCGGAGCACGCGGAGCTGTTCGATCCACACTTCAAGTTTAACCTGGTGCCCGGGGACGGTCAGGGGCTAACGTTCCAGGAGTTGATGGGGGTGAAGCGCGCCGCCTACTTCCTGTATACCAGTGACAAGATCACCGCGCAGCTGGCCAAGGAGATGGGCTTGGTCAACGAGGTGCTGCCGCTCGACCGTCTGCTGCCGCGGGCGTGGGAGATTGCCGAGAAGATTATGCAGAAGCCGCGCGCCATCCGGCGGTTGACCAGTGCGGTGTTGCGGCGGCAGTGGAAGCGGCGCTTGGTGGAGGATCTGGGGTTCCACGTCGCGCATGAGCTGCTCGGCATGCACCTCAACAAGTCGGTGTAACCCACGCGACTCAGGTGCTCAGGGTCAAGCGGTCGGATAGCCAGTCCGGACACAGATTGCGAGAGAGTACGAGAAAAAGCAGGCTGCGCAAGAATCTTTCGCAAGGCGAGAGAAAACCGCGCGACCGGCCCAAGACTGAGAGCTGAGAGGGCGGCGAGAACGATCAGTAAAAAAAGGAAAGGAACAGAGCGACATGCGCATTGGGGCGACCATCTTCAATCAGAACCACCACTTTCACACAGCTTGTGCGACCCCTGTTTGACTTCACCAATAAGGAGGGATGAGCTATGGTCGACTTCGGTATCGTTACCATTCCGACCGAGTATTCACTGCAACCGGCGGAGCTGGGGGGGTGGGCGGAAGCCCACGGCTTCGAGTCGCTGTGGTTTGGGGAACACTCGCATATTCCCACCAGCCGCCAGAGCCCGTTTCCCATGGGCGGTGAACTCCCCGAGTCCTATAAGCACTTCTTCGATCCGTTCATTGGCCTCTCAGCCGCAGCCGCGGTCACGACAAAGCTCAAAGTGGGGACGTCGGTCTGCCTGGTGCCCGAACACAATACGATCAATCTGGCCAAGATGGTCGCGTGTCTCGATCGGGTGGCGAACGGGCGCTTCCTGTTTGGCATCGGTGCTGGATGGAACGCCGAAGAAATGGCCGATCACGGCGTCGAGTTCAAGGATCGGTGGAAAGTTACGCGCGAGCGCATCCTGGCGATGAAAGCAATCTGGACGAACGAGGTCGCGGAGTATCACGGCAAGTTCGTGGATTTCGCTCCCCTGTGGTGCTGGCCCAAGCCCGTGCAAGCCGGTGGACCGCCGGTACTCCTGGGAGCGTGGTCGAAGTGGGTGCCCTCGCGGGTCGTCGAGTATTGCGACGGTTGGGTTCCCGTAGACGTGGGGATCGACCTGGCGGGCGGGATCGAAGCGATCCGAACCGAGGCTGTGCGGCGCGGGCAATCCAAAGAGCGATTCGATCTGAGCGTCCTGACGGCGGAGGAAATGGCTCCGCGCGGGATTGAGAGCCGGATTGGGGAGCTTATAAAGTTGGGCTTTAATCGCATCTTGTTCATGGTCTCGCCGGCGAGCCCCGACAAACAACGGCCCGTACTGGATCGCTATGCTGCGCTGATCGGCAAGTTCGTCTAGCGAGCGGTGTCTGTTTGCGCGGCAGGAGCGCTCCCAGGCGCGAAAGCACCTGAGAGCGCATGCCGAAGCTACGGAGGTTCACCATGGCTGGCTTGGAAGAATACGCAAACAAGTTTAAGTCCATTCAGTTGGAACGGCGTGACGGCATCTTGCAAATGCGCTTGCACACGAACGGGGGGACGCTGCAGTGGGGGAAAGAGCCACACGATGAATTAAGTAGAAGTGAAAAAGTTTTGCGACCGCAAACTGCTTAAAATCCCTGACAAATCCAGGATTGTAACAATTTGTTTCTGAAAGAACTTTTTCTCTCTTACTTAG
>CAZCWX010000103.1:0-5224 GCA_964502465.1 uncultured Enterobacteriaceae bacterium | reverse complement strand
AGCTCCGCCGGTTGCAGTGAATAATGCGTTGGAATTGTCACGATACCAAAGTCGACCATCGCTCATCCCTCCTTATGGGTGAAGTGAAACAATGTTGGTGCGGGTACTCTCTGCTACCCCGTCCTTTGACTGTTGCGCTGTGATTTTTTGCCTTTCGACTTGTTTTGCGTCGGCATTACGAAAAGTGAGGAATAACTTCCCGCCCATACCGTTCGATCTGTGGCACCAACTCATCTGGTGGCACGATCGGCCACAAGACGAATTTGCTACACCCCGCATCGACATACGCTTGGACCTTCTCGATACATTCTGTCGCAGACCCGATGGCACAGCGTGCCAGCAGCGACTCAGCAGGAAGGGCGAATCCTTTGAGGAATTGCTGCGTGATCTCTTGGGCCTTAGCCTTGTTGTCACTGATGTGCGTTAAGATCAAGACACCGGCTTCGCGGGGATTCATCTCCCGGCCATATTGGCGACCGTAGTCCATGAGCTTCGCGATGCCCGATTGGAAATCGTGTGGAGTAACAAACGAGGGAAACCACCCATCGCCATAGCGAGCCGTGCGCTTGATGGCCAAGTCCGAGTTACCGCCGATCCAGATATCGAGCGCGCCTTTTGCCGGACGCGGCTCAATGGTCACATTACTGAATTTGTAGAACGTGCCTTCGTGGGTGACGTTTGGTCCTGCCCAGAGTTTGCGGAGCACCTGGACTCCTTCCTCCATCCGCTTCGCGCGTTCGTCGGGGTTAATGCCACAGACGAGACAATCTCGTGGGTCACTGCCGAGACCAACGGCCATGATCACGCGCCCGCAGCTGCCGGTAAGGTAATCAAGGGTGGCGTAGGTTTTCGCCACTTGTACGGGGTTGCGAGCCGGTAACGTCAGGACACTCGGTCCCATTTTGATTTTCTTCGTCCGTGCGGCAAACATGGCCATCGTGCAGGTGATGTCCAAATCGGGGATCTGTTGCGAGACAACCTGGTCAGACAGCCAGATCGAGTCGATACCAACATCCTCGGCTCGTTCTGCATAGGAACAAATCGTGTCTGGACTGGGCATGCCCAGTCGCCAGAGACCAAAGCCAATACCAATCTTGATCCCGCTCATGGATGAACCTCCTTTGGTCGTGTTAGACACGTAATGCTGCTCTTGTGGGATTGTCGTGAGACGTGGGAGATGCCATAGCGGATGCCGCTGAACCCCCTGAGAATCCAGCGGCACTGTCCTATTGAGCCGCTGGGTGTTGCGGCGTTACAGGCTCTGCCGCGCGGCCATTCACGGTCAAAGGCGCAGGACGCAGCTCTTTCAACGCTGGCATGACCTCCTTGGCAAAGAGACGTAAGCTCTTTTCCGCCGTTGCCATGGGCATGGACCCGTACTTGAAGACGAAGATGATCTCGTCCGTGCCGAAGGCGTGGGCGAGTTCGGTGGCGCGCGCAATAGTCTGATCAGGCGTGCCCCAGGGATGGCTCCGGTAGAAGGCCTGCCGGAAGGGAGAGGCATCCTGACGTAGCGCAGTCTGCAGCTGGCCGTACTCCTTGTAGCCTTTGGTGCTCTGCAGATGCGTGCCTAAGAGCTCGTAGTGCCGTAGCGCCGAATCGGCATACTCGGTCATATACTGCTGGGCCCCGGCTTGCGCCTCGCTTTCCGTCTCCGCCACATAGGTCCACAGTGCGAGCTTTGTGTGACTCGGTCCGTGGCCGGCTTGATGGCGCAGCTCCGCATATTGGCGCATGTTCGACAGCGCCAACTCCAGGCTGGTGGTAGGAATCGTCAGCGGTGGCACACCATGCTTGGCGATGATCTCGACGGTCTGCGGAGTGCCGCCCGCGCACCACACGTTCGCACTCAGGTCACGCTCTGGTTGTGGCCGCAAATGCACGCCGCGGACTGTGTAGAATTCGCCCGCGAAATCGCACTGCCCCGTGGCTAACAATTGCCGGATGACCTGCAGCGACTCGTCGAACCGTCCCCTAGCTTCGTTCTGATCAACGCCCATGCCGTCGTATTCACGGCGTCCGAGCCCGCGGCCAACACCGCAGATGATCTCGCGGCCGGGCCCAAGAAATGAGTCCAGCATGTTGACGTCTTCGGCGACGCGTACTGGATTATGCCACGGTAACACCACCACCATAGTGCCGAGATCCACGCGTTTGGTGATACCGGCGATATAGGTGAGATACTGCAGCGGATTGGTGACCATCGTATACGGGGTAAAGTGATGCTCGATGGTCCAGACCGAATCGAAGTCGGTGTCGTCGGCGATACGCGCGATGTTGATTTCTTCGTTGAAGACCTCGCGATCCGACCGGACGGCACGCTTGGGCACGGCCTGGCCCTTTTCCTCCGCTTCGTAGCGGTCCCAGTCGTTGTAGTTCTGATTAAAGATGGTTGCTCCAACACGCATTACGCTCTACTCCTTTCCTTTGTTTTCCTGATCGTGATTGCCGTGCTCTCAGCCCTCAGTCCTGAGCCGGTCGCACGGTGTTCTCTCGATTTGTGAACGATGCTTCGCGGCCTGCTTTTTCTCGTACGCTCTCACTATCTGTGTCCCAGACTGGCTATCCGACCGCCACGTTGAATTCCGATATATGCGCCTCATTCGTTGGACTCGCTTTCGCTTCGCCGAGCGTGTCACGCACCAGCGTGTGGAGGAAGCGTTCGATCCGCGAGTTGGGCAGTTGCGCCACTTTCATCTGGACCAGCACGTGGCCGGTCGCCGCGATCATGCGGGCGTCGTCCTCGGCCTCGGGATCGCGATCGCTCGCGGTTTCTATGCGCCAGCGCCGAATCGTGCGCGCGATCAGGGCGATGATCTGCTCTTGGAACCGTAGAAACAGCGGCCACACCTCGTCACGCAGCGCGGTGCTCCATTCGAGCAGGACGCGCGTATGATCGGGATGCGTGTCGACCGCCTCCGCAAAGGCGCGCATATGCTCCAGCATGAGCTCCGGCGCGGGCCCGCGTTTGCTGTGGACCGTTGCGGCCATCTCGGTGAAGAACCGCGCCACTTCCTCCAGGACGGCGCTCACCAAGGCCTTGCGGGTCGGGAAATAAAAGAAGACGGTCGGCACAGACACCTTGGCTGCGCGCGCGATTTCCGCGTGACGGGCGGCGCCGAGACCGCGCCGCGCGAACACCCGCAGCGCACATCGCAACAGCAACGCACGCCGTTCCGCTTTGTCCAGCGCGGGGGCGCGGCGACGACGCCTGGAAGGACCATGACCAGCCATTGAGTGAGCGCGTGTCATTACTGAGGGAAACCTTTGGCAGGCTATGAAAGAACGGTGCGGGCCAGCTCCTCCATTTCCGGCAGGATGCTGTTCAAATCCTGAGGGCTCAGCCACAGAACCACCCGATTTGCTCCCACTCGCTCGAATTCCCGGATTTCTTTGGCCGACCGCCACTGTTTCTCCGCCCCGAATACGGTGAAATCAAGCGCATTCGGGTCACGCCCGATCTCCGCCGCGATCGCCTTGATGCGCTTCACGCCGTCGGCAAATTCATCGACGCTCCGCACCACCGGGAGCCAGCCATCGGCCCACTCCGCTACGCGTCTGAGGGCGCGGGGGTTGTTGACGCTGCCGATGAGGATCGGCGGATAGGGCTTGCTCTTGGGCTTCGGGAAGCACCGCACCGGGGGAAAGTCGACGTAGCGGCCGTGATACTCCGAAATGTCCTCTGTCCAGAGCACCTTCATCGCGGCGATATAGTCTTTGACCTGGCTCCACCGATGTTCGAAGTCGCCGCCCAGAATGGTCGATTCCTCGGGATTCCATCCCGCGCCGATGCCCAACAAGAAGCGTCCGCCGCAGCTGTCGTCGAGCGTGGCCACCTGCTTAGCCGTGAGGATCGGATTGCGCTCCGGAATCAGGCAAATCCCCGTGCCCAGCTTGATGCGACTGGTGGTCGCGCCCGCGCGCGCCAGCGCCAGCAGCGGATCGGGGAGCTGCCAGAGAAAGTCGGGCACAGCGCCACCCTCTCTGACGCCGGGATATTGAACGCTGGAGGTCACCGGGATGATCGTGTGGTCACCCACCCAGTAGGACTCGAAGCCGAGGTCCTCCGCCCGTTTGGCCACGATCGCCGGGTCCGCCTTGCTATACGGAGTCACATGCATCAATCCGATCTTCATGGCGTCTTCTCCCATGCGAATGTTGTTGGCGCCGCCAGCTGCTCTCGCGTCGGGACACAAACGGCCGCCGTCGGCGCTGACCTCTACCACATGATTGATAGTTTTGTCAATTCCCATTGATAAATTTATTAACCGAAGCAACGTCTCCTATTTCTCCTACAAGAGCATGGATCTTTGCTGCATAGGTTATTGGCGTAGCGTATCGTGCAATGAGTCACGGCAGGTCCAAACTCTAAGCGGATGGCCCCAGGGTAAGGGCCGTGGCGATCAGAGGTGACGCGGAGTGGGCTCCCTTTGGCGATCATACGCGCCGCCCGGAAGAAGGCCCGCGCGGACGGCAAGTCGCAGGTCTGGCTCAGACGGACGTCGAGTAAGTTGTCCTCGTGGTCCAGCGCGCGATAAAGATACACCCATTTGCCTTCACCCTCATGAGGGTTTCGTCGATGTGCCAGCGCCTGCTACCTTGGCCATAACGATGCCTACGCAGCCGTTCGGTCAACAAGGGAGCGAAGGTGGCCTCCCACATGCGTACGGTTTCGTGGGTGAAGACAAAGCCCCGCTCTAAGAACATTTCGGCTAAGAGCCTATCCGAATAACTCGTAATCCTCTTGTTCCGCAGTACTGGACAAATCCCCCGCTGGGCTGCGCCTTCGCTGCCTCCTTTGCCAAAGGGGGCCGACAGACGCAGAGCGGCTGGCGGGGGGATTTTTGCCCCCGGACCCATCTTGGGAGGGTTTTTCGGATAGCCACTAAATCGCGCGGACTCAGTTTATGCCGTATCCGCCAGAGCACGACCAAACAGACCACATCGCTGGGATACTGCAACCGATTGCAGGGAGTGCCCGTCCGTTGGTTAAACTCTCGCTGGCAGCCTCGGCAGCGAAACCGCCGATACCCGAACTCGGTACGCTCTGGACGTTGATTTGTATAAACTGACTGGCAATGTGGGCACTTCATCCGCCATTCCTCCCGCAGCGGAAGTTCTATGCTTTTCAGTCGCATGCGCCAAGCTGGGAAGAGATTTGCCAGCTCCCCTACCGAGATCCTCCGGTCGCCACGGGTGACTTGTTCACCCGTGGATTGGTGCG
>CAZCWX010000102.1:0-6664 GCA_964502465.1 uncultured Enterobacteriaceae bacterium | reverse complement strand
GCTTTCCCCATCCCGAAGAACACCTGGCGAAAGCCGGACTAGCCATGCAGCTTATTGAGATCATCCGGCAGCCGCCGCCTGAGCCAGGCGGCGGCTGCCGACATTCTCGGCATTGACCAACCCAAGGTGTCGGCGCTGATGCGCGGTCAACTGAAAAACTTCTCGCTTGATCGGCTGTGCCGCTTCCTGAATCGTCTGGACAAGGACGTAGATATTGTTGTAAAGGACAAGCCCCGTAATCGGACGCGCGGCGAGACACATATCATCGCCCGGATGCGCTCTGTCCGGCATCGGACTGCAGCCGCTAGAGGCTGATAGTGGTTCCTACAGAATGTCTCCCACTTGATGAACGGCCATTATAGCCGCTTTACGACAGACAAACTGCTTGATTTTCTGAAACGGCTGGATCGCAAGGTCACCATCCGCATCAGCACGCACAAACCGGGAGAGCCGTATCAGGAAGTTGGGTGTACACCGTGACGCGGAGCGTATACGTCTTTGACCCCGATGGCAATCGCGTAGAGCTGTACTGCGATACGGTGTCCAACGGCTTTACGGCACTGCAGACTCTCGGTCCGGCGAGCAACCCCCTGAACATCGAGAGGGGCGCAGTTGTCAGTCGGTAATCGAAGGGGGTGAAGGTCATATTGTCGTACTGAGACCTCGCCCCTGACACGGTGTAAAGTGACAATGCGTGATTGCAAGACCTGATCTTAGTTTCCTGACCCTAGTTTCCTAGTTTCTCTCCGGGGGCATCCAGCGCGGGGACCGCGCGGCATAGTGCCGTGCTTACTATAACCCGAATTTCCCTGCACCGTCCTCTTAACCTTTTGCTCACATTATCTTTTACGCTTCACGACTCACGCTTTCCACTGCTAATGACTACGCGCAACCTCCGACTTTGGCACTTGCGCCAGCAGCTTTTGTGGATCGTGCGCAGCGCCGCCTTGGTAGACTGTTGTCAGATTCCGTATTTCTCGCGCATCCCGTAGCGGGTCTCCATCCACAACGAGGAAATCCGCATACCGGCCAGGAGCGATACTGCCAAGGTTGTCTTGCTGTCGTAAATATGTAGCTGCGACGGAAGTCACCGCTTTGATTGCGGCCATGCTCCCAATTGCTTCGGCCAGCAGCTCAACTTCACGCAACAATGCGAACCCTGGCGGTGGGAAGGGCAGCCCGCCGCAATCAGTGCCGCCAACAATCAATCCGCCAGCTTCGTGCAAGATGCGCGTCACTGCCTGATGCTTCTCTAGGGCTTTGACACAGTGGGCAGGGTCGAAAAATCCCGGATACATATCCCAATCCGGACGCTCGCCGATGTGAGCGATCATGGCTTTCTGGCGAGCGAGCGCCATGGGCGGAATGTATTGACGATCAGGGTCCTGCATCGCGGCTTCGCGTCCACACTTGGCCAGCCAAAGCAGATCGAGCGTGGTACCCATATTGACTTGATGGTCGACCATGGCGCCGAACCACGTTTTCGCGCGTTGACTTTCGAGGTCGGCTTCTTCCCAGCCTTTCACGGTTAAGGTCCAGAATTTAGGGTCCATCATCGACATCACGCCGGTGCCGGGACCAAATTGCATATCTAGGGCGCAGAAGTCATTGTAGGGAGAGATCCACACGTGTTCCAAGCCGTTGATGCCCGCTTTGATGAGATCAAGCGAATGTGAGTAGCCCAGGTGGCCGGTCACCGGTACGCGGTTGTCAACAAATTTGATGATCGCCTTGGCGGTGTCCGGAGGTAAGGTAAAATAGAGCTTGATGCCGTCTACTCCGGCCTTCAGCAAGTCGCCGATCTTCTGCGGCACGGCGTCGGGAGAAGGAACACTATCGAGCATTTCACCCAACGGACCGCCATAGTCGAAACTGTGATCCGTCCCATCGAGCAGGGGGCCAAGGATAAACATGCGCGGACCGAGCTTCTTCCCGCTATTCAGGTCGGACTTGAGCTGCTTGACTTTTTCCAGTTTGGCCCCTACGTCCCGGACAGTGGTAACACCGGCGGCGAGAAAGAGCGGCAAAGATTCACTATCCATAAACGTGGCGTGCACGTGGGTGTCGATCAGACCTGGTAAAACGGTTTTTCCTCTCAGGTCGATCGTCTGTGCGCCGGCGGGAGCTGGCAGGTCTCCATGTTCGACCTTGGCGATGCGCTCATCCTCAATAAGGATGGAGACCCGGTCTTGCGGCTGGTCAGCAATCCCATCGATCAACCGTGCATTCTTCAAAAGTGTTTGCGCCATAATTCCTCCTTTTTGCCATTACGTCAGATTCTACTGCGGTATGCCGCTCCTGTCCCCATAGAACGACACCCCTGGTCCTGTCAAGGAGAAGGGTCGGGACGAGCGGGGCAAACCCATTTAGGGGACGTTGCAGGGAAATGCGGGTTTACAGAGCGCCTCATCACGGCGTGCAAGCCGACGCGAAAGTTACCCTGCAACCGTAGACACAAAAATGAACAAAGATGACAGGGTTATTCGAGGTGGTCCATTCAAAGGGAAGCGGATTCAATTTAGTTTTCTCCTTTGACAGTGGCCAGACATTCAATTTCGACGCGCGCATCGAGTGCAAGGCGCACCGCGCCAAACGCACTCCGAGCGGGTAAGCGGTCTTTGGGAAAGAAGGTGACATACACCTCATTCATCGCCTCCCATTCACCCATATCTGCGAGCATGACAGTGCATTTGACCACGTGGTCCAATGAGGAGCCATTGCGTTCGAGAATACGGCGAATCCTATCCATCGCTTGCTTTGTCTCTGCCTGTATCCCTCCTGGCACGAGGGCAAAATTGTCATCTGTTCCCAATTGCCCGGATAAGTAGAGCGTGTGCCCCACCCGCACGGCGTCCGAAAAGGGCAGTGGGCGTGGTCTCTCGCCTGTAAGATATTCCACCGGGACAGGACGCGACGAGTCCGACGATTGAGCCTCACACACGGGATACAGGGCAGAAAGAAAGAAAATTACTCCTACCATATACATGAGTTTCATAGCTCCACTGACCTCCTTCCCTACCTACACTAGGGGCAAGCGGAGCATCGTGCAAGGCTTGCTTTTTGTCTTAGCCGGCTGATAGAGTCCTGGTGATACATCACCCTGATCCGTAAGGAATTGTGATGAACCTTGAAGCTCCCATCCTCAATTTTGATTCACGGTTTGAAGACCCACGCGCGTTACAGCGGCTCACACGGCGTGGTTTCCTTGGCCGCCTGCTCGGCGGTACAGTGGCAGGTGCACTCCTCCTCTCAAGCAGGACAAGTGCAGCAACCTCCCCGGTCCCATCGCTCACAGGCCTGAGCACGGGGGCACCTCCTGATGATGAACGCTCCTGGGAGTCTGTTGCCAGCCAGTTTTTACTCCGCAAGGGGCTCACGTATATGAACACAGGGACCCGCGGCCCCTCGCCCCGCAGTGTGCACCTGGCGGAGTTGAAGGCGTTGGAAGGAATCGACTCAGATTACTGGAGCTTCAGCAGTACAGCGTATACCCCGGAGTACCGTGCAGAGTTAAGACGGAAGATGGCCGCGTTCATCGGGGCCAATCCCTTGGAAGTAGCCTTCACGAATAACACGACCGAAGGGATGGTGTTTGGCACCTTCGCCCTCGACCTGAAGCGCGGAGATGAGATTATCTATACCAACCACGATCATACGAGTCTGGCACATCCGGTGCTGCTCCGGGCGGCCCGAGAGGGGTTGACTGTGAAGGTCATCGATCTGGCCGACCGGAAGTTTCATCCGCCCAAGGACCCAGATGCCCTGCTGAAAGCCTGCGAAGCCGCGATTACGCCGAAAACCAGGCTGCTCTGCTTCTGTCACATCAATTACACGGATGGCTGTATTATGCCAGTCAAGGAGATCTGTGCCATGGCCCGCACCCAGGGTGTGGTCACCTTGGTCGATGGCGCCCAACCGCCGGGCATGATGAAGCTGGACATGCACGCCCTCGGGTGTGATATGTATGCCGGGCCTTGCCATAAATGGCTGTTGGCCTCAATGTACACCGGCTTCTTCTACGTCCGTGAGGACTTGTTAGACCGTGTGTGGCCAACAGTGTATGCCGGACCTGTCAATGGCAAGACGATGTATGGGGGGGAACCAGTTGGCGCCCTGAAAACGTTCTACGACGAATATGTTGGTGCAGCCAAATTTGAAGTGCGCGGCTCGTTACACTATCCTGCCCGGATCTCGATTGGTGCAGTCCTGGACTTCCATACCCACCTGACCCCCGAAGCGATAGAGGCCCGTGACCGGTTTCTGGCCCACCGTGTCCTCGCGGGACTCCGCGCGATCGACGGGGTTGACGTGTACACCTCTGAGGACCCGCGCTTGGGCTGTGGACTCGTCGCCTTTACCGTGAAAGGCGTTCCCACCATAACGCTCAATAACCTCCTCTGGGAACGCCACCGAATCTATATCCGCAATGTGACCCACGAAGAGGTCAACTGGGATGTCAATCGTGCGTCTTTGCATATCATGGTGACGGCTAAGCAGGTGGACACCCTACTCGGCGCGGTCGCAGAAATTGCGAAAAAGAGGCCGACGTAAAAAATCGCTGCATCCTGTTCCCCAAGGTATTCTCAGAACGGTAAAACGAAACGGGTCAAGTGCTCCAGTTGAAACGACGGTTTCCCCCTATCGTTCGGTCGTCACAGCCGCAGTGGCAGTCACACTGCTGGTGAATTCCGGATCGATTTTGTGCATGCGCTCAACCAGCGCAGTGGCGAGTTCCGCTCGTCCAGCGCGCTGGGCGTCAGCCGCCAAGCGTTGCAGATGGAAGAGGCCCACTGCCCAGGCATCGAGGAGGGGACTGGCGGCCAGTCCGTCGGCAATCTGGAGTAACATCGCTTCCCCTTCAGCCGGGTTCGCCCCACGCAGTGCCAGCTCACCTTCCAGGGTCTTGAGGAAGGGGCCCACGAAACGGGAAGCAAACATCTCGTACGGAGTATTCTTCGCTCTCTGCTGCAAGTCGTCGTACGCGGTTCGCGCTCGCTCGTGAGCCTGTTTCGCTTCGTCATTGCGTCCCAGGGCGATCAGCGCTTCGCCTCTCAGTGTTGCCCCAACCAGGCGTGCCATGGGGAAAGGGCGCTCCTCCACGGTCTTGGCAGCCGCGAGCGCTTCCTCGAAGCGGCCACGCAACAGCAAATACTCCAGCCAGGGAGCAGCATAGTTGCCTGCAAGCAAACCACGACCCTCAAGTTCGAATGCTTCACGAAAGAGCCGTTCGGCTTCGACCTCGTTCCCGAGGCGCAACTGCACCGTGCCCAGCAGGTGGAGGTTATGGCCGTGGTGCCAGTCCTCGGCCGGCGCGATCCCCTGGGCCACATAGTACTCCCGTTCTAGACGATCAGCGGCAGTAAGCTGAGCCAGTGCCTCTTGCCACTTGCCCAAGCGGGGTAGCACATGAGCATACATATGTTGCGCATGAGGCACCCCTTTGACGGCCTCGGCGTAGTGGCGCCCGTGCTCAGCCGCGATAGCGTGGTGTCCGATGTGTTCGTAGGAGTGAATCAGAAAATGGTGGGCGCCAAGATGGTTGGGGTCACGGAGCAGGGCGGCCTCATAATAGGCGATGGATCCCACGCCTCCGACCTGACCACGCCCCCAGGCGCCAGGCTCTTCGGCATTGCCACGTAGCACCCAGGCATGCGGGTCACTCGGATCAAGCGCGATCAACTCCTCGATCGCCTGTTTGTACGCCTGGTGTTTCGCGGCACGTTCTGTCGCTGAGGCGCTGATCGCGTCCAGTTGCTGAGCGCCCAGGGCAATCCACTTGGCTTCCTTGGCCGTCACTTTGCCTTTGGCCGCGAGTGCGGTCGCCTGCTGCAGGTGCACCCGGGCCTCGTCCATCGCCTCGGCACCAGCGTGTGCCTTAGCCAGCCCCAGGTGCGCCATAGCGAGTTCAGGGTCACGACGGAGTGCTTCATGAAAGGAGCGGGCCGCTTCGACCCAGACGTACGAGGCCAGATAGGCGAACCCTTGGTCGTAGTATGCCTGCGCTTCGGCCGAGGTTGTGTTGACCTTTTGGTGCAGGTGGCCGGCCATATCGGTGAGCGTCACAGGCCGTTCGAGCAACGCCTGTGAGACAGTACCGGCAAGCGGCGTGAGGCACGCCGTGTGGGGTGCCTCTTGGGCAAAGCCAACTCCTGCGTGTACGAAGAGAAGCATGAAGAGTGTTGAGGAAAACACTTGACAAACGTCAGTGTGCCGAGTCGTTGCCATAGGCCCCCCTTTTTGCCGAATGCTTCGGCAACTGTACTGCTTTGCCCTTCCAGTGTCCACTCGCGCACGGGAGCCGACAATACCGAAGAGAATTGGGACCGTATCCTCGCCATCAACTTCAAGATCTGACGCGGGCCTGATCGGTGTACGGCGCACTGGAGCGTATGTGGCGAGCAAACGTGGGGTGGTCGGCTTAACGAAGACTGCGGCGTTGGAGTATGCCAAGTCAGGCATTCGCGTCAATGCGGTATGTCCAGGGCCAATCGATACCCCGATGCTTCAGCGCGGCGCTGGCCGTCGGTCACAGATCGTCGAGAAAATGGTGACGGCGCAGCCGGGCGGGCGGTTAGGACGACCTGAGGAGATTGCGGAGGCGGCGGTGTAGTTGTGTTCGGATGCGGCATCTTTTGTGATCAGGCATGCCATGCCGTAGGACGGT
>CAZCWX010000101.1:0-4485 GCA_964502465.1 uncultured Enterobacteriaceae bacterium | reverse complement strand
CTCCTCCATCGGAGACGAGCGAGCAATCGAGCAGATGTAACGGATGCGCGATCATTTTTGAGTTCAGGACGTCATCAATAGTGATGGACTGACGCATCTGCGCAGCCGGGTTCAGGGAGGCATGTTTTCTGCACGCGACTGCCACCGCAGCGAGCTGTTCACTGGTTGTGCCATACGCGTGCATATGGGCCTGGGCAATCAGGGCGTAAAAACCAGGGATCGGCGGACCATAAGGCCGCTCGAACTGGGCGTGCCCAGCGGTAGACATGGCTTCGATCGCCCGATCCCGGGACAAGCCCGACAGCATATTATCGGCCATAGTGATGAGCACCGTATTGCAGATGCCAGTGGCGATAGCCGAGGCCGCGTGGTGCATAATTGCCAACGTCGTGCCTCCACCAGTCGCGACGTTTAAGCAATAGCGAGGAAAAATCTGCATATATTCGGCGATCATCTCAGCATGGTACATGTAGGGTTCGACAAATGAGGTACAGGTAATTAACCCATCCACCTCGTCTTTGGTAATACCTGCGTCTTCGAGCGCCAGCTTCGCCGCTTTGACGTACAGTTGCGTGGCGCTGAGATGCGGAACGACACCGACCTCAGTGTCAGCCGCACCAACGATCGCTACTTTGCCGCGGAGAGATTCCATGCCCATCCCCTCCTTTTTGTCTGTTAATCTTGCTGCTTTCTCTGCAGCAGCGAGCGTATCCTACCTGCTCTCTGTCCGTGCTGCAAATGTCTTTCCTAGCCTTTCTTCAATAGATCTGCTAGGGAGCGAGAAACGAACAGGAAGGGGGCATGCCCATGTCAGAAACGACTACCACAACTAAAGAACGCACCGACTGGAAAGAGATCAGCGACAAGCTGCAGAATCTGTTACGCCTGCGCACGTTGCCAGTTGGCATGAAACTTTTTGAGACTGTCGAAGAGATGGAAGCGATTCCCAAAATCCGCCGACCCAAGAAACAACGCCACACGACTTGCCAGATTGTGACCCAAGCCCGTCAGGTCGGTTGGACGGTCGGCGTGACCATCGATAACTTGATGCCGGGCAATTGTGGTGCCGTCATTGGTCTCATCCCTGTACCACCAGACACGCTCGACGGAACCCGCATGGCGGGTGTCTGGTTCAAAGACCAGGAGAACGCAGCCGCCCATCAGGCCGCGATGTTTCGGGTGCCCCCAGGGAAATACCAAGCGATGGTCGTGTCGCCCCTGGCTTCTGGCCGTCTTGATCCGCCAGATATTGCGTTGATCTATGGAACACCCGGACAGATGATTCTGTTTATCAATGGCCTGCAGTGGAAAGGATACAAACGGTACCAATTTGGCGTTGTGAGTGAGAGCGCGTGTTCAGACTCATGGGGTCAGGCATTGGCAACTGGCGGCGAGCCGTCTCTCTCAATCCCGTGTTACGCCGAGCGGCGGTATGGTGGCGTCGCAGACGACGAGATGTTGATGGCTCTCCGGCCACAACTCCTGTCCAAAGTGATTGAAGGACTCGAAATGCTCTCCAAAGCTGGCTTGCGTTATCCCATACCAGCCTACGGGATCCAAATGGACCCGAGCGAGGGGTTATCGTTTAGCTACCCGGAGGAAGGGAAAAAATAGAGGTTCGAAAAACTCTCGAGCCGATGCACTGGAAAGTACTGTAGAGACGCTCCAGCAGGACGTTTCTACGGTGTGGTGTGCCCCTCGCCTGCTTCAAGCTGCTCTCTTATCCTCTAGCCGCCTGAGTCGTTCCAAAATATCAGCCTGGACCTCTCGGTCGCTGCGCAGGCCCGCCATTTGTTGCGCCAAGGCGGACACCTGCCCAGTAAGACCATCGATTCGTGTAGCCTGTTGATCGATCCGGGCTGTCAAGGTGGTATTCACTTTTTCGATCTGAGCATGGAGATCGGTATTCACCTTGTCGATCCGCGCACCCAGATCGGTATTCACCTTGTCGATCCGCGTAACCAAATCAGTATTCACCTTGTCGATCCGGGCTGTCAGATCGGTATTGAGTCTATCGATGCGGACCGCTTGCTGATCAATACGAGCTGTCAGTTCTATATTCACTCGGTCAATACGACCGGCAAGCTCTGTATTGACTTTGTCAATATGAGCCGTAAGTTCCGTGTTGATGGTATCGATACGAGTCATCAGGTCTGCCCTGAGCTGGTCGATACGCTGGTTGGTCTCATCAATGCGGCGGCTTTGGTCGAGGAGATGCTGGTCAATGCCCTGAAAACGGCTGGCGAAGTCATCCAACCGCCGCTCGACCGCGTCGAGGCGCACGCCGTTCCGCTTTACCTCGCCTTTGATTTCGTCCAATTCAGGCAGGACTAGATCTTTCAAAGCCTCAATGATGGTTTCTTTCATGCCCATGGTTTCAGCCCTCACCTGAAGCGGGGCTTGATGACTCAAGCCCCTACAATCAATCAAATTCCAGACCTAAAACCCTAGACCTTCTAGCGTGCTGTTACACCCCCATCGATGACAAAAACCCCGCCGGTCACGAACGCCGCTTCGTCCGACGCCAGATACAGTGCCATATAGGCGATGTCGAGTGGTTTGCCTGCCTTATGGAGCGGGGTGCTCTCTAAGTATGCCTGCAGCAACCGCTGACTGCCGGAAATCTCTGCTGTCATCGGTGTCTCAATAAATCCCGGACAGATAACGTTGGAGCGAATGTTCTGAGGGGCATAAGTCGTGGCGATCGAGCGACTCAGCGCAATCATGCCGCCCTTCGAGGCGGAGTAAGCATGATAGTTGGTCCCTATCAGACCCGCGGCCGAGGCGGTGTTCACAATCGAACCGCCTCCCGCCTTGACCATCTCAGGAATGGCATACCGGCAACACAGGTACATTCCCTTCAGATTAATGTTCAACGTCATGTCCCAGATGTCATTTTCCACCCGAGTGACGGGTCCATCTTTTCCCCGGAGGTAAACTCCAGCGTTGTTGTACAACACGTTGAGTGTCCCGAACGCTCGCACAGCAAAGGCAATCCCTTCCTCCACCTGCGCGGCGTCCGCAATGTCCATTTGCCTACCCACTCCCTCTCCGCCAGCAGTCTTCACCCTCTCTACTGTCTGTTTGATACCCTCCTCACTGACATCAGTGATGATAACCCGCGCTCCTTCTGTGGCAAACAAAACAGCCGCTTCCTGCCCTTGCCCAGAACCAGCACCAGTGATCAACGCTACCTTTCCTTCGAGTCGCATGGCTGCCTCCTTCCTTTCAGTCCAGCAGCAAAAATGTCGGCAAGTCAAGAGCACGGCGCGGCAGATACGCACTCTCCTTTTGCCGCGCGGAGGCTATCAAGAAGCTGGCGGCGCTTCAATCACATCCACACCATCTGGCACGGTGAAACGAAAGAGATCATCGTCAGGGAGAGTTTCACGATCAATGTTAGCAAAGCGCACCCGTGTGGTATTCCCCAACGGGTCAGTAATCGTAGCTTGCACAATATCAAACGTCTCAGCGCGAATTTCCAGATCCAGCAGCCCGGTTCCTTCAGCTTCTTGTTTAGGAGTCAGGCGCAAAAGATAGGTCTCAGCGGTCTCGCCACTGAGTGAAGGGATAAAATCCTGGTCGAGACGGCCCACGCCAGTCAGAAATGAGACCGGCACGTTAGAACGGAACGCTTGCTGGAAAGGCATGCGAATCACCTGGTTGTCTGCGGGTTGATAGAGCCAGAAGAAAGTCCCGTCAGCAACTACCAGCTGCTCTGGCTCATGAAATTCCCATCGCATGCGTCCGGGTTTCTTGAAGAGCACCTGCCCACGGGACTCAACCTTTTGCCCAAGAGTGGCGGATTCCACCTCTTGCATGAAGTCAGCACGAAATCCGGCCGTCGAATCATAGCGCGCTTGCAGTTTTTTGACGATTTCGTCAACAGAGGTGGCCTGAGCCGAGTAGTCAGTAGTCAGTAGCCAGTAGCCAGTAGCGAAAAGCAACAAGACCGAAATGAAACGAAAAGAGAAATTTCGCATAGCGTTAGTATATAAAACACTCTTCGCACAAAAAGAAGGAAGGGAGAGAGGTAAGGTTGTGGAAGCAACTGTCTGATGATCCTAGAGTCAACGCTAAATGTAGAAAAAGGTGAGCCTTTTTTCTCTCAGGTATGGGTGCCGAATGAAGGCCGTTGCTTTCCTCTCCACCCGTCAGAGGCACGGATCGTTGTTTTACACCCTCCTACTCTGGGATGCCCAAACTCGACCGCCTTTCGCGCCGTCAGCACGAGGGCATCAATCTCTCTCTTGGCGGAATGGTGTGAACGCAACGTACGGATTGTGGTAGTCACGCAGCAGATTGGTTTGAGTGGGACCGTCGGCCGCCTAAATCGGACCACATGACTTTGGCACACTCCAGCACTTACTGTGAACTCACCTGCGCCCGGCCATGAACTGGCCGGGCTTCAGAACGACGCCGGCTAAAGCCGGCTTTCAGTCCCCTTCAGGGGGCGCAGCCGTGTAGCCCGGCGATTGATCGCCG
>CAZCWX010000100.1:0-6326 GCA_964502465.1 uncultured Enterobacteriaceae bacterium | reverse complement strand
TTCCCCACAAAAGGCCAACCAGCAGAGCACCCCACGATCTCATAATCCCTCCTTTTTCAGCCCAGTTTTCTTTTCGTCTTTGCCATGTCTCCTTGACACGGTGCCACTGCTCTGGCGCTCACCGCGCGCTGCTGCACTGCTCTCTGAAATCCTTGGGTAGACGAGAACAGGAGCAGCGTGTTACCAAAGAATTTGCCGGCCGCTTCGAGGGAGCAGGTCTGGAGGGCTCCGATCGAGCGCATATGGGCGGAAGCGCGAGGTTACCATTTCTCGTAATGGACCAACTTGCTCAAGGGAATTTTTGGCGTTCCTGGTTTGCGCGGTGCTTCTGCCGGATAGCCGATGGTAATTAATCCCACTGGCCTGACATGATCCGGTAGGGCAAAGATCTTCGCAACTTCATCAGGATTATATGCACCGACGAAGCAGGCACCTAACCCCTGCTCAACCACTCCCAACAACATCAAGAGAGAAGCGAAAGAGGTATCCACAAGGCTATAAAAAGAGCCCCGTGCCCCATATCTGCTTCCAGCTCGTTGAATATCGGCGCAGGTGGCAATGATCACTGGGGCGGTCGCCACCCAGGTTTGGCCGAGTGCAGCTTTCGCAAGTTTATTCCGAACTTCTTGACTCCTGACGATAATGAACTCCCAGGGCTGCAAGTTTCCTGCACTAGGCGCGCGGACGGCGTATTCGAGCAGGCGTTGGATCTTTTCCTCAGGGACCGGGTCACTCTTGTACTGCCGGACCATTGTCCGGCGCTTGACTAGCGCGGCAAAGCTGGGAGATATCGGCTTTGCCCTCTGTCTCTCTTCCGCTCCCACTGCCAACGCTCGGACCTGTTCCAACAGCAGAGCGGCGGCTGCGCCTTGCAAGAATTTGCGTCTGGTGACATGTCCGCTCATACCGATGCCCAGCAACGCACTGCAGTACTCAGTACTACTTCTGCACAAACCTCAGGTTGTTCGCACTGCCGGTTTGTGAATGCCCCAAGGCAATTTTGCTGATCGGTTGCAACGTGTCCGCGTCAAAGACTGCAATATTGTGCCAGTTGGCTCCGCAATAGAGTTTCTTGCCGTCGGGATGGAGTAAGGATGCGAAATAGGTATTCTCGAGTTCCTGGGTTTTCTCGATACGGCGAGTTTTGGTATTCACTTTCCACAACTCGTTATAGCTAAAGTAGGCGGAGTTGGTTTTCGGTGACCAGTGCCCGGTCAAGGCGTAATTCTCCGCCGTAAAAGGCTGCAGTTCGATCGTCTGTAACTCTGGTTCGGATTGGGTCAGATCCAACGCCCCAATCCCGAGCGTGGTCTGTCCAGTGATGGCGTCACTCACCACCGTGCCAAACGAGAGCAGGTAGTTGCTCTCCTGGTACGGGCTCCATACCGGCAGGCCGTCAGTTCTGGCGATGCCCGTAATATTACGATTCAGCAGGGGGATAGTATCCACAAGCGTACCCTGTACGGCATCATATACAAAGATATCTTGCCCGACGCTAAACACATAGAGCCGCTTACCGTCCTGCGAAGAGGCCAGGGCCATGACTTGACGCACGGTCGGGAACGTTTTGACAACGGTGTTCGTTTCCAGATCAATCACTCGGATGCGGTTCTCTTTAGCCTCATAGGTCCCCACACCTTTTTTCACCGGCATCTCGTGGATAAAGAGCCGATTCCCCTGGGGGTTGACATCAATCGCCATGGTACGGACCAGTTCGTCGTCACTGGAGAGCGGAAAACTGCTAACTTGCTTGCCCTCATCGATATCCACAATCGCCACGCTTTGGGCAAGATTATTCACGACATAGGCGTACTGCGGGTGTGCGGAGTTCGGCGCGATATTCATCGCCGGCCCTCGTCCTTCGAGGGCAATGTTTTTCACGACTTTATCGGTCTCGGTATCAATCACCATCAGATTGTTGGGGTGGACAGAGGCCAGGAGGTACCATTTCGCCCAAACAGCCTGGGGAAAGCAAAACAGGGCGAAACTGACCAGCGTACCAACAAGCTTTCTGCGCAGACTGCCAGTATCGTTCACAATCACCTCCTCAGCAGATCACACTGCAGACGATGCACTCGTCATGCTCGTGATGAACACAGTTCAGGTGATCTTAGTCAACCTTAGGAAAGACAACCTCAAAGTTCTTCCAGTCCTCCTGCTGTACGCCAGAACACGCTTTCGCCCACTCTGGAGTGCTGTGCAGGCTGTCAGGCACCTGTGCCGGCCACCAGCACAGGTTCGCGCAACTGAGCAGGTCAGCTTCCATTGGCGCGCACATGCCATTGACCCCTCCCCACATGTTGGCCTCCCAGCCGGGATTAAAGATGGTTGTACAACCTATCGGCTGGGTCATCCCGACGACATCGTCCTGTGCAGTTTGCGCTGTTTCAACGATTTCCGCTTTCTGGTTTGCGGCCTTGAGATGTTTCATGGGTTTCTCCTTCTTTAAAAGTGCTGAGGGCTGAGGATTGGGCAGGGAAAAAATGCCGGAGTCAGGATAAGTTATCAATCCGCAATCGGCATTCCACACTATCGTTTTCTCAGTCCTCATTGCTCATCACTCATTCCTGATCACGTGAGTTCCTTTGGCGCATCCCCCCGGCCGCGCAAGACACGGGTCTCGACAAAGCCAGGGGTTTTCTCCTGCAGTTCCATATAGACCTGAATACCGTATTCCGTCCACTCCCGCAGAAACGTGCAATAATGCAGGTTGGGCAACGCCCCATCACCGAACTGGGTGTACGCTTCATGATAACAGCCGCCCCCACAAATCCCTCGGATCCAACACGTTTGACACACAGGCTTGTTCTGGACATGGGCAGTATTGAGAAATTCGTTAAGACGGTCGTATTGCAGCCCGTCCCTCACATTCCCATATCGGTGCTCTTCTGTGCCGGGGAAGCGGTGACACAGATAGACATCGCCATTGCCATCTACGTCCAAGAGGCCCAGTCCCGCGCCACAAGGAAACAATTTATTGGTCCCGGCGTGGAGGTCAGTGAGAAGCGTACTCAGGTTAGAAAATCCAGTGTATTGGTTTTGCAGCGCTCGCTCCACATACAGCGTGCCGAGTTCCCGAAAACCAGCGAGGACCTGTCGCAGGTCTGCCGGTTCAAGACCGTACTCTTCGCCAGTTGTGGCGGTGACCGGCGAGAACCCGACCTCAAAAAACCCTAAGCCAGAGAGGTGTTCGTAAATGCGCATAATCTCGACTGTGCCTTTGGTCACCGTCACGCGCGCGACAACCGGTCGCGCCGTGTAGCGCTGTAGCAGACGTTGTACCCGAGGAATGATCAGATGGTAAGAACCTCTTCGCTCCCCGCGGGTGGTGAGAAAAGAGCGCCGTTTATCGTGGAGATCCTGAGGGCCGTCGATACTAATGGTTAAACCAAAACGATGCGCCTGGAAAAAATCGATGATCTCATCGGTCAGGAGCGTGCCATTCGTTGTTAAAGAGAAATCAATTTTCTTGCCGCTCTCTTTCGCTTTCTCCTCGGCATAGGCGACCACCTCACGCATGAGTTTGAAGTTGAGCAAGGCCTCGCCACCGAAAAAGACCAGGTTGACTTCGCGATTTTTGCCCGCCTTGTCAAAGAGGAAATCAACGCTCGTGCGCGCAGTATCCCAGTCCATCTGCACCGGAGAGGGGCCGTACTTGGCCTTCTCCGGCTCATAACAGTAGGTACAGTGCAGATTACATTTATTGGCGACGTTCAGGACTAAGGAGCCTAAAGGAAAGTGCGTCACATCAACCACCGGTAAAACCGTTTTAAGTGTAGGCTGGTCGGTGAGAAAGATGTGCAACTTGACCAACTCTTGCACAGTCTCGCTAATCTCTGCAGCAGAGAATCGGCCAGACAGCGTTTGGGTCATCTGGCTCAGGCTTGAATGTGGGTGGATTTGTGCGTACTCAAGGATCGCCTCGGCAGCCGGGTCCATCACAAACAGCGACATACTCTTGGCGGCAACGAGGATCTTCTCCCGCCCATAAGGAACCATATGAGCATTTTCCGGTCGAAATTGCAGGTACATATAGGTTCACTCTCCCAGGCGGTCAGCGGCAGGAATGAGTAGTCAGTATCCAGTAGTCAGTATCCAGTAGAGAAAAAGGAGGTTCTCTCTAGACCTGAGGCCGTGAACCGCTGACTTTCCCCTGTCCTTGCTGAACACTGCCGACCGCTCGCGCAATGTGTCTCCTTACTCAATGGGCTGAAAATTAAACTTCTCTGGCATGACCAGGAGGTACGCCCGGGCGCCCATCGGCCTTTTGGCACCGTCCGGGGTATACCATGCCTCCACCCATACGTCGCCGATATTGTGCTCCAACATGTGACGCTCTGGATTCGGACCATCGTTCGCCGGAGTGAAAAGCCCCTCTTCGTTGATCGTGCCGACAAACCGCACATCGTCGTCATTGATGCGTCTGACGTATTCATTCAGTTGCCACCGCACCGGTCCCACCCGATCCAACTTCACGTCGTCATCGGTCCCTTTTACGCCGTCAGGGCCGTTGAGATAACCAACCACTTCAAACTGCTGCAAGATTTTGGGGGTCTGAATACCACCCGGACGAGAAAAGGCCCGCTCTGGAAAGATGCGGATGTAGTCGATGTTGCGGTAGACAGACACTGTGCGTTCTCCCTCGACGCCAAGGATTGTGACTTGCCGGGGAGCGACTTCGGCTCCTTGGGCGATCACCACCTCAGCCACAATCGTGTCAGTGCCATCTCTGCGGAGGGATTGCACGGTGACTCCATCCCCAAACGAGACTGCCTCCTTGGAGAGATCAGGTGGAAAATTCATGCCAAAAAGCTTGACCTGATGTGTCGCTCCTGCCTTGAGAGCAGTTGGTGTCGTAGTCAGCAGTTTTGCTCCACCCTTATCCTTATACAGCGTCTCCTCCATGCCCAGATCGCCAATATCAGAGAGCAATCGTCTCCCCTTCAGCACCGCGCCATCCTCACGCGCAAAAAAGATCTCTTTCTGTCTCTTGCCACCGTTGGGCTGGGCAATGCCGCGCCACTGAAAACCGGTATAGACCAACACTGTTGTCTTGCCGGCTACTGTAGAGCCGTCGGTAAATGTATGGGTGAACTCCCCTTCATACTGTTCGTTCCCCAGCGCACGGAGCGCCAAGCGGCCGGTGTAGGGTCCTCCTTTGCCAGGGTCATGGCCGACGACTTTCCACTGGCCAGCATAATCTGGTTTGGCTGTCGCTTGCCACGTCGCCCAGGCTTCAGTGGCAAAAGGATACTTGTCTGCAAGGTAAGGGATGGTCTCCTGCTTGATCGCGGTGTACCAGAAATCGCCAAGCAATCCTGAAGAGGCAGTCACATTTTCTGTGTTCGAGAACAGCGCGAGCTTCGCGTCTGCCAATCGGCTCCACATCTCCGGGGTGCGCCGCTGCAACGCGGTTCGTGCATACGAATGGCAGGTAACACAGCTCCCTTGTATGACTGTCGGGATCTCTGGTTGGGTCACTGTACTGTTCTGTCTCTCGAGGACGAACTGAAATGGCTCAACTTCTGCAGGAGCAAGCCCGTAGTGGTCGCTGAGATATTTGATGAGCGTGCGTCCTTCACCAGATTGCAGTTGCACTCCATGGACGCGGATCATGCGATCGATGGTCATTTCCCAGCCTTCTGGGGCTTTCCGTTGAAACTCAACCGCATCGAGTTTGCCGGTTGTCTCGTGTGGCGGATGACACCCAGAGCAGCGACTCTCCAGAATCGTCCTCGCTGCATCCTGCTCGCCCCAGACGGTTGAGCCCCCAACAACCGGATCAAGCAAGAGCAAACAAAGAACCACGACCAACATTGTTGTGACAGCACGGCAGGGGTTTTCCCTCACACCCATGTCTCTCCTCCAACAGCAAGACAACTCAAGCTTCCAGCGGGATTTTACACTGCTCTGCCCTTGTGTCAAAGTGGTTACCTGACAGGGGTGCGTGGCAATTTCTTGACTCGTAGGCAGCAAGAAGGGCAAGAAAATTCCAATCCGACGGACAAGGAATCCCTTGATAAAAGTACGCCAACCCGAACGATATACTCTCGCCTTCTCCCCACTGAAGATCGGTATGAAGCAGTTTTTCCAACAACTCTGCCTCCTCCAAGCGCAAGCGGCGCGAGCCCCAGCTCCCGGGCTTTGACATGGTGAAACCGAGCACAGGACAATTAAGCAGGCAGAGTCGTAGCCGTCAGGAGCGTTTTGCAAAGGTCGATAAGTCCAATTGCCTCGATACCGTCGCCTACTGGAAACCGTTCCACTCCTGCATACACAAGAAAGCCCCGCTCGGGCTGGAGATCTTCCCATGCGTTATGGAAACC
>CAZCWX010000099.1:0-8538 GCA_964502465.1 uncultured Enterobacteriaceae bacterium | reverse complement strand
ATGCGTGCAGCCGTCAGTTGTTTGCCCGCGCTCTCAATCGCCCCCGACCCAATGAAATAGCCTCGCTGCCGATACGTGCCGGAGTGCATGCGCGCCTGGTTGTGTTGGAAATAGTGCATAATGGGCTCGAGGTCCGGCGCGATATCCACAAATCGCTGCAGATGCGTAATCACCTGTGCGACCTGATCCGCAAACAACAAGTCTTCCCGTTCCTTGACCCACGGCCGGACAAAGGCAGACTTTGCCTCGTAGATCAGTTTGGCCGCCTCCCACAGGTAGTGTGTGGCGTGGCTAAAGTCGAGGATTTGCACCGCGTGGGGGAGGAGGTCATCGACCAAGTTCCAGATCCAGTGCGCCCCATCGGCCAGCACGATGACTTCAGCGGCCTGCGGGCCATGAGCTTGCTGATACACGTCCGCCACGAGCGACCGAAACGACTCACAAGCCGTAATCTGCGCTTTGAGCACTTTGGCTAACAGTTCATGCCGCTCCGTACTGACCTCTGCCCCATCGGCCTGCGAGAAGGCCACCATCGCCTTGGTTTCCCGATACCCCCGATCCTCGGGACCTTGCCGCGGCTCACGCGTTGGACACAGCTGCCCATCAATCTGCAAATAAATCCGGTCCTGCTCCCGCTTGCGTAACGTTTGCTGATGCCCGCTGTTCGTCAGCCGCTCGGCTTCCCGTAAGGCTACCCGGCGCAGGCTACTCGCATAGCGTTCACTGCCCAGCAGGGTCTGGCACACCTGCGGCGCTTGGTGATAGGGCACCAGCACCGCCACTAACGCCAGCTTCTCCCGCAACCGCCCTTGCTCTTGTTCTTCGCCGAGTCCCAACTCCTCATCCAAGGGATAACTCGTCCTCTGACAGCTCGGACACGCATAATAGGCGCGCACGACCCTCAACGTCCCGCCTTCCACCAGGACCTCCCGGCTAGCGTCCCCTTTGTACTTCTGCCACTGCCCACACTGTAGACACCGCCGCCGGTTCCCCTCATAGCCTCGATCATAGGCCGCAATTCGCTCCGCCATCCGCTGCAACTTCGCCTGCCGCGCCACCTCGTCCCCTGCTTCCTCGATCCCAAAGATCCCCCGCCCGCGGGGCCGTCCCATGATTGCTTCAAAGGTGACCTTCACTCCCTCCGGTAGGGCTTTCTTCCCGTGCGCCATAGTTTTCCTCGCTCTCCCCTCTGAACTTCACACTGCTTCTACCCCATGTCGCTCTCTTTTGCCAGAAATTTGATATGCACCCAACAGTAACAATGAAAAATTTTTTAAAAAGATGAAACTTGCGTCAGCGGCTGCTCTGATGATCCTGGGTTCCTCCATAGGATTCGTCAATAAAGCTCAAGCTATCCCCCTACTCGGTTATGTAGACCTTGGGGCTGGGTATGATCCCTTCACTACGACAACAGGGACAGCAACCTACAGCTTTTTTAATGTTGATGATCCGCTACTCGATTATCATCTCGTTTCGCTCGCTTTAACCTTCGAAGGGGATGTTTTTAATCTTGGTGCTACAGCGGTTGATCCTACTTCTTTACCTACGGGTTGGGGCGTGTTCACTTTGGGCGGCGGCGCTTACGAGTTTAATGTTTTCGGGCTTCCAGGAATTCCAGAGGGGAGCACCTTGAGCTTTGCCGTTCACTACACCCTTTTAGGTCCCGCTCCCACTCTTGACTGGGATAAAGGTGGGGCTTGGCATCAGGGATTCGCAGGAGCTCTTATGGCAGGGCCAGGGAATCCATCTACGGCACCGTGGTTGATTGCTACAAGGGGTTCCACTGCAGCACCCGAACCAACCTCCTTGCTGCTTCTCGGCTCTGGCCTTGCCAGTCTTGCCCTTGCCGCCCGCAGGCGGGCCAAAGCGAACAAGGCGTAATATTATAGTCGTGGCAGTAGGGGTGAGGCAGGAATCACCTCGACAAAACTGCTTCCTTCCACCCCGCAGGGGCGAGAGTATTTCTCGCCCCTGTTTTTTTGCTGAAAGCTGATAGCTATACTTTGCGCGGCTATAAATTGCGTTTTTTGTGTCATTCTGAGTTGACCATAGCGCGGGTGCTAAGCATGAAAGCAGAAACAAAGCGCTCCGTCATTCCCGCGCAGGCGGGAATCCAGGGATAGGGTAGGAGGTGAGGCATTTTGTTTCTGAGCAGCAAAGCGAAGCATCTGCCTCCTTGCGCCCCCAGCCCAGAGATTCTTCACTCCGTGGAGTTTATCCTGAGCGAAGTCGAAGGGCTCCGTTCAGAATGACAACTCCGTGGCGGTTCATGCAGAAAAGCGCAGTTCGTGCCCGCGTGCAGTATAATAGCTGAAAGCTGACTGCTGATAGCTGATCGCTGTCTTGTAACTTGACGCCAGCGCATCTGCCTACTAGAGTAACGGCAATTCATCCGATACTTGCCCGGCGGCAAGAGAGAAGGAGGGTCTATGCCGGGAGGCGCCTTAGCTGGCTTGCGGATTCTCGAATGCGGGGACTTAGTGGCTGCTGCCTATGCGGCGAAGCTCATGGCCGATATGGGAGCAGAGGTGATTAAGATCGAAGATCCCACACATGGCGATGCCGCCCGTCAACACGGTCCGTTCCCCGACAGGATTCCCCATCCAGAAAAGAGTGGGCTGTTCCTCTATCTCAATACCAACAAGCGCGGTATTACCTTGAACCTGGAGAGTGCGCAGGGGCAAGCGATCTTCCAGCGCCTCATAGCCCACGCTGATGTACTCATCCACAACTGTCACCCAACCATGATGCCTGCTCTGGGGTTGGAGTATGAGCGGCTTGCCCAACTCAACTCTGGTCTGGTGATGACTTCTATCACACCCTTCGGTTTAAGCGGCCCACAGAAAGACTATCACGCTACAGACCTGACGCTGTGGAACGCGGGTGGTCTGTGTTATCTCAACGGTGGCGGCCCGGGTAGCGAAGACCTTCCTCCGCTGAAGGCTTTCGGCCAGCAGGCTGGATTCCAGGCTGGTATTCATGCGGCCGTTGCCTCGCTCGGGGCACTCTTTGCCCGTTTTGCCGACGGCCTGGGACAGCACATCGACTTTTCTATCCAGGAATGCTTGATGGGCATCTCAGAGTTTGCCGGTATCATGCCCACCTATGCCAACCAGGTCGTAGTCCGCTTCACCGGTAATAAAGCCATCCGGCCGCTCGATATCATGGAATGTAAGGATGGGTGGATTTATTTGTGTTGTGTCGAGGAACACCAGTGGCAAGGCTTCATGGATATCATGGGCAACCCGGAGTGGGCGGCAGAGCCCCTCTTTGCCACCCGCTTGCAGCGTGCTGAAAACTGGGATGCACTGCAGTTACTCTTAGCACCCTGGGTGAAAGAACAGAGCGTGGAAGAGTTGTATCATAAGGCGCAAGCACGTCGCATTCCTTTTGCCCCAGTCTCTACCATGGGCGACCTATTCGCCTCTGAGCATTTGCGGGTGCGAGGATTTTTTGCTGAGATTGCGCATCCCGAAGCTGGGACTCTTCCTTACCCTACCGTTCCGTACCGGTTCTCGACCACACCCTGGACGCTCCGTCGCCCGGCCCCGTGTTTAGGGCAGCATAACACTGAAGTGTATAGTGGGTTAGGGATGAGCGCACAAGAGATAGGGCGATTGAGGCAAGAAGGGGTCATCTAGAGATACGTTCGCGTCACGCGTCATGCGTCGCGCGTCATAAAAAAGGGGAAAGATGATGAACCGACCTCCTTTACATGGTATCCGCGTTGCTGACTTTTGTTGGGCCTGGGCTGGCCCATACGGCGCACTCCAGCTTGCCCATCTTGGGGCAGAGGTGATTCGTATCGAAAGCACCACCCGCATGTGTCCTTCTCGCCACATTCCTCCCTGGGCAGAGAATGAGCGAGGGGTGAATCGGGCCGGGTATTTTAATCAGTACAATCAAGGGAAGCGCTCTGTGACGCTGAATCTGAAAAACCCCGCAGGCATCGACATCGCCACACGGCTTATCGCCAAAAGTGATATCGTGATCGAGAACTTTGCGGCTGGTATCATGGACAAAATGGGGTTGGGGTACGCAGTACTCCGCACCATCAAGCCCAACATTATTATGGCCTCTCTGTCTGGGTACGGTGCGATCGGGCCTGAGAAAGACTATGTGTCATACGGTCCCCCACAAGTGGCACTCAGCGGCATGTCTTCGCTGACTGGCTACCAGGGTGGACCGCCAATGCAAGCGGGGTTTTCTTACGGCGACCCAAACGGCGGAGTCCATGGCACGTTTGCTATCCTGTGCGCTTTACTTCATCGAGCCAAAACCGGCGAAGGACAGTACATCGACCTCTCTCAGCGAGAGGCCTGTGCCATGCTTCTGCCTGAGGGCCTGATGGAATTCGCCATGAACGGCACGCAACCTCCTCGCGTGGGTAATCGAGACCCATATATGGCGCCACACGGAGTCTTTCGCTGTCAAGGAGAAGACCGCTGGGTGAGTATCGCAGTGAGAAACGAAGACGAGTGGAAGCGTTGCTGTGCGGCCATGGGACAGGCGGCACTGGCAACCGATCCGCGCTTCTCGACGCTTGCGGCTCGCAAGGAGAACGAAGACGCACTCGAACACATAGTGACGAAATGGACACAAGGGCACTCGGCGGAAAATGTGACCCACTGCCTGCAACAGGTGGGGATCCCAGCCTATCCGGCGCTGGATGGCCGAGACATGCTCGCGAATCCTCAGGTTTCGGCTCGGGGGTTCTTTGTCGAGCTCGAACATCCTGAGGTCGGGAAACGTCGCCATTTGGGCGTCCCCTGGCAAATGTCTCGCACCCCCTCTGTCGTGCGTCGCCCAGCCCCGTGCTTAGGCCAAGATACGGATTACGTGTTGGAGGAAATTGTCGGCCTGAGCCGTGAAGAAATTTCCTCGCTCAAGGAAAAAGCAGTGTTGGTGTAATGGTGAATGCGGAATGGTGAATGCGGAATGGCGAATGCAGAATGGTGAATGCAGAATGAGATGGACCTGAGCGACCTCAAACTGCGGACCAAGGCGTACGCTTTACGCGTGATCCGGTTAGTTGAAGCCCTTCCCCGTAATCGTGTGACTGATATCATTGGCAAACAGCTTCTTCGCGCTGCTACGTCAGTTGGAGCAAATTATCGAGCCGCTTGCCGGGCAAAATCTCCTGCTGACTTCATTGCGAAAATGGGAATTGTAGAAGAAGAGGCTGACGAATCGCTCTACTGGGTGGAACTGCTTATCGAAAGTGGTCTTCTCATGCCCGACCAATGTACTGAAGTTGTGAGGGAAGGAAATCAGCTTGTCGCTATTACTGTCTCATCCATCAAAACTGCTCGCAATCATATTCGTGCACGAAATGCCGAGTATAAAGAGCGTAATCAAAAATCGTGATAGAGTCTTCTTTAATTCCGCATTCCGTATTCCGCATTCCGCATTTCTTCTGTGATTCCGCGTTCCGCATTTTTTTATGAGTAGGGAGGCTGCGGTGCGATATGTCATATACGGTGCTGGAGGCATTGGCGGAGTTATCGGTGGCCGTCTGTTTCAGCAAGGCCATGACGTTGTGCTCATCTGTCGTGGCGAGCATCTACAGACAATTCAACATAACGGGTTAACGCTCAAAACTCCCACTGAAACGCTCCACCTGTCCATCCCTGCGGTTGGCCGCCCCGGCGAGATCCCCTTTACTGAAACAGATGTGGTGATTCTGACGATGAAATCGCAGGATACGGAACTCGCGCTGCGCGATTTATATCGGGCAGGAGGGAGCGAGGTGCCGGTGATATGTGGCCAGAACGGGGTCGATAATGAACGCATGGCAGCGCGCCGCTTCAGCCGGGTGTATGGCATGGTGGTATGGATGCCTGCGACGTACCTTGAGCCCGGGGTCGTGTTGAATCAGGCAGCGCCGATCGGTGGCATTCTCGATGCTGGCTGTTATCCCCGAGGGATCGATCCGCTGATTACTCAGGTCACGACCGATCTCACGGCGTGTGGGTTCAGCGCCAAGCCAGATCCAGCTATCATGCGCTGGAAGTACACCAAGCTGCTCAGTAACCTCCGCAACGCGCTACAGGCGATTTGCGGGTTGACCGCACAGGGAGGGGACTTTATCCGAGCAGTACGACAAGAAGCTTTGGCCTGTTATCGCGCTGCCGGGATCGACTTTTTTCCCGAGGAAGAAATGCGTCAGCGAGTACAGGCAGAAATTAAGCTCGCCGCCATCGAAGGCCAGCCCCGTACCGGGGGCTCAACCTGGCAAAGCCTGATGCGTGGTCTTCCCTCGGTTGAGACCGATTTTCTCACTGGCGAAATTGTCCTTTTGGGCACTGTACACGGGATACCGACCCCCTATAATCGCCTGCTGCAGACAATAGCGAACCGCATGGCCTGGGAAGGAAAGCCTCCAGAGAGCATGAGCGTCGCGGAACTGCAACACCTACTCTCCCAGTGCACCTAGGAACCCTTTTTGAGATGGAGAAAGAATATGCACCTTCGCCCTTCGACAGGCTCAGGGCGAACGGGTTTAGGGCTGTAATCGTTTGGAATTTGCCGTTCGTGCTGAGCCCTTCGACTCCGCTCAGGACAGGCTTGTCGAAGCATGAACGGCGTCCACCCTCCACATTTCATTTGGGGCAGCTATAGTAGGAATATGGAGTATCATTTTCCGTCCATTCTTCCCCCCTGGATGACCTATATTGCTGGTGAGCTGCCCATTGTCTTGGTTGCGCCGCATGGGGGCCGGCGGCCAGCGGATGCGCCGATCCAGGACAGTATCAAGGTCAACGACTTGTACACGGCTGAACTGACCACACTGCTTGCTGCCCGCACTCGCAGTTATGCGTTTATCAACCATGCGCTTGATCGCAATGATTTAGATTTGAATCGCATCAGCCAGGTGTGTACGCGTGCACCGTGGTTTCTGGAGACGCTCGTGACACTCCTGTCGGCGTTAGCTGACAAGTATGGCTCAGTGCGGGTGTTTTTCATCCACGGCTGGAATGTCGTCCAGCCAGTCTGTGATGTAGGAATGGGACTCAAACAGCGTGGCAACCGTGCTGTCCCTCCCGGGAAGGCAGCCCCGACGCTCAGTGCTGATTTTTTCGACCATGTGATCCTGCCGTTCCGTGTCGCTGCGCTGGCCCAGGGGATCGATGTCGCGATTGGCCGGCGCTATCCTGCCGCCGATAAAGACAACGTCATGCAAGTCTTCAGTGCCCGTTTCGTTGAGGAACATTCCCCGTTGATCCGCACTCTGGCTGAACTGTCAACGCAAGGGAAGATCAATGCTGTTCAATTGGAATTAGGCGTAGGACTGCGCTGGCCTGGACCTGAACGCGAGCAGTTTATCGAAGTCTTTGCGCAGACGCTTGGTAATTGCATGCTCTTTCCTCAACGACCGCGACGGCGTGAACAGAGTTTCTCTCTCTCCCCTGTTGTTTCTCCATCGCTCGCTGCTGCTCGCCAAAATGGTTCTCCCCTGTCTTTGTCCAGAACTTCAGAACCTACTCGATTGGGGCTGCACTTTCACGATCAAGCCAGTGGCCTGGGAATTATGGGCGGAGTCGAGTTCGGGGGATCTGCGCCAACCTACTCGGGGAGATTGCTGGTCTCGCTTGGTGGTTCCGAGATGGTGATGTTCACTGGCGAGGATGATACCACTCCTGAGGTTGGGACCGTACGTGTGGGGGGATTCGTCTGGCAGCAACAGCCAGGCGGGCTCACTATTGCTTACCGTGGGACAGTGATGCGTTTTTCTCATCCCCAGGCGTTTATTCGCCTTGAAGAGGGACTCGCGGCTTCCTGGATCGAACCAGCAGAGGTCTTCCTGCAGCTTACCCTTCCCCAGTCGCTTTCTGTTTCGCCTCTGCCGCTCTTCCTCTCGCGGCTGCGCGGTGAGATTCGCTTATGCGATCGCATCTACAGTATTGACGCCTGGGGGTTTGTCGATATGCTCAGGCCCGAAGAAACAGGCCGTTTGCTGCCGCGTCGGCAGTTGTCTCTTCCTTTTGGTCCTGACTTAGCAGTCTTTCTCTCGTGGGTTGAGACTCCAGATGGAGCCCGCTCTTCTGGAATTGTCTATTACCACGGGATTCCTCATGTCTTGCAGCCGGAAGACTGGGAACTGCGCTATACGCTCGAACGCGGACGCCCCACGGTGTTTCACCTGTCGTTGACTCCTGCTGAGCCTCTGAGCTTGCACTGTAGCGGTGAAACCCTTACGGCGATTCCGATTGTCCGTCATGCGCCACACGGGAAAGCTCTTGATGTGACTTTTGGCCTGTCGCGCACAGTGTGGCAGGGACGAGAAGCACACGGCGTCTATGAGTTCTCGGAACGACGGAAGGGGTGAGGGGAGGAAAGGCAGACTTGACACCCCCTGCTGAGATACGCTTGGAACGGAACGATATGCCGAAGCCGCTTAGGATCAAAAAATTAATAACTCCCCGACTTCATGAGTAGATGGGAGCCCCTGTCATTGCGAGGAGCCGGAGGCGACGAAGCAAGCTCTTTTTCAGCAAAGATTGCTTCGCTCCGCTCGCAATGACACTTGCTTCTTCG
>CAZCWX010000098.1:0-6569 GCA_964502465.1 uncultured Enterobacteriaceae bacterium | reverse complement strand
CTTCTTCGCGTTCTTCTCTAAGATCGCCTTTGTCAGCTTCGCCGGAGACATGGGGAGTTCCGTCATACGCACGCCGACTGCACGGTAGATCGCGTTGGCGATCGCTGCAGGCGGCGGCACGATCGGCACCTCACCGACACCACGAACACCGATCGGATGCCCGGGGTTCGCCACCTCGACCAGAATCGTCTCAATCATGGGGAGGTCAAGGCACGTTGGCATCCGATAGTCGAGAAAGCCAGCGTTCCGCAGTGTCCCATTTTCGTCGTAGAAATACTCCTCATTGAGCGCCCAGCCGACGCCTTGGGCGACAGCCCCCTGCATCTGCCCTTCGACATAGCTCGGATGTACCGCCTTGCCGACATCTTGGGTCGCCGTATAGCGCAAGATATCAACCTTGCCAGTCTCAGGATCGACCTCAACATCAACAACATGGGTGGCAAAGGCCGGCCCAACGCCGCGTGGGTTCACCGAAGCACGTCCTGCCACTGGGCCACCAGCGCGGGGGAGCCTACCAGCTAACTCCTTCAGGGTCATCGACTCATTCCCGTTCGTCGTGCGCGACACCACACCATCTTGGTAAACAACCTCCTCAGGTTTGGCTTTCCATAGGGTTGCCGCGCGTTGCTTGAGCTGATTTACCGCATCCTGGGCAGCCTCGTACACTGCATAGCCGGTGGCAAAGGTCACCCGGCTGCCACCCGTCATATCGGTGTGGCCAATCGATTCCGTATCAGCGACGACCGGATGCACTTCTTCAGCTTTGAGGCCGAGGACTTCTGCCGCGATCATCGCGCACGAAGCACGAGTGCCACCGATATCGGTCGAGCCGGTGACGACGTTGGCCGTCCCGTCGGTGTTAATGTTGACTGTGGCGCTTGACTGAAAACCGGCGTTGAACCAGAATCCCGAGGCTACTCCACGGCCGCGGAGCTTCCCATTCCCCGACTTTGGTAGCGGGGATTGATAATGGGGACTGTTCTTAATGGCTTCGACCGTTTCCAGAAAGCCGATACGTTGATACTTCGGCCCAGCCGGCTGAGCAGTCCCTTCTCTTGCTCCGTTGATCCGGCGAAATTCTAGCGGATCAATGCTCAGCTTTTCCGCCAGCTCGTCGATGACCGTTTCAGCGCCCATCGCCGCGTTGGTCGCACCCGGGGCACGGTAGGCCGCGGTCTTGGGTTTGTTGACCAGTACATCGAAGCCATCGATCTGGAGGTTTTCCAAATCGTACGGGGCCAGCACTGTCATACAGCCGGCACCAACTGGCGAACCGGGAAAAGCGCCAGCCTCATAAGCCATCCAGATTTGCGCGGCGGTGATCTTCCCTTCCTTGTTAGCCCCCATCTTCACACGAATGTGTGAACCAGATGTCGGTCCGGTGGCACGCAGCACCTCGGCCCGGCTCATCACCAACTTCACTGGCTGGCCGGTTTTCTTCGACAGCAGGAGTGCCAGGGGTTCAAGATAGAGCCCGATCTTCCCACCAAATCCCCCTCCGATTTCTGCCGGCACGACCTTGATTGAACTCGCTGGGATATTCAGGGCCAGGGCGCACTGATCGCGCGCGGTAAAGGCACCTTGGGTGCTCGTCCAGATGGTGACATGCCCATCAGGGTTGTACTGTGCCACTGCGTTGTGCGGTTCGATATACCCTTGATGAACCATCGAGGTGTCGAACTCGTGCTCGACAACGACATCCGCAGCTTTGAAACCCGCCTCAAGATCGCCACGGGCGAAACGGACCTGACTGGCGATATTCGTTTCTTTATCACTCTTTTCCGGTGTCCCACTCGTGCGCAACTCGGTCAGGAGAATGGGAGCATCGACTTTCATGGCCTTAAGGACGTTTTGCACGTGGGGGAGCGGTTCATACTCGACCTTAATGAGCTTGACTGCTTCCTCAGCAATGTGCGGGCTGGTCGCCGCCACCGCCGCCACCGCATGCCCATCGTAGTACACTTTGTCTTGCGCCATGAGATTCATGGACATGTAGCGGGGATTCATGGGGAGCTCACCCATGGGCACAACGCCGGCTGCGAGTTTCGGGAAATCCGTGCTCGTGATGACAGCTTTCACCCCTGGCAGAGCCAACGCTGCCGAAGCATCAATTGATTTGATCCGCGCATGCGCATGGGGACTACGCAACACCTTCCCATGGAGCATGCCAGGCAAGCTGATGTCGGCCCCGTATCGAGCGCGACCAGTCACTTTGTCTACCCCGTCATGCCGGATCGGACGGGTGCCAATCACTTTGAATTTATGTTCTTGCACTTCCATATTTACCTCCCTTGCATGACAGCGGCGGCATCCAACACCGCGTGCACAATTTTATCATATCCAGTGCATCGGCATAGATTCCCCGCCAGCGCATAGCGAACCTCGTGTTCGGTCGGATTCGGATTGCGGTCAAGCAGCGCCTTAGCGGTTACGAGAAACCCCGGCGTGCAGATACCGCATTGTAGTGCAGCGTGTTCGAGAAACTTTTGTTGGAGTGGATGTAGCATACTGTCTTGCGCCATCCCCTCGACCGTCTCGATTTTTTTGCCCTGCGCCTCGACACCCAGCACCAAACACGAGCACGCGACTCGTCCATCGAGAATGACGCTACAGGCCCCACAGTCACCGGTGAGGCAGCCTTCTTTCGTACCGGTAAACCCCAGGACATCGCGCAGCACCTCAAGCAGGCTCTGCCGCGGTTCGCACAGAAACTCTGTCGTTTCTCCATTGAGAGTTGTTTCAACATATACTTTCCCAGCCATGCTGTTTCCTTCCTTGTTTATGAGCAATCAGCTTTCAGCTCTCAGCAAAACATTGCCATGCCTGCTGACTGCCGATTGCTGACCGCTGACCCCTTATTTTCTGGCTCGTTCCGCCGCAGTTTTTAACACTCGGCGTGTCAGGACTCCAACCAGATGCGTGCGGTATTCCGCAGTCCCGCGCATGTCAGTAATCGGGGTTGCACTTTTCTGCGCGAGTTCAGCAGCAGCAGCGATCGCCGCATCGTTCAGTGGCTTCCCCACCAGTGCCGCACTTGCTTCTTTCGCAAAGAGGGGAGTCGGAGCCACAGCAGCAAGCCCGATGCGTGCAGCAGTGCACATCTCACCATTTAATGTCACAGCGGCCCCTACACCGACTACGGCAATATCCATCTCATTGCGAGGGATAAAGCGCATATAGCAATCGCTAGAATGGGGTTTAGGCGCCGGAATACGAAATTCGACCAACAATTCATCGGGCTGCAATACCGTGCGTCCTGGCGCAACCACAACGTCCTCAACCGGGACCATGCGTGTTCCCCTGGAACTCGCGATGACACAGGTTGCAGCAAGAGCGATCAACGCTGGAGTGGTATCCGCGGCTGGTGAGCCGTTGCACAGGTTTCCTCCCAGCGAGCAGCGACTCTGAATTTGGTCAGAGCCGATCAAGGCTGCAGCTTCTACAAGGCCGGGATAATGCTGTTGCAGAACAGCATCTTCCGTAATCCGAGCACAAGAGACCGCAGCACCGAGATGGAGCCCTTCCTGGGGGCTGAAGGAAATGATCTGCAACTCGGGGATACTCTTGGCGTCGATAAGTTGTTCCGGCTTTCTGACTCCGGCACGCATCTGAATAATCAGATCCGTTCCTCCAGCCAGGATTCGTCCTTTCTCTCCCGCAGCAGTCAGCAGGCTCAGGGCCTGGTTGAGCGACTTCGGGGATTCATACGTGATTGCGTGCAAAGCTCCCTCCTCTAACGATGAGTCCGTGCACTGGCCGACTTGCCTGAGCGTGGCAATACTTCTCGGCTAGGAAGCAAGGCCACACAGGTAAGGAAAGTTGCGGCCTGAGGCTTTATCTGTCACGGCGGGTCAGTTTATACCATCCTCCTCTTGCTCACGCAACCAAAACAGAGGGACTTTTCTCAAAACCGTGATATCACGGTTTCGGCAAAGAGCCGCAGGTCGCTGAGCTGTATCGGATGAGAAAAAACGATGAAGAAATAACAAATTCCGCCTTCCACATAGGGAGTCAGCTTTGCAACACATTCTGCAGGTGTCCCAACCATAGCACGCGCCAAAGCAGCTTGATATGCCGCTAGAGGCTGACCAGAACGCTGCGCTTCAAGGCGCATCCGCTCTTCCAAGGCAACCTGAGTAGGCGCGATCACCACCCGCGTATTATGACTAAGTTCGATAGCAGCAGGATCACGCCCGACCCGTTGGCAATGCGTAGCAAGCACGGCTCGTTTGTGCGCATATTCTTCTAAACTCATTTCAAAACCAATGTTTGCAATATCAGCATACCGAGCCATAGCCCGCATGAGGTATCGTTCGCCATGCCCGCCAATCACAATCGGGGGATGCGGTTGTTGTACTGGACCTGGGTCCTGCTGTGCCCCGGTAAAAGTGTAGTATTGTCCGGCAAAATGTGCCCGATCCTGACTCCACACAGAGGTGATCACCTCTAAGGCTTCTTCGAGTTTTGCCACCTGCTCAGCAGGGGGAAGAAAAGAAAAGCCGGAAGCCAGATGATCCGCTTCTGATCCTCCAGCCCCAATTCCCAATTCGAGCCGGCCGCCGCTGATTCGGTCGAGCGTCGCAGCCATCTTGGCTAGAAGAGTCGCAGAACGATACGGTGCCGCTAAAACCAAGGGAGTTAAACGGATTCGGCGTGTGAGAGCAGCAAGGGCAGACAAAGTAGTCCAGCATTCCAGCACCGGGGCATTGAGCAAATCGATGAGTGAGGCAGAGTGATATCCGAGGCGATCAGCCTCGAGCCAGATCTCACGCAGGCTGTCGAAATCGTATCCTTGTTGATGGATACGCACAGCGAATTTGACGCGGCGAGTTGGGACCTGCATTCTGCGCTCCTCAACTCACGCCCAGATCGCGTCTTCATCCATAAAAGAAATGCCAAAGGCACTTTTCCCCAGGAACTCGAGGGTCTCGTCACTATCGAAGGGGTGATAGAGTCCGGCTCGGACATCGCGATAATAACGCTCGAGGGGAAACCGTTTGAAATACGACGCGCCGCCCACTGCGCGTAACGCCAAATCCACCACTCGCACAGAGTTTTCCATGGCTACCATGCGGGCGGCGACACTCTTGCGCGCCCAGGTCCGCGGATTCTCCTGTTCGACTTCCGCCGCAGCCTTCCACATCACCGCCCGAGCGCTTTCAATCAGCACGTCCATTTCGCCGACTTTATTATAGACACTCGGCAGATGGCTCATTGGCTTCTTAAGCGGAAAGCGCGGACGGTCGCGCATGAAGTCGACGACGAAGTCACGGGCAGCGATCGCGATACCGATATAGACAGAGCCAATCGTAAACGGCGCTCGCAAGAACGTGTCGGTCACGCCACCCCGAGTATAGACCGGTCGCTCAAGGATGACACAGGACTCCGGTACGAAGGCGTCCTTCAATTCCGTGCCATTGGACGCAGTCGAGCGCATGCCCATCGTGTGCCAATCGTCTTTCACGATAAAACCAGGTGTATCGCGTGGGATGAGAAACGTAATGATCGTGGCTTTCTCAGCGCCGTTGTCGCAGGCCGCTTCCGTAAAATAACGATCCAGCGCAATACTTTGCGTACTAAAAATTTTGCGGGCATTGACGATCCATCCCCCATCCACCCGTCGCGCAGTCGCCTTCGGACGCAGAATAGGAACCGCATTGTCAGGCTCGGAGGCTGACCCGCCGCAGATCAACCGCTCGCTGGCAATTTTTCTCAATAAGGCTTCGGTCGTGGGTCCCTTGAACCTCCACCACAGGTCGATTGCCAGTCCCATGACGTTAAAGTGCATGTTAATGGCGAGCGCCGTGGCTCCACACCCTTGCGCGAGACGTTCCTGCGCCTTGATCCGCTCGAGGACGCTTGCCCCCATCCCTCCCAATTCTTCAGGAATGGTCAGGATTGTGTATCCACTCTCCCTCATACGCGCATAGTTCTCGTAAGGAAACGCTTCTTTCTCGTCGTATTGCGCCGCCCGCGGTGCGAATTCGTCCGCCAACGTCGCCGCTAAATCAATAAACCGCTGCTCGCGGTCGGTGTGGAATTGCTGCATGGTCCCCCCTTCTTTATTATGCCAAGAGCAGCGAAAGAGCCAATGGCTCACCGCTGTGAGGCTTCCAATATGGTCACCCCGACCAGATCGTTTTCTTTGTAGTCGAAAATAACCCCATCTTCACGCATTTCACTGTGAGTTGAGACCGGTTCTGCGGTGAAATGCACATATAACACGTCGGCTCCTTCATCATAATCGAGCCACATGCGATGCTTTGGTAATTGCACCAAATGCGAGACGGCTTTCAGTAGATGGCTGAGGCTTTTTTTCGCTAACGCTTCCTTGGCCATATGAGCACACTATGTTCCCATCGTTCGTCTGTGAGACGAATCGGTACGCCATTGATTGAGTATGCAAAGTCCACATCTTATCTTCCTCATTCTTCCAGCAGATCCTTCGCCTCTTGCAGGTCTTTCGTATCGAACCCTTCGGTGAACCAATTATAAATCTCCACCTCCCAACCTCTGGACCTTGGCTGCTATCTGCTCTATCACGAACAAACGAAGAAGCACAGAGAAAG
>CAZCWX010000097.1:0-13847 GCA_964502465.1 uncultured Enterobacteriaceae bacterium | reverse complement strand
CTCTACTTCGAGCAAGCCCAGGCGTTTCGTACACTTCTTGGGGCCCAGGCAGTGTTACACTTTGTCATTGGTATGGACAAGCTCTTTCAGATTCTCGATCCCCGGTATTACCGAGACCGCAAGGCTGCCTTGCGGCAGCTTTTTTCCCTCGCCTCTCTGCTGATCGCCAATCGCAGTGACATGAATCAACAGGTGTTTACGCAACTCCTCGATCAGCCGGAAAACCGCCCCTATCGTCCTTCGCTGCATTTTTTTCTGCTCCCAGCAGAGGTGGCAGACCTCTCAGCAACCGCCATACGCAACACCTTGGCCGCTGGGAAATCAGTCGCCAAGCAGGTTCCTCAAGAAACCACGACCTTCGTCACCGAAACCCGCGCGTACCACCCACCCACGCAGAGCGGGGATGAAACCCTTGACGCGTATGTTATTCGTTCACATCTGTTCGAGCTGCTCGCTACCGTTCGCCCGTGGGCGACCCAGGAAGCAGATTTCCAGCATCTCCTGCACGTCGCTCTCTCAACCAGTGAAAAAGGGCGCAGGCTTCGCCGTTTGTCTGGAGGAGAGAATCCTCTTCCATTGCTTCGCTCTTGCCAGGAGGAGTCCTAATTGACAGCAGGAGGATTCTGCTATGCAAGAGCAGCAATATCACAAATCGCGCTCTTTCCCCACTGGTCCGTCGCTGGGAGAGATGGTAGGGTTGTTCCCTCCTTTTTTAGGAAGGAGATCCCTTTTTAGGAAGGAGGAGTCATGCCGAATAAGCATCGTCGTTCCTATGGCCCGAAGATTGATCCTCGACCAGTTGACCCTTCGATCAGTATCAGTGAATTGATTGACCAAACCTTCCTCGCTTATAACGCAGGACGATTGCGCGAGGCGGCTCAGCTCTTTACCCGTAAAATGCTGGAACCGGATGTGACGCTCGGAGTCAGCCTCAGCGGGGCACTGACCCCTGCCGGGCTCGGTATTTCTTGTCTGATTCCTCTGCTCCAGAATGGCTGTATTGATTGGGTGGTATCGACCGGCGCAAATCTGTACCACGATACCCACTTCGGCATCGGTCTCAGTATGCACCAAGGGTCTCCACATGTCAGTGATGTCGCGTTGCGGCAAGAAGGCGTGGTGCGCATTTATGATATTTTCTTCGATTACGACGTCTTGCTCAAGACCGACGCCTTCTTCTACCAAACGATCACTGCCCCAGAATTTCAGAAACCCATGAGCACAGCGGAGTTTCACTATCAGTTAGGTCTCTATGTGCGCGAGCGAGAAAAGGCCCTCGGCCAGAAGCGGCGCTCGCTCATCTCGGTTGCTGCGGAATGCGGCGTGCCGATTTATACCTCTTCTCCAGGGGACAGCTCGATCGGCATGAACGTGGCAGCCAAAGCGTTACAGGGCAATGGTCTGGTCTTCGACGTCTCGCGCGATGTGAATGAGACTGCCGCCATCGTCTACGCAGCGAAACGGGCCGGTGGGAAAAGCGGAGTCTGTATTTTCGGTGGCGGCTCCCCAAAGAATTTTATTTTGC
The DNA here is from genome assembly GCA_964502465.1 of uncultured Enterobacteriaceae bacterium. Lineage (GTDB taxonomy): Bacteria > Desulfobacterota > Binatia > Bin18 > Bin18 > CAZCWX01. Next base: position 12,322 of record CAZCWX010000097.1, on the reverse strand, counting down.
AAACTGAACCACAGATTCAAGAAGTCATGGGTCTGTCGGAAAAAGGCCACGACTACTATATCCAGTTCACTGATGCTCGCCCTGATACCGGTGGACTCTCCGGCGCTACTCCCAGTGAAGGGGTTACGTGGGGGAAAGTCGATCCTGAAGCGCTGCCCGACACAGTCGTTTGCTATCTCGACTCGACCGTGGCTATGCCTCTGCTGACGGCGTATGTGCTCGCGACCCACGCCCCGCGCCCGCTCAAACGACTCTACGATCGCCGCGAGGAAATGTTAGCCGACCTCACAAAGGAATATCATTGGAAGCGTCTCAAGTGAGGAACAGTCTGTTCACCAGGGACCTATACAGTCACCTCCCCAATTGAAGAATTGCGGGATTGACCGATACATGTAGGAGAAAAATGAACGGATTTATGGAAAAAGAAAAAGCCCGTGCATTTGCTGCCGCCCAAGCTGCAGGAGCGATCATTCGTGCCATCTATCAGACCGATTACACCGTTGATTACAAAGGCAAAGATAGCCCGGTTACCATTGCTGATCGAGACGCAAACCAGAGAATCCACGAGATTTTGCACGATGCGTTTCCCACTTATGGCTGGTTATCGGAAGAAACCGCTGACTCGCCAACCCGACTCTCCTGTCGCCGGGTCTGGGTGGTCGATCCGATGGACGGCACCAAGGAGTTCATTGAGAAAATCCCAGAATTCGCAGTCTCGATTGCCCTGATTGAAGACGGCAAGCCGGTGCTGGGTGTGGCCTATAATCCGATCCACGATCAACTCTTCTGGGCCGTGCGCGGACAAGGCGCCTGGTGTGCCGATCGCCGCCTGCGCGTCTCTCAGACCGATCGTCTTGTCAACGCAACCATTCTCTCCAGCCGTTCAGAAACGAAACGCGGCGAGTGGAAAGACTTTGTCGCGCTTTTTCATACCCGGCCTATGGGAAGTATTGCCTACAAACTCGCGATTATCGCGGGTGGTGAAGCGGATGCATCTTTTACCCTCGTTCCGAAGAACGAGTGGGATATTTGCGCCGGCACGCTGATTGTGGAAGAAGCTGGCGGCACGGTCACTCATCTGAACGGTCAACCAGTGGTCTTTAACCAACCCCAGACCCTTCTGCGGGGATTAGTGGCAAGTAACAGTGTGCTCCACTCGCAACTCTTGCACCTCATCGCTCCGCGACTGGCAACCCTTCCTCCAGTAGAGCCAAGAAAGAGTACCTAGCCGGCGACCGATTTCCCGCCCGCTCAGTCGCCGGCTGTCCGGCTGGCGCTCACGCTTTCGATCTGGGACGGTATATTCGTCAATCTGTATGCTAACCTCTTCTGGTTACGGGGGAAAAAAGATAAGCAAAATCGACCTAGAGGGACGAGCAAGACGTTAGTAAAGAAAAAAAGGCAGAGGGGAACCGCACCTCGACTGCAGAAAAACCCCATGATACAGTAATTTAAGTATGCATTGAGGTGGCTCTGTGGCACAGCTTTCTACTCTTTTCCGCCGTCGTCCGAAGCCTCGTTGCCCGAGGTGTCACAAATGGAATCGTGTGTATTTGACAGGCGGTTCGTTTCTCTCCCATTGTGTTCATTGTAGGACACCGTTGGAACTACGTAATCCTCCTGGCCTGTGGGGGGTTCTTATTCTTCTCGGCGTTGGCGTATTGGCCTTAGCGGCAGCGATTCCCCTGCTGAGTCGGTAAACATCGTATGCCACAAGGAGTCCAACTGGCTCAGATTGAGCAAATTTTTGCGATCCTTGATCGCCTGTCAATCTCGCGCGAGGCAGTGATGATTCCACTCCGTCCACAAGGGCTGGGAAGCGTCAAGCGTCTCAGCAATGGCAAACTTGAAATCACCGTCCCTGCGGACATCCCATTTGAACAGTGGTATGCCTCTCTTGAAGGCACCCTGAGACAGTGTCTGGGATGACAGAAGGGCGTAGCATGGTACGCCCCTCCATTCTAATTCTGAAGAACTTCCAGCTCATCTTCCTTTTTCTGATCTCGCTCGTCCTCATGATCCAAGGCTGGGGCGACCGCTTCGGTTTCTTCAACCACCCCGCGCGCGCTGGTGTCGTCGTTGCCATAGCGCTCAGTGTTCTCCTGTTGTTGTTTATCCCCTTCGACTTGTTCGCTGGTGGGGAAAAAGAGATTCGGCGGCAGCGTTGGGGAACATATGTCGCGCTGGGAGTGGTAGGAGCACTGTGTTGGTTTCTCCCCTACGCTGATCGACGAGACCTCCTGGTGTGGCCGGAAAGTAATACCTTACGCTATGGTGGTCTTTCTTGTGTGGGGATCGGCGTTGGCCTGCGGGTAGCTGGGATGATGCAACTGAAAAAGCTGTTTAGCGGCTTTGTTTCTATACAGAAAGAGCATCATCTCGTGACAACTGGCAGTTACCGCTGGGTGCGGCATCCCATCTACACCGGCTCGCTCCTCGCGCTCGCAGGTCTCTTTCTGGTTTTTCGCAGTCAACTGATTGTGCTCATCCTGCCTCTCTATCTCATTGGCACCCTATTCCGTATCGCCGACGAGGAACGACTCTTAGGCGAAGTTTTCGGCCAAGAGTACGAACGCTATCGGGCACGCACCTGGCGTCTCATCCCTTTTCTTTATTGAGGACACGTTTCCACCCGCTCCCGTTCTATAGGAGTACAGTGAGAGTGAGAGACTTTTACAGAGACTGAGTCGTAGAGGGCGCAGGCCGTTCGCCTTCATCTAAGGGCACCTTCTTTTCGACAGTTTCTTCGCCCTTGACTTCGGCCCGCTCTAATGCGAAGGGTTTTCCTTTGCCCGTCGGATTAGCGACAAACACATCGTATTCACCAGCATCGAGCATAAACCGATGTTCACGATTGGGCTCGCTGCGCGTGACTTCTTTCTGCGTCCCAGCTTCGTAGATGATCACTTGGGTGACTGCACTCACGTCCTGTCCTGTGAGCAAAGGGAGCACCCGTAGCTCGCCTTGTACTCGTTCTTTGAGACTGAGTTCCGCGCGAGCACCGCTTTGGAGTTCCACTTTGCGCCACCACTGCCCTTGAGGCGGAGTAGCGACTTTCACATCGACGACTCCTGGATAGACGAAAATGAGTTCTCCACTGAGAAAATCTCCGAGTTTGTCACCGGACACGCTGTCATACACCTCAACACCGAGACCCAAGTCTTGGCCTTTTTTGTCGAGCACATTGATTTGCAGACCAGCGACCTCGTTGATCATCACGGTACTGGTGCGGCCAGCTCTCACGAGCGTATTGTCACGCGAGATTTTGCCACCAAGGACCTGGAATTCGATCCGATAGGTGCCTGGTGGTAAATTCACCGGGGTACCGACCCTGGCTGTGGCAACTGGCGTCTGCGAGCCTTCGCTATAGATCTGGACTTGGGAGTCGCTCTGTTTCCCGGCATCCCCGAGGGCTTGGATAACCAGAGCCCCCTGCTCTTTCTCTTGGGCGATGCTGGTTCTGGCAAATAGCGCAAGGCAACCGGCAAGAAAGCAAACCCACAGGCTCATGAGAGCGACACCCCGGCAGGGCGTCTCTCTCTGTTGACAGAAAATAAGTGAGGAGGGCGGCAATAGTCTAGCCATAGAGCGAAGAACTTTCTGCTCCTTATTTGTCCAAGGGCAAATCCTCCCGGTTTCCCCACTCGGCCCAGGACGCATCATAGTTACGCACTCTGTCAAAGCCTAAGAGCCGCAGCGTGAATAATCCGTGCGCCGCACGGATACCGCCTTGTCAATAGGTGATGACTTCACGTTCGGGTTTCACTCCGACCTGATCAAACATTGCCCAGAGTTCAGTCGCAGGTTTGAATGTTTTCGTTTTACTATCGATGTAGTTGAGCCATTCAAGATGCACGGCACTGGGAATACGGCCGCCCCGCTTCGTGCCACGGGCATTGGCACCGGACCACTCCTCATCAGAGCGCACATCAAGCAGCACCTGGTCAGCATGACCAATCGCGTCCCGCACATAATCCCAGCGAGCAATCAACTCTTCGTGAACGTGCGGCGTGAATGTCGCTTTGGGTAGCCGGGGGACAGCGAGGGAAATTGGCCGACCTTCAACCAACCATTTATCCCAACCACCATTGAGCACCTTCACGTGCGTCTGGCCGTAATAATTGAGCGCCCACCAGAAACGTGTTGCATAAAGGCCACTAAACCCATCATAGGCGATCACCAGAGTCTCGTCACCGATCCCTAACGCGCCCATGGTCTCGGCAAATTGATCCGGCCCCATAATAGACAACGCCCCCTCTGCTTCTTTCAAATAGTGGTGCCCACGGAAGGTAACGGCCCCAGGAATGTGCGCACGACGATAGGCATCGCGGTTGTCGCAATCCACGATGCGGAGATTGGCGTCCTGTAAATGCGCAGCCAACCAGTCGGTGTCGGCAAGCATTTCAGGTCGAGCGTAGCCTTGGTCTGCCATGAGAAGATCTCCTTTTTGCAAACATCGCTGTTTTGACGACCCCTGTAGTTATGACTTTAGTCGTGAGCGGAATCGACTGCAAGAGCAGCGAAACACAGTTGTCAGCTCTTTCCTATTCGCACCCTACGTGGTTCGATGTAGTAAACTGTTACTCTTTTGCTCATAGCAGAGCTATGCTACCGTTGCTTCTCGTTTGCCGTTGGCCAAGAGGGAGGCCAGGTCTGTATGGACGTATCAGGGGAAGGCAACAACCAATTCATCCGCCATGAACGCTTTTTCTATGGTTGGTTCATCGTCGGCATCCTTTTTTTCATTTCGATTATCGATGGGGGGTTTACCTACATCTTTTCCGCCTTCTTGAAGCCCCTGTCTCAGGAATTTGGCTGGACCCGCGCGCAGACAGCGGGGGCCTTCTCTCTGTATTTGCTCGCTGCTGGCTTAACACTGCCATTCTGGGGGTGGCTTGCAGACCAGAAAGGCGTGCGGTTGGTTTTTCTTCTCAGCGCGCTTATCGATGGAGTCGCCTTGCTCCTGCTGAGTAGGGTGCGCAGCCTCGCGATGTTCTACGTCTTGTACTTTTTTTTAGGCATAGGGTTAGGAGGTATCGGCCCAACAACTGTGGGCAAGATGATCACCCAGTGGTTTGTGGCCAAAAGAGGGCGAGCTATGGGGATCGCTTTGATCGGTGCCGGTGCTGGCGGCCTGATTTTGGTTCCACTGGCTGGCTTCCTGATCGAAGAATTCAACTGGCGCGTTGCGTACCAGGGGCTCGCCGCTTTGGCTTTGGGTGGTATGCTTCCGCTGGTATGGTTTTTCCTCACTGACTCACCAGAGGAGAAAGGCCTCACCCCGCTCGGGCAAGGCCAGCAACCGCCATCGTCACCAGAAGACGTGCGGGAGACTGCAATAGTACCGGGAGACTGGAGCTTAAAAGAAGCACTCTGTACGCCCACGTTCTGGTTGTTGGGCGTAGCGTTCTGTCTAGGCCTCATGGCCGCGTTGGCCGTGACCGCTCATCAAGTGGCGTTTCTACAGGATGCCGGGTTGACACTCGAATCGGCCTCCACTGTGACAGGGCTGACCTTAGGGATGAGTATGGGCGGGCGGTTCTTCGTCGGCTGGGCCAGCGAAAATGCTCGCCATCTGCACCGCATCTTGGCGCTGTGCCTGGTCATGCAGGCAACAGGCGTCGGACTGTTTCTCTGTCTGCCTCCCACAGATTTCTGGACTCTCGTCCTCTTTGTCCCCTTCTTCGGCTTGGGTTACGGTGGACTGGTGGTCCTTTGGCCGCTGACCGTTGCCCACGACTTTGGCACCCGTTCTTTTGGCGCAATCGCTGGCGTGCTCGGCACAGTGGCAGCCAGCTTCGGAGGCGCGGTCGGGCCGGTCATTGTCGGCTTTATGTATGATATCACCAACAGTTACTTTTATGCTTTCCTTTCCTGCAGCGGCTTGCTCCTCCTCGGCGCTGGCGCGGCCTTTATCACGACTGAACCTCACCCAGTCCGATCAGCACTCGCTCGCGGCTACGTCGCCGGACATTGAAAAAACGAGTGTGGGGTGCTTTCGAGCACAGAAAGAGCAATTCCCTCGATGCTTGCATGCACGGGGGGATAGAGAAGACGTCATTCCCCAAAAAAAGGGGCTTCCCGGCTCGTTTTCATACTCAAGGGTGCGCCGCCGGCGCATGAACATTCCCGCGCAAGCAGGAATCCAAAACAGGTCCAACAGTTTGAGGCTTTTCCTCAATGGGCCTGCACCCTGCGCTAATAATGCGCAATAATCTCTCGGGCGAACTCAACAATGCTTTCTTCCACATACCCCCAGGGAGGCGAAATCACCAGTTGCGTCAGTCCGGCCGCTTCAAGCTGCCTCAGTCGAGTCATGATGTCCTCTCGCGTTCCGGTGAGGCCCATCGCCTGGACCGCAGCGGGAGTGATGAACTGATCTTCTCCGGGCTGAAGAAAGCGCGAATGCGTGGCATGAATGTCGGGCCACCGCTGTTCCAGGTATGCACAGTACTCAGGGGTCAGAAACGTCTGCAAATACGACGGCGCACTTTTCCCCTGCCGCACAATCTCATAGGCATAGTGGAGAGCGACCGCAATGCGTGGTCCTACACGCGTGAGGACACGTGAGCTCTCCATCGCCTCACCAGGGCGCAGCACACACGACACACCGATGGTCACGACCGGGAACTTGTCTGGCCGAGCCGGAGCCTGCATCCGACCGGAAGAGACGGATACCAGCGTTGCCTGCAGTAAGTCTGGAGAGAGCATACTGATAGTGATGAGCCCGTCGCCAAGTTCACCAGCCAACGCTAATGCTTTTGGATGAGAGGCCGCAAGATAGATCGGCAGAGGGTCGCGTACATTGATGTATCCGTGCTCAAGGTCAAAGAAATGAATACGGCTATGCCGTCCTCGCTCGTGGTACACAACCTCCTCACCACGCAGGAGTCCACGACACACCTCGATCGTGTGGCGAAACGTCTCTAAACGCAATGGTGGCATACCCATCGCTCGCCAGGCGGTGTGGCCAGTCCCGAGGCCCAGGATGACACGACCCGGCGCGAGTTGGTTGATAGTCGCAATGGAATGGGCGATGACTGGCGCGATCCGCGTCCCGGCAATAGCCACCGCAGTGCCCAGATGAATCGTACGCGTGTGCTCAGCAGCCAGCGCCATACACGCATAGACGTCGGAGGCGAGCATTTGCGTATCGACGAACCAGGCATGGGTAAACCCCATCTGTTCGGCCAGCACTGCGTGCTTCCAGCTATTGTGAATGTGCGATTGGAAACTGACACCAAAATCCATAGAGTTCTCCGAGAAACGCCTATCCACCTATGAGCGGGGAGCAATCAGTATCCAGGAGTCAGCATTCAGCCGTCAGTAGGGAAGGAAGAGCGCCTTGTTCTTACTCAAAGCTGAAAGCTGAGAGCTGACTGCCTATTCTAACGGCAGCCTTTCCCTTTTCCTCACATCGTTCAGGTACGCCAGGATACCATCCTCCACCGTATATCTCGGTGTGAAATCCAATTCCGTCCGCAATCGATCAGTTTTCACTAACGAGGTCATGGCAAAGGGTTTCTCACTGACGGAAATTTTGGCCTGCGGTAGGATTGCGCGCAAATAGGTGGTAATTTCGCCCGTCGGCCGGCAGGTGCCGCTCATGTTAAAAATACGGTGCTTGGGATTTTGCACGCGATAGGCGCGCAGAAAAACCTCTGCCGCATCAGCAACATACATCCAGTCTGACACCTGCTCGTCTGGTGGCATGATTACTGGATGTCCTAACAGTGCCAGTTCTGGTAAGACCATAAAATGGTCAGACTCAGCACCGCGCCGCTGCCCACGCCCTTCGCCAAATACTGAAGTTGGCCGAATGCCAATCGGGTCCAGCCCATACGCCTGCGCATAATAATTGGCGATGTGTTCGTTGAACAGCTTACACGCCCCATACACCGAATCTGGGGCGGGCGGATCATCCTCGCTCAGTTCTGGGCTAGCGAGCGTCGTTCGCATGGGAAACACCGCCACCGAACTCATATAAACGATACGGGTGATACCAGTGAGCCGGGCGGCTTCGAAGATGTTGGTCGTGCCAATGCAGTTGATTTGGATCGAAGGCAAAGGATTGCGTATCCCTCCAGTACCGAGAAAGTACGCGAGGTGGATAATCCCTTCAATGTTGTACTTCTTGATCGTGTCGATAAGAGCGGTCGGTTCGCGCACATCGCCAGGCACGATTTTTACCGGTGCCGCCACATCGGCAACTGCCGCGAGGTTGGGATTGCTGTCGAGCAGGACAAGATTTTTTTCGCCAGATTGGAGCAGATGTCGCGTTAAGTGGCGCCCGAGAAACCCGGTGCCGCCGGTAATCAAAATCGCCATGATTGTTCCCTCCCTTTTCGTCCTTGTCCTTATCACAAGTTGGTAGCAGCCTGCCAGGAGTTCCAGACAATAAAGAGCAAGAGATAGATTGGTCACCACGCATGTGGTCACGCTCGGAGTGTTTTTCGCCCTTCTTGTCGCAAAGAAGTAATTGCTCTCATACCTTTCAGGTAAGGAGCGGTTCAAGTAAGCGGCACAAAAGTACTCCGTGCACCAGGTGCTAAACAGCGGTGGGTCGCCCACCGAACCGCTTGCGCCTCATCGGCTTCGTAGGCGGGGAGCAGTCGGAGCGCCCGTGGGTCCAGTTCCGGCAGATATTCTTCTTTCTGGAGAATGAAGGCAAACGGGCGCAGAGCCCAGGGAAGCGCCCCTTGAATAATCTGTTCGCGGCGAGAGAGACGGTCGAACCACTCGATCAGCTTTGGTTGCACTTTTCTCGCCGAGCGAGCGAGCCGATCCATCTCCGTAAAAGGCAATACGTGGAACGTCTCATCGTTGCTTCCCACAAAAGTCATTTCGCGGATTGCCTCAGTGTACTCAGCTGGTTCCGTCAACACGACAGAGCGATCAGTCAGGATAATACTGTGGAACTCAGCCGAATCAAGCGTAAAGGCCAAGGCGCAGGTGTGGTACGGGAGATCCATTACTGTTTCATGCCAGGGATAGTACGTTGCCTTGAGGTCGAAGAATTCACGCACGATCAGCACTCGCTCGATATTGAGTGGGTACGGACCAGAATCGACGATGCCAAGACGTCCCTCAGCATTAAGGAGGAACACATACTCCTCTAGTGAGGAGAACAGATCCTGCACCCGGCGGCGGATTCCACTGTCCGTAGGAATCAAGGCTTTATAGAGCTGTTGCACAATATGGGATGGCAAAAATGGATTGGCGGCAGCGGCTTCGCTGTTATCGAGGTGACCATCACCACGATGGGTAAAGGTCAGCCGACGCCAAAAATCGAGCACCAAGGCAATCTGGTCAGCGCGCGACCGTGCTTTCAGTTCGCCAAGGTCGATCAAGATCTCGCGACCAACTAAAAAGAGATATCCCAGCATCCAGAGGGCAAGCGGAGGGATACCATTGCCAAGCCGCTTTCCCTGCCGGGCAATCTCTTCTGGCGTCGTCTGTGCGAGGATGCGACGTACGGTATCTGGCGTAGCAAAGAAAATATGGGTAGCAGCAAGAGAGAAAGATTGATTGACTGGGAGTCGAGTCGGTGCAGGGCCAATCTCCCGCTTCATCTCTGCCCGGAACTTCGCTCCCATGCTCTGAATGAGTTGGTTGATCTCGTCAATGTCCGTCATGTGAGACATAGCTATTATCTTACAATATTTCCTGCTTATCGTCGCCCCGGTTCTCTGTCCAGTGTCAGGCCCAGAGCATGGGCGGAAGCGAAGTCACAAGGTATTATATCTCCACGACATCGCTAGTTGCTGAAAGCTCGCTGACAGAGTATATGAAACCCCGTCTTGCGCAAACGAGGCAGTACATGAAGCAAAAGATATTGGGGAGAGTTGCTGGCGTTATTTTTGTGGTGGGACTGTCTTCAGCGATGGCAGCAGACAATCCCTGCCAGGAAGCACAGGACATTCTTGGCTTGTCTCTCACCCCAGCGACAATACCAGGGAGCAAAGCCACTCCTGCGCTTGTCATTACAGACATTATTCCCCTGAGTCAGGGAGCACGTATCGGGCTTGTGAACGGCGACATCATTGAACAGGTCAACAGTTGGCAGGCTCGGGATTGCCAAAGCTACAGTCGTGCGGTGCAAGATGCACGGGATGAGCAGAAAGCTATTCTGTTGTTGGTGACTCGGAAAGGAAAACGCCAACCGCTTGCCTTTGAACCGGAACTGTGGCAGCGGAAGCAAGAAGAACAACAAGAAAAGGAAGCAGTTGCTAATCTGCAGACCATGCTGTCCGCACCACTTCCCCCCAATCTCAAACACACCACCGACCGAGTCGGGACCCAGGCACTCACCGTCTTGCGAACGGTGGAAGCGGTCGCCATGCTCACCGACCGCTCCAACAAGTATGAACAAGCAGTAGCAAACGCAAAAGCTCAACTCGCCGCGCTCAGCCGGGCGAGTCAGGGTGAGGCTGAGCAACGCGTGGTCGCGGGCGCGAACGTTCTGCTGGGATATTATCTGACTGCCCAAGACATTCGCCACTATAAGCAAGATTTCGTTAGCTCGGATCGTAAAGATCTCCGCAAGGGACGAGCGGCAACCGTCGTTACTCCTGAAGTCCCGTATTTTCTTAAATCTCCGGTTCCAGGCTGGATCGACAAGTACCCGTTCCTCCGTGCGAGCATTCACGAGAGTCCACAGGTCGCCAATTTTATCGAGCAGCCAGGCAGTTGGGACCCAGATATGGCCGTCAAATTGTTGTGGGACAAGGCAAAAGAGGAAACCGAGCAGTTCGCCCGGTGGTTAAATGGCGGGAAAAGCGATCAGCGGTCAGCCATTCACCAAGGGAGTCATGAAGCGGAGAAATGGAGAAACGGGGAACCGGGGAGAGACAGGGAGAGGCGGGGCGGGGACTCTGTCTCTGTCTTTCTGTCTTCGTCTCTCCCCGTCGCCGTTTCTCCGCTTCACTTCGTTAGAACGGCCACCACCGCTTCCATAAGCTGGCTTGCGCCACATCTTGGGATGCGGTTGCCGCTGTCTTGCCCACTTCGGCGCCGTCGAGTTTGACAATAATTTCGCCAACCACCTGCCCAGTTGAGACAGGGGCCGACACACGGTCAGGCACATTGATTTCAACTTGGACTTTTTTCTCTTCGCCTTTCTTAATGAGAACTCGTACGTCTTGAGATGCAACCACAGGGACCTGCTCAATCACTCCACCTTTGACGAGTGCGTCTCGTCCAAGTGCCGCTCCGGCTTTCACCGGCACCAGCATCCGGTAGTTCGCAAAGCCCTGAGTCAAAATCTGCGCGGCGCTACGAAAACAATCCTGTTTCCGGGTCGAACCAAGAACAACGACAATCAAGCGCAGATCGCCTCGCTTCGCACTGCCGGTGACGCAGAATCCGGCCTTGTTATGAAATCCCGTTTTAATCCCGTCGGACCCAGGAAACTGGCGCAAGAGATGATTCGGGTTGGTCATGGTGAACTGGCCATCGCGGAACGGTTCCTGGGTGACTGCAGCCCATTGCGCCGCTTCGGGGAATTTCATCAGCTCCCGTCCCAACAACGCCAAGTCGTACGCACTCATCAAATCGTCTTCTTGCCCTGGGTCTGGAGGCAGACCATGGACACTATGATAACGAGTCTCTTTCAGGCCAAGCTGCTCAGCCTTGTCGTTCATCAGATCAACAAAAGCGTCGGTACTGCCAGACACATGCTCAGCTAATGCCACAGAAGCATCGTTCGCGGAATGAACCATAACCGCCTTGAGCAGGTCCTCAACCGTAAAAATTTCCCCTTCTTTCAGATAGACCTGTGAGCCTCCCATCCGCTCTGCCCAACGCGACGTAGTCACCGGATCCCCAAAATTGACAGCCCCATTTCGGATCTGGTCCAAGACGATCATCGTCGTCATCATTTTGACCATGGAGGCAGGTGGCCACGGCAGGTGGGCGTCTTTTTCAAACAAGACCTTCCCAGTTTCAGCCTCCACAAGGATGGCGGTCTGATAAGGGACTGGCTTTTCCTTGTTCGCACCTTTTTTGGCCTGTACGACTTTAATCGGGTCCTCAGTATGCGGTGAGCGTTGCGCCTCTCCTATTGGCGGGAGCAAGAGCAGTGACAGCAGCAGCATCGCCACCCCACCCCACCCCATCATGCCAGGCCGTTGTGATAACCGAGATCCCCCACAGCCAACATCATGGCCCATCCAACCAGCCTCCTGTAAGCGAGCAATACGATGCAATAAAGAGTATAATCAGCCACAGTTCTGAAGCTGTCAAGCCAACAACACAAGCCATATTTTCTTGACAAATCCCCCTCTCCTGCAGATCATAAGAGGCGAAAGGAGAAGCCACCATG
>CAZCWX010000096.1:0-6055 GCA_964502465.1 uncultured Enterobacteriaceae bacterium | reverse complement strand
TGTCCTGAGTCTTTTCTTAGTCGTACCGGTCCCTTTCTCGTTTATCCTTTTGGTCTCCTACGAGAGCACCTCCGGTTGCCCCCAGTGCTCCACCCACGACCGCGCCGGTGCCGGGTGCGCCAGTCATACCACCAACCAGCGCGCCAGCAGCCGCACCTCCACCGCCTCCGATCAAGGCCCCTTTTTCACGGCTACTCAGTGGTTGCGAACAGGCCCCCAGGGCAAACACTGTAGCCAGCCCTATTGCTCCCGCCTGTAATTGACGTTTTGTGATCATAATATACCTCCTTGGAAAACTATCAGTGAATTGGTTTCCTGTTCTCTTATGAGCAACAGACGTGCCACAAGAGGGAACAGGAAAAAGCTCTAAACATCGCTATTGTGTTAATCGAAAGGTGTTTTTCTGTCCCGCAAGCGAGACATTCGCTTCCTTCCTAAACAGGTGGTGGTACGCGGCGACCTGAGACAAAACTGACAACAAAGAGAATGAGAAAGACGACGAAAAGAACCCACGCAATCTCGGTTGCCACACCGGCTACACCGGTCAGTCCGAGGATTCCTGCTATGAGCGCAACAATGAAAAAAGTGAGAGCCCAACTCAACATAATGGTGTTCCTCCCGTCCGAAAGAATGTGATCGACATGATGCGGGTGCAAAAGCGAGGCCATACACACTCACACCTGAGAGAGAAGGAAACCTTGGTGCTTGCTATCTCTGCCTTGCTCTCTCAAAAGAGTCAGGTGTAAAGCTCGATAAAAACGAGAGAAGCAAGTCCTAGAGAGAATCTTTGCGTAGAGGAAAACCCTCATGAGAGCAAGAAGAAAAGAAGGACCCAGAGCATTCGCGGCGCGCCGTCTTCCAGTCGATCGTTTCAGAAACGATACAGCTTTATCCTCTGCACGACGCAGAATTGGGACACAGAGAAGAAGGCAAGTTACGGTTCTTTGTCGGTAGGAAAAAAACAGAGGACGCTAGGGAAAGTCATCGAGCATTGGATTGCCACTAGCAAGTGCGGCGGTAGGGTTATGATTTGGGCGTGGCCACATCAATCCGGGCGAGAAAGGTGAGCCTCCCTACAGAGGATCCCACATATCTAAAGCTCTCGCCTGTTCCTCCGTGGCCATCATCTCATTGAGTATCAGTTAAATTGAACCGTAATCTGAACGATTGGCGGGTAGACCTGAACCATAGCCTTCGGTATGCTGTTGACTACTCTAGTCGATGAGGAAGGGTGCGGGTGTGAGGACAAAAATGGAGGTCGGGTATTGAACTACTCTGTTGCAATAAGCAACGACTATGCTGTACATTAGTACCCTGTAGTGGGTACTCCTTGCCTGGGAAAAGGAAGGCTTGGGCAAGGATTGGTGCAAGGAAAAGGAGGGGTAGTCATGAATCGAGGGCTAGGATTTTGGGTATTGTGGCTTTTTGCTTTAGGGGGCATTAGCGGCTGTGCGGTTTCTGAAAAGAAACGGACATACACGGTCGCAGGAGCGCTGGCGGGCGCTGCCGTTGGCGCTGGTATCGGTGCGATTGTCGATGCGACTAATGACGACGACGACAGTGATTTGGGAGCAGGAATTGGTGCAGGAGCTGGTGCCATCATCGGCGCTATCGTCGGCTATAGGCTCGCCGGCGAAGAAGCTCCCCCGCCACCTCCACCCCCGCCGCCCCCCGCTCCGATAGTAGCCCCGCCACCCCCACCCCCGCTGCCGCCAGCTGAGCCGCAGCGGATCGTGTTGCGAGGGATTAATTTCGATTTTGACCGGGCCAATATCAAACCTGAGTTTGAACCGGTTCTTGACGAAGCGGCACGTATCCTGGAGGAGAATCCGAACATCCGGGTGACGATTGAAGGGCACACCGATTCGATCGGCTCCGAGGCGTATAACTTACGGCTATCACAGCGACGAGCGAATGCGGTGAAGCGCTATCTGGTGTCAAAGGGAATTGCCGATGACCGATTGGAAACAGTGGGTAAAGGCGAGGCAGAACCAGTGGCGCCGAACACCTTGCCTGACGGGAGAGACAATCCAGAGGGCCGTGCGATGAACCGGCGGGCTGAGTTGAAAGTCCAATAGGGCAACCTCGCAAGGGGAGGCAGATATGGGTGGTACCCGGGACTGCCCCCCTTTTCCACATCAGAACGGGACAACGCGGAGAAGAGGCGACACGAAGCTTTGTGCTGGTCACCACTCATCATTGGTTGGAGGTGGTGAGAAACTCTTGCAAGGCTATTGCGAAGTCTGGATCCTCTTCACCAGTCAGTCGTTCGCTTGCTAGCGCCTGTGCCACGGTGGCAAGCTGGTGTCGCCAAGAGGCAAGCTCTTGCGGCGGTTGGACAACTTTGACCGTGTAGTGTGTGCTGCAGTCTTCGCTCAAGAAAATGAGGCAAAGGCTCTCCTGCTGCGGCAGCCTGCGTAAAATCTCGCTGTCCTCAATCTGACGAGGGTTGAAATAGAAAATCCCGCCTTTTGTTTCCCCGAAGGTCGGATGGATCTGATAGGCAACCACAACGATCCAGGTGCCCTGGGGGCTACACCACGTCGTCAGACTACAGGTGAGCGGCGGGTGCGCTTGCAGAACCCAGTCTAACTCTTCTACGCGCATGACCAGCGCGATCTCTTCTGATCCCTCACGGTGAATAAAACGCGCCGAGTAGAGGGGTTCGTCCTGAAGCACTGCCCAACTGTCCCGGTCGATCACCAGTCCTACTTGTGCCATCGTACTCCTCCTGTTGACCTGCCCGCGCGCATCGATCATACATCGAGGGCGGGAGGAATGCCTATATGGCCAATGCTGAAATCGTCGCCATTGGATCTGAACTACTGTTGGGACAGATTGTCGACACAAATTCAACCTGGCTGGCACAACGACTCACTGCGCTCGGCATCAATCTGTTCTATAAGACGGTGGTGGGAGATAATCCCGCTCGTATGAAAGAGGTCCTGACTCGTGCACTGGAACGGTCCGACGTGGTCATTACCGGTGGTGGTCTCGGTCCCACGCAGGATGATTTAACCCGAGAAGTCGTCGCTGAGGTCACTGGACGGCAGTTGGCGCTCGACCCACATCTGCTCGAACAGATTGATCACCGTTTCCGCAGCCGGGGGTTCATTATGACCCCGAATAACGAGCGGCAGGCTTACATTCCTGCCGGCGCGATTGCGGTCGAGAATCCCAATGGCACCGCACCGTCCTTTATCGTTGAAGATCCACGTGGGGTTATTTTTGCCCTCCCTGGCGTGCCGTTTGAACTCAAGTGGCTCTTTGATCACGAGGTCGCACCTTATCTGCGACGGAAATTCTCACTGGCCGAGATCATCACCTATCGCGTCCTGAAAGTCGCAGAGCTCGGAGAGAGTCGGGTGGATGACCTTATTGGCCATCTCATTGCCAATTCCCAGAATCCGACTGTTGGGGTGCTTGCCCATCCCGGGCAAGTGGATGTCCGCATCGCTGCGAAAGCGGCAACCAGGGAAGACGCATTGCGACTGGTCGCGCCGGTCGAAGCCAAGGTGCGCCAATTGGTTGGGCGCCATGTCTTTGCGGTGGATGAAGAGACCCTGGAGGAAGCGGTCGGGAAGTTGTTGCGTGAGACAGACAAGACGATCGCCGTGTGCGAAGACCTGACTGGAGGATTGGTGGCAGAACGCTTACAAGAAGCCGACGCTGAGCATTTTATCGAAGGAATCATTAGTAATGGCGCGACTCCTCTCCGCCGGCTGCTGACCACGGCACGTGAACCCGCACGGGTCGAAGAGTTATGGACCGATCCGGTGGCACTCACGAACGAACTGGCGTGGGCCATCCGTGCGCAAGCAGGAAGTGACCTGGGTCTCGCGCTGTATTCTCTCCCTGACCTGACGGACCGAGCAGAAAACCTCGCCCGTGGGCAGACGTTTCTCTCCATTACCGATGGTAAAGCATTCAAGACCCGAACCTACAATATGGCGGGTCGCGGTCGCCCAGACCGTACGCGTATGAGTTTCAATGCGCTTGCGCTCGTGCGTCTGGCACTGTTGGAGGGGATTGCTTAGAGTAGTTGTCCGCATACTGATGTCACAAGACTTGGCCTTGCTCCTTGACTGAGGTGTATCAGAAAGTGGATCTTGACGAGTAAGGAGAGAGACTGTTCACAAAAATCAGTATTGTCTCAGCCCGTCATCCCACATGCCTCTGCCACAAGTGCGTATGAGCGGACCCGTGCGGCAAAGTCATAACAGATGGTGACGATACTGAGATCAGCGGTCTGATACACGTCCGCGAGATGTTCGAGTTGCGCTCGCACCTGTTGAGGGTTGCCATCGATATCGGTGCGGCGGAACCGTGCCAGGTACGCCAACTCCTCTGGGCTATACGGGTAGGCAAGCGCATCCTCGACAGACGGAATGCCCTGACGGCGCCCTAAGGCGATGTTGAGCCGGACGTAGTTCCGGCTGGCAGCAAGCCGCCGGGCTTCCGTCTCAGTCTCGGCACACAAGACCTGCACTGCGACGTTCACCTGCGGTTCGGACAAGAGAGCCGAGGGACAAAAATGGCGGCGGTAGTTCTCCACAATCGCTGGTCCATGTTCGATCCCGACCCCAAAAAAGTGCGCATAGCTAAATGGCAGCCCTCGTTGGGCAGCCAGGTAAGCAGAATCAATCCCAGAGCCGAGCAGCCACACGTCTGGCATGGCTCCTTTTTCTGGCCCGGCATGCACGCCGACAAACGGGTGTGCAGGGTCAAGGGCGTCAGCCAGGTAGGCGAGCATGTCATCGACTTGCTCTGGGAAATAGCTGACATCTCGTACCTGTCCAGGATACGCTAACGCAGCGGCTGTCCGCGAGTCGCTGCCTGGAGCGCGACCGATCCCGAGATCGATCCGACCAGGGTATAACGACTCGAGTACCCGAAAAGTTTCTGCCACTTTCAGGGCACTGTAATGCGTCAACATCACCCCACCGCTACCCACGCGGATGGTATTCGTGCGCGCCGCAATCTGGCCGACGAGAATCTCCGGGCTGGTGCCGGCAAAGCCGGGAAGGTTATGATGTTCTGCCACCCAGAAGCGCCGATAGCCCAGCGCCTCCGTAGCCATCGCCAAAGCGACCGTCTCCCACAATGCACCGGCGGCTGTGCCGCCCTGGCGCACCGGGGATTGATCAACCACGCTCAATGTCAGTTTTTGTTTCACGACAGCCTTTCCTTACTTTTCAGGGAGAATCTCTTCCTTTATCTGGCAAACACGCTAGAGTGCAACTGTCTATCTGGCGAACTTCTACAAGGAGAGGAGAGAACGATGGCAGATCTGCTTGTTGAGGTGAACAATCGGGTTGGTATCTTGACGCTGAATCGCCCTGATAAGCTCAATGCGCTCACCCCGGCTATGGGCTCTGCTGCGGTGGCTGCACTGCGGGAGATGGCCACCAGTCCAGACGTCGGTGCGGTGATTCTTACTGGTGCAGGGAGAGGGTTCTGTGCCGGTGGCGATGTGTCGGCGATGCAGAGAGGCGAAGAGATGGGAACAGCAGACAAGACCTTAGAGCAGCGGATCGATGCGCTGCGCGGGAGCCATGAGTGGCCCTGGCTACTGTATACCATGCCAAAAGTAACGATTGCCGTCGTCAACGGTCCAGTGGCAGGGGCAGGGCTGGGATTAGCCCTCTCGTGCGATCTGCGGATTGCCTCTGACCAGGCAAGGTTCGGTACCGCCTATGCCCGAGTGGGGTACGGGGGTGATTTTGGCGTCACGTGGCAGTTGACCAATTTAGTAGGGCAGGCGAAAGCCAAAGAACTGTTCTTTCTTCCCGACATGATCTCTGCAGAAGAGGCATACCGCATTGGGTTAGTAAATCGCGTCGTCGCGCATGACACGCTGTGGGAAGAGGCAACGGCCATCGCAGAACGTATCGCTCATGGTCCACTCGTGAGTTATCGCTATATGAAAGCGAACATCAACATGTCAACAACGGTGGATTTCCGCACTATGCTCGATCGCGAGTCTGAAACTCATCCGCGCTGCGGACAGACCGAGGACCATAAAGAGGGGGTGCGCGCCTTTTTGGAAAAACGT
>CAZCWX010000095.1:0-4967 GCA_964502465.1 uncultured Enterobacteriaceae bacterium | reverse complement strand
TCCATGGAGTTGCCGTTGACCCGACCGGTGTAGTGGGCTTCACCGGCACTGAAAATAATCTGATCGCCATCGAGCTTGCCGCTGACGGGCGCGACGACGTTGCCGGACCTGAGGGTGCCGCTGATCATCTGAAAAGTCTGTTTGAGGGTTAACTCCCCGTTGGGCAGCTTCCAGGTGCCGCCCGCTTTTGCCGGCACAATCCAGAGATAAGCGGTGCAATAATTGTTGCAATTGTGCGCCCTTCCCGTTTGGTCCGGTTTCCATTCTCCCATATCAAAGGTATTTGAGACGATCCTCGTGCCGGGTTTTAGATCGAGGATTTTCGGGCGCAATTTCATATTGATGCTCGACAAAAGAAACATAGTAATGACCTGGGCATGGGAGAGGTCGCTTTCGAAGAGATCGGCGTTGGCAAAGGTCGCTTTATCGCTGACCCCTTCCTTGGCGGCATTGCGTTTTGCCAGCTCGACCATGTCGGGGTTGTATTCGATGCCGTGGGCTTTGGCGCCGCGTTTGGCGGCGGTAATGACGGTGCGGCCGTCACCGGACCCGAGATCGATGACGTAGTCGTTGGCGGTGACTTTGGCCATATCGAGCATCTTGTCGACCAGCGCCTGGGGTGTCGGCACCCAGACGACATCCTTGCCTTCCTGCCCCACGTGCGGTTCGTACTGTTTTGCCGGCTGCGCGTGCGCAACGCCGCCGGCGCCAGCCAAACATAAGCAGATCGCAAACGACATACTGCGCACGAGATGTGATGCATTCATAATGATCCTCCAAATTTTGATCTTCCGAGCATAGCAGGTTCATCAGGCTGAGGGGAATGCCGCCGCGTCGAGGCTTCTCTATGAGTATAACGTGTGAAGGATTGTATCTCTTGCCAGCGCGATAACGACGCAGACGAATGTCTGTCCTGCATCCCGAACACGGATTCTTTAAATCATGCCAGCGGACAGAGTGCACTTCTTGGCGTCGCTAAGCTTGGATCGCGCTGCTTATACAGCGAAGCTCCGGGCTGTAAGCATCTTACGAACGCGTGCAGCGACCAATCGAAAGTGCGGGTCACAGCTAACCGTAGTGAACAGAGCCTTAAACGCTTCCCCAATTTAGCTATCGCATCAACAAAGCGCGAAAGTGCGCGGTCGGTTTCAGCATGCCAAGATCAGACTTTGGGTTGGAAAAGATCGATGAACGTGCCGGTCCCCAGGGCCGTGCAGGCGATTAGTAGCGCTTCTATCATCCGCGCATAGCCGCTGGGGGAGTCCGTGCGCTATTAGCCTCCGTTACGCCTGAGAAGGTGCTCTCTGACGTATTCCAAGCTCCCAAGATCTTCAATAATATCGCCGCCGGTGTCATAAAAATAAATCTCGCCCTTGTCGTTTCGGCCGATCGCTACCAGTGAATGAAGCTTGTCTCTATCCTTAAGCAGGCAGACGACCATTTGCCTTACGTCTTCTTTGGCAATAACTGTGATCTTCGGCTTGACCGATTCCTCTCCTGCTGTCATTACGTTTACCTTTCCAATAAGGCGGGACCTATACTTTGATCGTTTTTCCCGCAGCACCGTTGTTTTCGCATCGGGAGCTTCGCTCTGTAGCGCCATGATCGGTGCCTTCACGTTGTGAATACAAACTATTAAATTCCCTCCATTGGTCCACGGGAATGGCAAAGACTTGGACGATTTGGTCGACCTTCTCTAACCAACTTTCATCACCAACGATCGACTCAGCCCGGAACTCGATTATTCTCCGGATGACTCTACAAGTTACCGCTGCTGCCGGATCCTGAGTCAACCGGGGATAACTGTGCGCCCAAAGTCTACCCACAACATCCTCGTGCGCCATTGTTGTCCCTCCCACTGTACAGAGCTATTTGACTAGTGTTCGATAGTACTGTACAAATTAATCGTCAGCAATACAGGCGCGAAATGTTTGTCACACCGTTCAGGCTTTGGGAAGACAAAACCTTCATAATGAGCCGGCGCAACTTTCGTCTGCAGTTCTCTGTCGGAAGATGACCACCGCAGCGGAAGACTGCATTCATTCCCCTATGGTTCGAGAAGGCAACTGGTGAGTAGGCTCTCGATTATGCGCCGTCCACATGAACACAGGCCCGTTCATTTTGCGTAGGGAGATGGACCAGTGGTAGTGGTGAGGAGAACGAGAAAAAAGAAGGCTACCGAGAAAAACCCTAAAGAGCGGGCCTTGCAACTTGCAGAGATCATCGCAGCAACGGATCCTTCCTCAGAAGTTTTCCATGAATCGAAAAGAGAACTAGCGGAGCACTTTAAGAAATTAGATATGGTAACCTTGAAGGAAATCATCGAGCGAATTCAGAAGCCCTGACAAAAACCCTCACGATCCCCACGGTCATCATTCCATACGGTGGATGCCAAATGACGATGCCATCCCCTGTTCCTAACGTTCGTCCATCACTTCTCGGAGAAGCATCTCATGATCAAAAAAATAGAAATAGATTTTCACAACCGTCCGCTATCCATCGAAATCGGCCGACTCGCCAAGCAAGCCGACGGCGCAGCTCTGGTTCGTTACGGCGAGACCGTGGTGTTGGTGACGGTTGTGGCGGCCAAAGAATTCAAGGCCGATATAGATTTTTTTCCGTTGACGGTCGACTACCAGGAGAAAACGTTTGCCGCGGGCAAGATTCCAGGCGGTTTTTTCAAACGGGAGGGCCGGCCATCGGAGAAGGGAATTCTCACATGCCGGTTAATCGATCGCTCCATTCGACCGCTGTTTTCTGAAGGGCTTCGCTGTGAGACCCAGGTTATCGCCACAGTGCTTTCCGTGGATCGGGAGAACGATCCAGATATCGCGGCCATGCTCGGGACTTCTGTTGCCCTTCATATATCCGACATTCCTTTCGATGGGCCTCTGGCCGGCGTGCGGATTGGACGCATCGATGGGCGATGGGTGATTAACCCGAGCCAAAGCCAACTCCAGGAGAGTGATGCGGACATTTTTCTCTCGGGGAGTAAGGATGCCATTGTTATGGTGGAGGGCGGCGCCCATATTATCCCGGAGGATGAAATTCTCGAGGCGTTATTTACCGGCCATGATGCGCTCCAGCCGCTGTTGCACCTTCAAGAAGAGCTCAAGCGGGAGCTGGGCAAGGCCAAGAGGCAGATTCCGCTTGTGACGACCGATCAAGCTGTTGCGCGACGGATCGAAGAACTGGCCTTAGAGAATCTCAACGGAGCCATTAAAATTCCGGACAAACTCGAGCGCTACAAAAGAGTCGCTGAAATAAAGAGTGAGGTCGTGTCCCAGGCTCTGATTGAATTCGCGCAAAAGGAAAAGGGTATTAAAGCGGCCTTCGAAGAGCTGAAGCGAACCATTTTTCGTAATATGATCGTTCAGCAAGGGCTGCGTATCGATGGTCGTGGTCTAAAAGACGTTCGCCCGATTACCTGCGAAGTTGAAGTGTTGCCGCGGACCCACGGTTCGGCATTATTCACGCGCGGCGAAACCCAGGCTCTTGTGGTGACGACTCTCGGGACTGCGTCGGACGAACAGAGAGTCGATGCGCTTCTCGGCGAGCACTACAAAAAGTTCACGCTGCATTATAATTTTCCGCCATTCAGTGTCGGTGAGGTCAAGTTCCTGCGTGGCCCGAGCCGGCGCGATATCGGTCACGGAAACCTGGCCGAGCGGGCTTTGTTGCCGGTGCTCCCCGACGAAGAGAGCTTTCCCTATACGCTTCGAAGTGTTTCGGAAATTCTCGAGTCCAACGGCTCTACTTCGATGGCGACGGTCTGCGGTGGTTCGCTAGCCTTGATGGACGCCGGTGTTCCGATCGGCGCGCCGGTGGCTGGAATAGCCATGGGCTTGATCAAAGACGGCGACGAATTTCGTATTCTGTCTGATATTCTGGGCGACGAGGATCACTTGGGCGACATGGATTTCAAAGTAGCGGGCACGGCCGACGGTGTAACCTCCCTCCAGATGGATATTAAGATCAGCGGTGTGACGCGGGAAATCATGCATCAGGCGCTATACCAGGCGAAAGACGGGCGTTTAGGGATTCTCGGGATTATGAACCAAACGCTTGCGTCTCCACGGGCCAATATTTCAGGACATGCTCCTCAAATTACCACCATAAATGTCAAGCCTGAAAAAATCCGAGAGATCATCGGCCCCGGTGGCAAGGTCATTCGCGGGATCATCGAGGCGACCGGCGTCAAGATGGATGTCGAGGACGACGGCACGGTGACCATTGCGTCCAGCGATGCAGCCGGTTTGCATAAAGCTATAGAGATGGTTCAAAACATAGCGGCGGAACCCGAGATCGGCAAGATCTACAACGGTACGGTAAGGAAAGTTGTCGACTTCGGCGCCTTCGTCGAAATTCTTCCCGGCACCGACGGACTGGTCCATATCTCACAGCTCTCGGCCGAGCGCGTTCAGAGGGTGTCGGACGTTCTTAAAGAGGGCGATCAGGTAAGGGTCAAAGTTTTGGAAGTCGATCGTCTGGGGAAAATCAGGCTGAGTCGAAAAGATGCTCTTCAAGACCTGCAGCAGACCCAGTCCGAAAACAGTTCCGACAATCTTTCGTAGGCGTATGCGCTCTCGGCAGGGCCGACTCTTGCCCCCGTACCGGCCGAATGGTCTACATGCGGGAGGTTGTCACGCCGGGAGTCATCGTACTCTGTCCGAACCTGTCCGTACGCGTTGACAAATCGGCCCATTGTGGTTCGGAGCGCCTCTGGCCGCAGCCCAAGCGGCTCATCGGGATCGCCGGAGCTTCTTTAGAATTCACCAGAAACCAACGTTGCAAGACCTTAGTGGATCGGAAGCGAAATTTGGGAGGTGGTACCCTGCCGGCTCGCTCACATGATCGATAGTTCCCTCATGTGTTGATATATTTTCTTTAAGAAAGAAGCTCCAAACCTGTGTCTTTTGGTTCCTTGTTTCGGCGAGTCGCCGTGAATCCCGATTCCGGTATCTTTA
>CAZCWX010000094.1:0-13149 GCA_964502465.1 uncultured Enterobacteriaceae bacterium | reverse complement strand
GAGCTCCGGCCCCACATTGCCAATCTGGGACAAAGCCACCCCTCCCAAGCCGGCAAGACCAGAACCCAACCCAAAGGTCCACATATCCACTCGGCTGGTGGCAATTCCCATGCAGGCAGCCATAGGGCGGTTTTGAGTTACTGCACGCACCTGGAGCCCAATCGGCGTGCGCTGCAACTGGCTCAAGAAAAAGGATTTTTGCTGACTGCCGCAGAACCGCGCCTCAGTGGCTCAAGCCGCACTGAGGAAAAGCTGTGACCGCGCGCACTAATGTCCCTCGCTTGGGTGTAGGGGGACCGGTCGGTTCCGGGAAAACTGCGCTCATCGAACAACTGATTCCTTTTCTCCAAGCACGTGGCAGAGAGGTGGCAGTCGTGACGAACGATATCCTCACCCAGGAAGATGCTGAGCGCTTACGCGGCCGGGGCTTTCTGGCGCCGGGGCGCATCATCGGGGTGGAAACAGGAGCATGCCCGCACACTGTCATCCGCGAAGACCCGACGATGAACCTGGAAGCGGTCCGCCTACTGGAAGAGCGTTTTCCTGCGCTTGACCTTATCCTCTTAGAGAGCGGCGGGGATAATCTTGCTTCGACCTACTCACCAGAACTCGCTGACGCGTTCATTTTTGTGATTGACGTCGCTGGTGGTGATGACATCCCGCGCAAGCAGGGGCCAGGAATCACCCGGTCTGATTTGCTCGTTATCAATAAGGTGGATCTCGCCCCCTACGTCGGCGCTCATCTGGAGACGATGATCCAGGACGCTCAACGGGTGCGCGGTGCTCGCCCTTTTCTGTTGACCAATTGCAAGACTGGCCAGGGTATCGCCGAGGTGGGGACGTGGATCGAGCAGGAACTGCTGTTCGCTTAGTCTCCTCCTCTCAGGAGCAGCAGGCGCGTGTTGGTGTTTCCCAGTGGCACAGCACCACGGAAACACCCGAGACCTCACTCAGGTTACCGCGCGCATTTACCACCTACCTGCATGAGCCCCTCGCCCAACGTCCAGCTGGATCAGCAGGAAAACGCGGGGAGTGTATGCTCACGTTCGCTGCCGAGCAAGGAAAGACGCGACTGCGTCACTCTTTTGTGACCCATCCCTTTCATTTGACCCGGCCCTGGTATTTGGACCCGGCCCTACCAGGTATGACTGTGGTGTATGTACAGACTCCGGCCGGTGGACTCATCCAGGGGGACCGGACATCGCTGCGCTTCGTCCTCGGCCCCGAAGCACAGGTGCACCTGACCAATCAGGCAGCAGAGAAGATCCACACGATGACCGCGAACTGCGCACTGCAGCAGATCTCGTTCGTGCTCGGCCCAGGAGCGTATGCTGAATACGTTCCAGAGCCCATCATTCTTTTTCCTGGAGCCCGCTTTGGTCAACAACTACAAGTGGAATTGGGGGAGGAAGCACGTTTTTTTTTCGCCGAACTGTTTGTGTCTCATCGTCCTGCAGGCAGTGCCTCCTTTGACGCACTCGCCACCAGTCTGAGCGTGCGCAACTCTCATGAAACGCTCCTGCTACACGATCGGAGTCTGGTCTTTCCGGCGCAACAGGACCTCGCAGGCCCGGGGATTCTTGGGCCTCACCATGTCTGGGGACAAGCACTGCTCATTGGTCCCGTCGTACCCCCTGTTTGGGCGCAAGAAATTCACGCCTTGCTCTCAGGTGAACCAGCGGTAGCCTGTGGCACAACCGTCCTGCCGGGAGGGTACGGGATCGGCGTCAAGGTAGTGGGGTCCGAGGTCCGTGCAGTCCGTCGGGTCCTCCATACCGCCTGGCAGGCTCTGCGCACCCGGTCTCTCGGGGTGTCAGCATGCGTATTCCCCAAATAAAAGTTGGGAGACACATATGCAGCGTTTGTATCATCGTCTCGGTAATATTCACACTGACCCTGCCTTGGCCACCTGTGTTGCCCAGTGGCAACAGGCCGGCCTACTCGATGAGGTCACCATCGACGAACGCGAAGCGTACAAAAGTCGCCTCCGTCTGTATACGCTGCAAGGTCGCGAACTCGGCTTGCTCTTACAGCGGGGTGTCAGGCTCGCTGATGGCGACCTCTTTGCCCTGGACGGGGAGGATGGAGGCGTCCTCATCCACCTCTCTCTCCAGGAAGTCATGGTGCTGACCCCTCTCCCCTGTGCCAGCGAAACCGAACGGCTAGACCGGGCCGTGCGGCTCGGGCATGTGCTGGGTAATCAACACTGGCCGATAGCAGTCGTCGGAGAACAGGTGCTGGTGCCGGTCTCGATCGACCGGGCAGTCATGGAGACCGTGCTCAAGACGCACCATCTGCTGGACTGTTTTTCCGTTCATTACGAGCAGCGCGCGTGGCCGCAAGATGCAGGAGAACGTTCGTGGACGATACCTCACTGATTGTCGCACTGCAACTTGCCGACTCTTTTTTCCCATCTGGGATCATCACCCTCTCTCACGGGTTGGAAGCGTTCATCAGCTTGCAATCGCAGTCTCAAAAGGAGATTCCTCGGTTGCTGGAGAACTATCTGACTGGCAAAGTGGCGTCGCTCGACCTCGTCGCCTATGTCCACGCCCACCGAGCAGCGGAGGTCGCAGACTTGGACCGCTTGCTGAGCATCGATCAACAACTGACCGCAGCATTGGTACCACAGGAACTGCGTCAGGGTTGCGCCCGCTCGGGTCGCGCAGTACTTGAGACCTTGACCCCCCTCGTCGATCTTCCCCTGCTCCATGCTTTTGCCCAGGCAGTCAAAACTGGCAGAAGCGAAGGGAATGCACCAGTGTGTCTGGGGCTGCTGGGCGCGCTGTGGCAGATGCCGTTGCGTGCCGGCGGCATTGTCCTCCTGTATACCTTTGCGGTGAGCTTCTTGAGTGCGGCGCTCCGCCTTGGTTGTTTCGGACACCGCGAAGCGCAGAAAATTCTGCTGGGACTCCGCCCCCAGTTCTCAGCTCTGGTCGCTACTGCACTCGAACGTGATCTCGAAGAAATGGGGGCGTTCGCACCCCTAGCAGACATCCGTGCCATGCAGCACTCGTATCTGCCGGTGCGGCTCTTCAGTAGCTAGTATCGTGTCTCGTAAGTTCTTCAGCAGGACAATGGAGCAGAGCTGCCCGGATCAGAAGCTCTTCGTCGCCGCGGGTAAACAGGGCCACAGAAAGCCATTGTGACTGACTCTGAGGGGCAGGCACTCCAATTTCTTGCAGCTCACCTCTTGCTCTTCTTCTCGTAAGCACTCAGGTTCATTCTCGACTTTTGCCGGGTTGTGCTATCGACAGAGCCAACCCCTTTCCCCTGAAGCCCAGGGTGTGATACCTCATAACATCGTATGCTCAAGAGAGATTATGAAAAAAGGAGCAGGGTGTGACCGACTACTCGATCAAGGATAAAGTTGCGATCGTGGGCATCGGCGAAACTCGTTACTATAAAGCCGGTCAGGCACCGGTCACCGAGTTTCAACTCGCCCTCGAAGCGATCCAAAAGGCGGTGGTCGATGCAGGGTTACGCGTTGAGGACATCGACGGCTTCGCCTCGTATAGTGACGACCGTAATGATCCTACACGACTCGCCGCCGCGCTCGGCGTTCCGCAAATTCAGTTTTCCAACATGCACTGGGGGGGGGGTGGCGGTGGCATGGCTGGTGCCGTAGGCAATGCCGCCGCGGCGATCGTGGCTGGCTATGCAACCTATGTTGTCGCGTTTCGCGCCCTTGCGCAGGGCCAGTTTGGTCGCTTTGGGCAAGGCCACGCAGGGACGCGGGTGCGCGGCCCGCAGGCGTTTACCATCCCCTATGGGTTGATGTCGCCGGCTCAGATGTTCGCGATGCGTACCCAGCGGTTCATGTACGAGCATCACATCAGCCAGGAGTCATTAGCCGCGATTTCTTTAGCGTCGTATACACATGCACAGTATAATCCGCGTGCGATTATGTATGGCCGTCCGCTGACACGCGACGCCTACTATAATTCTCGCTGGATCGTCGAACCCTTCCACCTGTTTGATTGCTGTCAGGAGAATGATGGCGCAGCGGCGGTCGTGCTGACTACCGCGGAACGCGCACGCGATCTTTCCCAAAAGCCAGTGTATCTCATGGCTGCAGCGCAAGGCTCAGGATACCGGCAATGGGTGACCGCCCATAATGATCCTGACTACGCGACTTCGAACTTTACGACCCTGGCACCGAGACTGTTTGGCATGGCTGGGATCACTGCCAAAGATGTCGATGTCGCGCAGATCTATGAAAACTTCACTGGTGGTGTGCTCATGAGCATCGTCGAACATGGATTCTGCGAGGCTGATGAAGCCGAGGCGTTCTGTACGGGCGGTAACCTCGAGTGGCCGGACGGCAGCCTCCCCATCAACACCAGCGGCGGGAATCTGGCAGAAGCCTATATGCACGGGCTCGAACTGGTACTCGAAGGAGTCCGGCAAATGCGTGGGACTTCGACCTGTCAGGTGAAAGACGCCCGCATCTGCCTCGTCGCCGCAGGGCCGATGGTGTCGCCAGTGAGCAACCTGCTGCTGCGGAACTAAAAACGTTACTCGTGAAACGTACAACAAGAACTGTTGATCGCTCCATTACGTTTTACTTTTCAGAGAGAGAGCGCAACCATGGCCAAAGCCTCTAATGTCACCACCACTCCCTACCTACCCCCAGGCGCGCCCTTACCTGCTCCCTCACCCGACGGCCTTGATGCTCCGTTCTGGGAAGGGACAAGAAACCATCGCCTCCTGGTGCAACGATGCAAAATGTGTGGCACTTTTCAGTTCGGACCCGAATGGATCTGTCACCAGTGCCGTTCCAGCGAGCTGGCCTGGCACGACTGTACCGGACGTGGCAGGATATATGCGTTCGAACGGGTGTGGCATCCCGTACATCCTGCATTAAAAGATCGCGTCCCGTACCTTATCGTTCTCGTTGAATTGCCCGATGCCGGGAATGTTCGCCTCGTAGGCAACCTACTGGGCGATCCGCACCAGCAAGTGAAGATTGGTGATGACGTTGAGGTGGTATGGGAAGATCACGAAGAGATCACCCTGCCCCAATGGCGTCTCGTTTCAGCACGGTAGCAAACCGATGGTCATCACGGCGCATCGAGGTGCAGGATATTTGGAGCCGGAGAATACGCTCCGGGCGATTCAGCGCGCGATCGCCCTCGGAGTTGATCAGATCGAAATCGATACCCAGTTGACCCGTGATGGCCACCTGATTCTCATGCATGATCCCACCGTTGACCGGACGACCGATGGGACAGGGTACGTGTCTGAGTTGACCTTCGCCGAGCTCCGCCACCTCGACGCGGGACTTGGCGAGCAGGTCCCGACACTCGCAGAAGCCCTCGCACTGGCACGTGGAAAAGTCGTTTTGCAAATCGAACTGAAGGGACCACGCACGGCGCCAGCGGTTGCTCAAGCGGTTGAAGCAGCAGGCAGAGTGGATGAAGTCATTCTCACCTCTTTTGTCCATCGACGACTGACAGAAGCGCTGTCCCTCAATCCGCGCTTCAGTACCGGGGCTCTTTGGGGGCGTCCTTCAGCCGACGCGGTGCAGCAAGCCCAGCAGATCGGGGCGCAGGCCTTGCATGTCTGGTACGAACAGATTGATCAGAACCTGGTGACAGCAGCACACGCGCACGGCCTGCAAGTGCGAGCGTGGAATCCCAACCGTGAGGAAGACATGCGGGCGCTTATCGCACTCGGGGTCGACGCAATTGGCTCAGATCGACCGGACGTGTTGCTTGCGGTGTGTCGCGGCAGTGGGCATCATAGACAAGCGTAAAAACCAGTAAGGAGCAGGGAAGTGTGTGTGTGTTGTGTGGACCATGCAACCCAAAGAGAGGAATGCCATGCTTCAGGAAATGACAACACCAACCTACGACTCGTTGATTAGAGAGGACCGGGTCCATGTATCTCTTTATACGGACCCACAGGTCTTTGAAGAGGAAATGGAGAAGATCTTTCATCGCACCTGGGTGTTTGTCGGACACGAGAGCGAGATCCCTCATCCAGGGGATTTTGTGACCAGGCAGATTGGCCGCCAACCCGTCATCATGGTCCGCGGCAAAGATCAGCAGGTCGCCGTGATGCTGAACCGCTGCACCCATCGTGGCTCTTTACTCTGTCCAGTAGAGCACGGGAATACGAGAGTTTTTGTCTGTCCATATCATGGCTGGACGTACGACCTGAACGGTGCCCTGCAAGGCGTCCCATATCCTGGAGGATACCCCCAGACGTTTACCAAGAAAAACTATGGCCTTTCCCAGGTACCGCGTTGCGCCAGTTATCGAGGATTTGTGTTTGCCAGTTTGACAGCAGAAGGGATGTCACTCGATGAACATCTGGGATCAGCCAAAGCGCTGATTGACCGGGCGTGCGAGTTGTCGCCGGTCGGAAAAATCGAGTTAAGCGCGGGATGGCTGAAACATCGGTATCGAGCGAACTGGAAAATGCTACCGGAGAACGACACCGATGGCTACCACCTCGGATTTACCCATGCAGCCTTTCTGAAAGTGATTGGCTCACAATATCAGCAATTCACCGGCGACGAAAAGCATATCAAAGCGATTCTCCGTGATTGGGGCAACGGGCACACGGAAATCGAGTGGGCCCCAGGATACCGCCAGCCGTTCGACTGGTTTGGAGGAGATCCAGGAGAGAAAATTGCGCGCTACAAGGTGGCGATGGAAGAGCAGTACGGCAAAGACGGCGCGCGCCAGCGCCTCTTTGAGGGCCCACCGCACGCCATCATTTTCCCAAACCTGTTCCTCGCAGAGATGAATATTGTCATCTTCCAGCCGGTGAGTGTGGATGAATCTGTGCAGTGGCACACTCCGATGTTTTTGCAGGGAGTGTCAGAACTGAACACGCGGATTCTCCGCCAAAGTGAGGGGGCACTTGGTCCAGCGTCTTTCCTTGTTCCAGAGGATGCCACCATTGCAGGAAGAAATCAGTTGGGACTGGAGGCACGGAGTGTGGAATGGCTTGATCTCAGCCGTGGCTTGCAACGAGAGGAGGTCGATAGCGAGGGAAGAAAAATCGCTCATCTGACCGATGAGACAACGAATCGAGGGTTCTGGCGGCAATACAAGAAAGTGATGTCCCAGTAAGAACCGCTCCTCTACACAACAGGGGAAACGCATGGTTTCAGATGCCGATTACCAAGCAGTGACAGCTTTCTTGTACAAAGAAGCACGCCTCGCCGATGAGTCGCAGTACGACGCCTGGGAGGCGCTGTGGGAGGATGACGCCATCTATTGGGTGCCGGCGACCACACGCAGCGAGGTAGATCCAACGCGGCAAATTTCGCACCTCTACGACAACCGCGCCCGCATCGCGACTCGCATTAAAATGCTGAAGAGTGGGTACCGCTACAGCCAAGTCCCGGCGTCTCCGATGCGCAGGATGATAGCCAATATTGAAGTGGAAAAAACTGAGACAGGAGAGTTTATCGTCGGCTCGAACTTTCTCTTACTTGAACTCTCCGTGCAGGCACGCCACGAACTTCATCTGTGGGGAGGCCGGACAATCCATAAGCTGCGTTGGGTGAATGGGGAATTGAAAATGTTTTGGAAGCAAGTCCTCCTGGTCAACGCCGAGGAACCTATCCCCAATCTGACGATTCTCATCTGATAGGAATGTAGAGAATACCTGAGGAACAAGGAGAACAGTCAACCGTAGACCTCATGGCACCGGGAGAGGCTGGCTATGACACCGCAAGAGACGCTGAAACAGTTGATCGACGAACAAGCCGTAGAACACACCTTGAAGCGCAGCTCGTCGGCTCGGGACGCGATTCAGGCCTTGCAAACCCTCCTGCACCAATTAGGTTTTGCCGCAGAGCTGAAATGGAGTCAGTACGGTGCAGACGGCGATTACGGCAGCGGCACGGCGGCTGCAGTTCAGGCCTTCGCAACTCGCAATGGGCTTCCTAGCGATGGCGAGAGAGTCTCTCCTACTCTCGCAGCACAGCTTCTCACCCGCTACAACAGCCTCGATGAAATGCGGCAACTCTATAGTGACGTGCAAGAAAATCGGGTGGAGCAGTCATACTATCGTAACTCTTCCCAGACTATCGCCGTGGTCACCTTACAGACGCTCTTACATGAATTAGGTTTTGATACGGAACTGAACTGGGCAAAGTACGGTGCAGATGGCAGGTATGGCAAATCCACAGTCAAAGCCGTGAAGGCTTTTGCTGCACAGGTCGGCATCGTATCCGACGGGACGACGCTATCGCTGGCACTGGCACGACTCATTATTGCCCAATTGGAACCGTTCTATGGTAGCGCCTGGGCCAACGTCGAAGGGATCACAGCAACAACTGTAGAGGCACTCAATATCCAGACGGTTTTCAGCGAAGGCAAACAGCGTGTCCAGGTCTCCGATGGCACCATGCGGGGAGAGTTCACCAAATTCAAGCGCGGTGTCTATACCTATGGCAACCAGAAAGCCTTGACCTTTCTCAACGCCCATCAGCATGCTCTGCGCTCTCTGGGTTTGACGGATTCGGCAATCACGGTAATGGTGTCAGTGGCAGAAAACGAAGGCAATTTAGACGCTGTCAACACTTGGGATAATGCCTTTCTATCGTTCGGCATGTTTCAGTGGACGGCTGGGACAGGGGATGGCAAAGGCGAACTCCCTGCACTGCTGCAAAAGATCAAGACAATCTACCGGCAAGAGTTTGACAAATATTACGGCCGATTCGGTCTGGACGTTGTCGGCACCAGCGAGACGGATGGGTATTTTTCCCTCAACGGCAAACGCCTGGATACGGCAGCGGGAAAGGAACAACTGCGCACGCCAGCCTGGGCCTTCTCCTTTTGGTGTGCGGGGCAGGCCGAGAAGATCCAAGAGATCGAAGTTCACCATGCGTTATCGAGGCTGAAAACCTTCTATAATACCGACCGCTACCAGGTTGGTGCGCACCGGGTGTCCGACCTGATTACGTCCGAGTATGGCGTAGCCCTCATTCTGGACAACCATGTCAACCGTCCAGGTTATGTCAATGGTTGCCTGAAAAAGGCCCTGTCACAGACGGGACTAGGTGACCCGAAGCAGTGGGGAACGGCAGAAGAGCGACGGTTGATTGCTGCGTACCTCAAGATCCGGGAAACCTATCAAGCAGGCAAAGTCCCACCGATGACGGATGCGGCAAAGCGTGCAGGGGTAACCAAGCGCTATCTCGATAACGGCACAATCTCGGATGTGCGGGGGTCGTTCGCCAACCCATTCGTGTGAACTTCTCCTGCTCAATCAGGAAACCTATAGGCCAGCTCATGAACCATATATTTTGTGTGAGTTTGCACCCAGGTAGGCACGTGGGAACCATCAGGAAGCTCCTCCGTGCTGCTGGCGTACACCCCCACTTCACACTGCAGTTTTTTAGGGAAGGCGTTGTCTGAGGAGGCATCTGTCCAGCTACACTGTTGGCTCTTCGGTTCTCGTGTCGGAATAGGCAGGGGTGAGGTCGTCCACACACTTTGTAACGATGCCTGAAACAAGAGAGGCACGTCAGTGTGGGTGACCTGCCAGATGGACAGCGTTATTTCTGTTCCACGCTCAACGCCGCTGGGCGGACACCAACCGCCATAGGTTTTTCCCATGATCAGGTGTTCCCCCGTTGCTCGGGCCTCCACCAATGAAAAGTAGAAATAGCCACCCCCCGGAGCTTCGGCAGAGTCACAAGGGGCATTACTGGCGGTTTCTCGATTGAGGGCAATGATACCGGGCACGCGGTACCAGCGTCCACTCTTTTGATAGAAGAACGTCACAAAGTAAATGGCATTGCGAAAGCGGATTTGCAGAATCGCCTCATCTTGTTGGTCGCCAAACAGGTTCGAGAAGAACAGGTCTACAGCAAGGCCTTTGGCAGCAAGTGAAATAAACTCCCCGTTATGATCGCTGAAGCCCAGGGGTCCAGCCGGAGGTTGGACTGCCAGACCGTGGGCAATGAGAAATTGCTGCAGTTCTGCAGGGTCGCGGATGGACAATATGCGTTTGCGCACCGTTCTCGGGTCTTCAGTGGATTCGGGAACTGCCGTTGTCCGGGTCTCAGGAAGCGACCGGAAGTCCTCAGCCTGACAGCCCACGGGAGCGACTATGCACAAAGTCAGCATCAATCCCCAGAACCAGACAGAAAGAGCAACGTTGGAACAATCATATCTCCATGTCATGACAGGTGCCAATCTGAAAGCGTAGAGAAGAGATACAGCGAATGAGAAAAATGCAACATGTGAACACCGGGTTGATCAAGGTCAGCCTCGGCGTTCTTTACCACGTTACACTTCGGAATACGAAGACCCACGCGGCGTTCACGTATACTGCATCCACCTGATTCGTCACAAAGAGATAGAGCACCAGCGCATAGAAGAGCACCTCGTGCATAGCACGGAAGGGCCGAACCAGGAAAGGACAATTTACTCACCACAGCGGGTTAATCAAGTCGGTTGCTCGCGGTCGTGCGACTCCTCACTCCCTGGGTCACCCACAATCAGGAACACCAGAAAGGCAACACTTTCTACGGAGACCTCTTTCACCTGCCACCCGCTCATGCACTGACAGTACCGTATGAGGAGATTACCTCACGTAACCAAGAACCATTGCAAGCGAGAGATCTGCAGAGAACACCAATGCCTCTCCAGTGGTTTCCGCTTTTCCTATAGCCGCCTCAATTCGTGCTCTGCCAGTGGCATATTCCTCGTCGGTTAATAATGCAAGTTGTGAGGTCCCATTCCTCTGGAGAATGGGATGGTCCAGGATCTGTCGTCCTATTTGGGTCTCCACGATTCGTTCCGCCACCCGCCACCCGACCTTGTCGAAGCCAGCGGCAGTCAGCCAATCGGTTATCGTTCCAGGTGAGGGGTAGCGGTGCAGATCCCTTTCGTAGGTCCCGGGGAAGTAATCATAAAGGCTCCAATGATCTTGACTGGAGTGGGGATTCATGCCGATTACAGTCAGTGCGCCACCCTGCCTGAGAAGGCGTCGCGTGTCATGCACAAACCCGCGTGGATCATCGAAATGGTGGAGTGCATTGACGCAAAAGACGATATCGAAAGTGCCGGTCGCAAAGGGCAGTTGGTTCGCATGGCCACGAATCACGGAGAACGCTTTCTGCTGTTGTTGGGCTTTTTGTAACATCCCAAGAGAAAGATCGAGGCCGTACAGTCGATGCACGAACAGTTGCACCACGGCTAGCCAGTGACCAGTACCGCAGCCAACTTCAAGGACACGTTCAGCCCTCATACTGCGGATCAGACCTATCAACGCAGCGGCAATGCCCTTAGGCTCACCAACGGCATACCGCTGGTCGTACGTTGGCGCGACTTCGTCGTAGTTCACGCGCTTCTCTGAGGTTTTGGGGATCTCGGGCATACGACTATTTCAGGGTGTCGTGAAACTCCATTGATTCCAATACCGCGCACCGGAGACTGCCACAGCCGCAGTCGCGAGCCGTTGATTGACGACCTGCCAAGATGTCACACTTGTCTCTTTTTTATCATCAAAGAAATCCTCGAAGAAGCCAGGTATATTAAGCGGCGGTGGAGACGCATACCGTTCTCCATCTTCACCGAACTCTGTCACCCAATCACTCGGTTCGCGAGGATCCACCACATCAAAACTGCTATCCTCACGAAAGGCACACGTTGCGAGAGTCCCTTGCCTCTCGTGACTGCTTCGGTATATCACCCTCTCTATTATGACCTGGCAGAAGGAAGTTGATGGCATTGAGCAGCGCAAGCAACTCGCACGCGCAATGGGCGGTCCTGCAGCGGTTGCGAAACAGCATACCCAAGGACGGCTGACGATTCGGGAACGCATTGCTGGACTCGTTGATCCAGATTCATTTCGCGAACACGGTCCGATTGCTGGTCATTCGGAAACGGATGAATCCGGTGAGTTCCGTTCATTTACGCCGGCAAATTATGTCCTCGGCTTTGCCAAGATTGCTGGTCGTCCATGCATAGTGGGCGGGGAAGATTTCACGCTTCGTGGCGGTTCGCCTTCACCTGCAGGCTTACGGAAGAGCGTCTTCATAGAAGATCTCGCAATCCGCTATCGTCTGCCGTTGGTCCGTTTCCTCGAAGGTGGTGGTGGTAGCGTGCCGCGTGGCGAGAGCAAGAGTCCTGGCGGTGGGGGTGAGGCGGTCAATGCACCGCCGCGTTTTCTGTCCATTATGCAAGTGATGGGCATAGTCCCGGTTGTCTCTGCTGCACTCGGGCCGGTAGCAGGGCTGCCTGCTGCTCGTCTGGTCGCGTCACACTTTTCAATGATGACTCGCAACACCGCACAAGTCATGATCGGTGGTCCTGCCCTGGTCGAACGTGCTTTTGGACGTGCTGTCACCAAGGAAGAACTTGGCGGTGCAGACATCCACCTTCGTAGCGGTGTGGTGGACAATGTGGCCGATGATGAAGGGGGCGTCTTTACGCAAATCCGCCGGTTCCTGAGTTATTTGCCCGCCAATGTCTGGGAGACAGCACCAGTAGTGCCATGTGAGGATGACCGCACCCGGCAGGAACAAGAACTCATAACAGTCGTCCCGCGCAATCGCCGTCGTGCCTATGACATGCGGCGTGTGATTGAATGCGTGGTTGATCGAGAATCATTCTTTGAGATTGCTGCGCTGTATGGACCATCACAGATTACCGGCCTTGCACGGTTGAATGGCCAACCGGTTGGCATCCTGGCGAACGATCCCGTATGGTTCGCCGGGGCCATGACGGCAGACGGAGCACAGAAGGTGACACGTCTGGTCGACCTCTGCGATACTTTTCATCTACCGATTGTAAGCCTTGTCGATGAACCTGGCTTTATGATTGGACCCGAAGCCGAGAGAGCAGCAACGATTCGTCATGGCACCGCAACGCTCTGTGCCATTATGCAATCCACCGTGCCGTGGGTCTCAGTGATTGTACGGAAAGTCTACGGAGTGGCTGGTGCGGCGCATTTCGGTCCTGGGGGGATGGTGTTTGCCTGGCCATCGGCGGAGAGTGGAGCACTACCGCTTGAAGGTGGAGTTGCCGTCGCGTATCGTCGCGAGATCGAGTCCGCGCCTGATCCTGAAGCGAAACGGCGAGAGATCGAAGAACGACTTGCTGCGCAACGCTCTCCGTACACCCGGGCCGAGAGCTTTGGAGTCCACGATCTGATCGACCCACGCCACACCCG
>CAZCWX010000093.1:0-19922 GCA_964502465.1 uncultured Enterobacteriaceae bacterium | reverse complement strand
GGTCTCACCGTCAACGATTGGACGACCTAAATGAGATAGAGGGCACCGGGCGCCACGGGTGACTCATCAAAAATGATGAATGATGAATGCGGAATGATGAACGGAGGACGAGAGAGAACAGTCTGACCGTCGGACAGTCGGGAAGACGGAAGGCGGGAAACGGGAAACGGAAGGCGTAATGACGGAACGAGACGTCGAGTCCCCGGGTGCCACGGGCGACTTGTTCACCCGTGTAAACCTCACGGGCAGACAAGCTGTCCGTGGCACGACAATGTTTTTGTACCCCAAAACGAATAAGCAAAGTCAGACGACCTGCCCTCAATTGAGGTTACGAGCCGTGGTCCTGAATAGTTACGTCTCGCGTGGCAAAATTGATGATGAGTACCTTCCCTGTCAGTAAACCCGTCCCAATGAACGTATCCCCTGCGTCTATGAGAATGAATGATCTCTGTCGGCAATTCCTTCCCATCAAAACGAATCATGCCGCTATACACGTCTTCCTCAATGAGGTCGCCACTGGCTAATTCCATCTCTATGGTCCCGATTTGCGTCACTGAAAAATCAATCTCGTCAAGAAGGTGACGAGAAAGGCTCAGCTGTCCATTGAAGCCCGTATCTATCACTGCCGACACGGTGCGTTTGCTTCCGTCTCGGCAGATGACCTCTAGGTCCACTACTGCTTGTTCATCTTCGCGTAACCAACCTCGAAGCATACATCCTCAGCGCCAAACATAAACAGCGGGAAACCCGAGACGAAAAAAGTGAAACATTTTGTCTGGATGCTTTGTCCGTGCGGTCTGGGTTGCTTCTAAGATCGTTGCTCCCACAAAATATTCTCCACTGTCTACCTCGATAGCCACGATCTTGCCTTTATTCTGAGGGGGAAACGTTTCCTTAATCGCCTCGTAAATGGCCCTGGCACGGGCTCGCGCGTCATGACGTTCTGTAGGCGAGAGCTGCGGTGTGTGCATAGCACATGCTCCTTGAAAATATTCCATAAGAGTACTCTACCGTAACAGATTTTTCCCTTATCGTCGATGGAAAACGCCGGGTGCCAGGAGCAGCTTGTCCACTAGTGTTGTTTGATTCAAACGGTTCTCACGGGCAGACCAGCTGCCCGTGGCACAACTGGCTGCCCTGCAGCACCCACAGGAATTTCGGTTAACGGCGTAGCGTGGCACACTGTCGAGAGCGTGCGATAAAGAAGAGGTGATGCAGTAATATGACCTTGCCGGTTCCCGTTTCTTTTACGAAGCGTCGTGGTATTGTTCCGTTGTCAATGAAAACGATCCATTACACGGAGTACATGCTGGATCGGATGGAGTTCCGCCGGGTGCCACGGGTGACTTGTTCACCCGTGCAAACCTTACGGGCAGCTTGTCTGCCCGTGGCACACTCGGTCACAAGACGGTTGGAGGTTGAACCCCGGCTACCCTCACGGCCTCGCGAGGCGAGGCCAGCGGAGGCTGCGGAGCAGTCTTTGAAGATCGGGACTCCTATGAGTGTGTGGTCATTTTCCAAAAGAGAATGAGAAAGGCAACCATAACGGTGATGCCCATTCCCGCAGCGAGCCATTCCATGCTAGTCATACACTCTCCTTCATAGAGGCCACGAGCACCCGAATTCTCCGATCTTGACGCCAAACCGTCATGATTACCCCTATTGTAACGAGCATGCCTGCTCCCGCCAAGACGATTCTCAAGAGAGAAGTGCTTCCCAGAAGCAGCGAAATAGAACCGCCGCCGATCGCAAGGGACACCAACGTGGCGAGCGAGTTTCAGCACTTCTGTTTCGTATTTGATTTCTTCCTTGAGTCTTTCGATGTCTTTGTCAGTCATGCATTACACCTCAGAAACAAGGAGAATCAGGGAGCCGGGGCAGCGAGACAGAGCAGGGAGACAGAGACAGAATAAAGAAAGAGGCAAAGCGGAGTAGGGTGCATGGCACGCGCCATCAAATCTGCTCCTGTCATGGTTTCCCGTGAGGGCCCGACATTTTCCAAAACAGAATGACAAACGCTGCCATGACCGTAGCTCCCATCCCGAGTGCAATCCAATCTGTGAGGTTCATACGGGCTCCTGTATGTGACTGATGAGTCGGCGAATGTTGCGATAGAAGCGCCATACTGTTACCGTCAGCCCCAGTGTAGTGAGAATCCTCAGTCCTGCCAAGCCAAGCCGTAGCGCAGTATGTTCACCAAGCAACAATCCAATGGCACTCCCCCCAGTAGCAACCGCGACTAAGGCAGCAAGCTTCAACATTTCTGTTTCAAACTTGATTTGCTCTGTTGCTTTGTCGGCTATTCCCAGCGTCTCTCATCCCCTGGCGGTCACGTCAGGGAATATAAAAGACAGTCACAAACTCATTATGAAATCCTTTGAGTTCCAAACGTTCATTCCAGAGCTGGAACCGCTCCGCGAGTGAGGGTGCACTGTGGCGAAGCCGCTCAACTACCGCTGCAGTGGCGATAATGCCGCCTGGAGGAATTTGCTTGAGCAGACGAGCAGCAAGGTTGATGCTGGGACCGATCAGCGCCACCGAACGCCGCAGCGCCGAACCGATGACACCGATAATCACGTTGCCGACATTGAGGCTGAATCGTGCCTGCAAGGGGTGTTGGCTGCTTGTGTGTTTCCGGCTGAGCCTGTCCCGCATCATCACTGCCGCTTGCGTGGCTTCAGTGACAGATTCAAAGTAGAGGAGTGCCCCGTCCCCTTCATAGTCTTTGACATCACCACAGTAGGCGATGGCGACCTCGGTCACCACTTCCATAAAGCTTTGCACAAAGGCGAGGGCGTCTTCGGGAGTCTGCGTCAAGATCGTGGCGGTAGAGTCAGCAATATCGACGAACAACACGGTTAATTCTTTTCGCAGTGGTGGACCTGGTCGGCGGAGATAGTCTCCGACGAGACCAGAGAGAAAGGTGTGCGCATGCGCTGGGGGTTGGAATGGCAGAGCCGAGTGTTCCTCGGACTCTGAGAGTCCAGCCGGAAGAGCTGTAGCGCGATCTGTTGCGGGTGAGAGTTGATTGCTCTGCGCCGGGACAATCGGATAGCCAGCCTCTTGCCACGCCAGGAGTCCTCCTCGCAGCGCATACACTGAGGAAAATCCTTCAGCCTGTAACCACAGTACCGCACGGGCACTGCTTGCTTCCTCACCTCAGGTGCAGTACGCGACAATCGTTCCCTGACGCGGTAGGGTTTCTGCCTGCTGCGCGACCGCTGGCAATGGAATCCACCGCGCCCCAGGAATCTGGTACGGGTGAACTGTGAGCGCATCTTCTGTGCGCACGTCGAGAGCAACGATGACTTCCCCCCGTTCCATGCGAGCGTGTAACTCTTCCGCGTGCATACGCGGGGCATCTGGTGTGGCCATAGCTGCACTCCTTCGTATAGATGTTACTCTGCTTAAGGGAAAAATCAGGCGATCTTTACTCTACTCTGATCTCCATCAGTCGGGAATTAATAAACGTGAGGGTTGCCAATGGTCGAAGGGCGCCGCGATAGGTCCACACTTCGCGACTCTCTTCGGCATTGACTATACGGCTTTCCCGTGCAGAAGGGGGACCGGCGATGTCGAGGACTTCACTATCTGACATGCCTAGGCGCAGGCTGTTCAACCGACGCTGTTTGTCTTCTTCCTGCTCAGCCAGGTCATACGCCATTCGTTGCAAGTCTTGTGCAGCCTGGACCATAGGATCCTGCCGTTGGTAGCAACCAGTGGCAACTAAAAACATGACAGCCCATACCGCGCTCGTTTTCATTGGCTAAACGCTCCAATCAATGCGAGAAAATCATCAGCTGTGGTGCGGCTCGACGGAGGAGCCGCCACGACCGGCAGTTGAATCCCAGCCTGCACAAAGCGTCCGATGTGCGCCTGACATTCCTCTACAGTGCCGAAAACGTACAGCTCTTCAACCATCCGTTCAGGAATCGCGGCTTCTGCCGCAGCCCGATCTCCGGCCCGCCAGTGGTAATGTACTTCGTCGAGAACGTCGCCGTAGCCAAAGCGACGGAACCCTTGAATATAGGTGTTGGCCTGGCAGTACCCTACTAACACGCGACGGAGCTGCTTCAGCGTCTGCTCACGATCCTGCGTGACCGCAGTGTGAATATAACAGCCGATGTCGATTGCTGACAACGAGCGCCCTGCTTTTTCTGCGCCACGAGCGATCTCGGCCAGTGAATGCGGGACTTGTGAGGCAGGGAGCCACGCCAGCAGAACCCCATCAGCAATCTCGCCTGCGAGTTGCAGCATCTGTGGGTTGACCGCAGCAAGGTAGAGCGGCACCTGTACGGGTGTCGGCATGCTGAGCTGGAATCCGTGTGGTCGATAAAACATGCCTTCATGTGTGACGCGCTCACCGGCGAGCACCCGGCGGAGGATCGT
This sequence comes from uncultured Enterobacteriaceae bacterium, assembly GCA_964502465.1. GTDB lineage: Bacteria > Desulfobacterota > Binatia > Bin18 > Bin18 > CAZCWX01. The sequence goes on along the minus strand of CAZCWX010000093.1, from coordinate 15,533 downwards.
GACATACTCTCGCGTGCGCGAGACCGGATAATCCCAGGAGATGCCATGAAAAGTATTAATATTCCGGGTGCTCACGCCTAAGCCCAAGCGGGCACGACCTGGGGCGATCAGGTTGAGCGTGGCAGTCTGCATGGCTGTCAGCGTTGGTGGCCGTAAGTAGATGGATACAATACCAGTGCCAATATGAATCCGTTGAGTGCGGGCAAGCAGCGCACCGACCAGCGTACAGGTCTCGGTTCCCCAGGCTTCGCCTATCCAAATACTGTCAAATCCGCGCTCTTCAGCCCGGCGAACGAGATCGGTACACAGGTCAATTGACAATCCGATTGGTGGTATGCCTAGTCCTATACGCATCAATTCCTCCGGGGAGATACTTCAGAGCCGCGCAGGTCATTTTTTTCTTCCTATGTGTCCATTGTTTCTGCTAATGCTGTCCACCTGACGTACTGCTCTTCAAGTTCACGTTTAAGGGTTTCGTATTCGCTGGCGATCCTTTTTGCTCGCTGGGGATCACTAAAGGTTGTGCCATCCATCATCAACCCCTCGACTGCGGTTTTCCGTTCCTCTAAGGCGGCAATGCGTTGTTCCACTTCAGCTAGGCGTTTCTCCTGCTTCTGCCGCTCCGCCCGCACGGCTTTCTGCTGAGTATAGCGACGCTTGCCGCGTTTCGCTTCCTCGATGACGGCTAACACCCCCGCCGCCTCCGATGATGGATGATGGATAGCGGATGACGAGTGACGCACGCTCAACTCTGGACTCTGTCCCTCAACTTCCTCGCCGCGTTCTTTCCACTCGAGAAATTCCTCGAACGTTCCCGGATAGGTAATGAGCTGACCATCACGTAACTCAAGCACCTTGGTCGCCAGGCCCTTGAGGAAATAGCGGTCGTGCGAGACGATGATGAACGTACCGCCAAACTGCAGGAGCGCCTCTCTCAGGACGTCCTTGGTGCGAATATCGAGATGGTTGGTGGGTTCGTCAAGGATCAACAGGTTTGAGGGTTGCAGCAGCATCTTGGCGAGCGCCAGACGACTTTTCTCTCCGCCGCTCAGCACTCCTACCCGCTTATTAATCGCATCTCCAGAGAAAAGGAACGCGCCGAGGAGAGTGCGCAACTGCGGGACCACTGCCAGCGCAGCGCCTTGGGCAATCTCCTCATACACCGTGTTCTCGCTCGCGAGTTTGTCTGCCTGCTGCTGGGCATAATAGTCGAGCGTGACCTGGTAGCCGAGACGACGTTCTCCCGTTGTCGGTGACTCGACTCCTGCGAGGATGCGGCTCAAAGTTGACTTCCCAGCACCGTTGACTCCCACCAGTGCAATACGATCCCCTCGTTCGACGATCACATCGAGGTGACTGAATACCTGCACCTCTCCATAGCGCATCCCAACACCGTGCAATTCGAGCACGACCCGGCCGCTCCGAGGAGCTGGAGGGAAGTGAAAGCGGACACCCTTTGCCACACTTTGCGGTGCTTCCAGGCGTTCCATCTTATCGAGTTGTTTGACCCGGCTTTGCACTTGCGAAGCCTTCCGCGCATTGTAGCGAAAGGTATCAATGAAACGTTGGATACGCGCGATCTCTTCTTGCTGCTCTTCGTAGGCTTTCGTGTACGCTTCGAGTTCACGAATGAACTGCTGTTCAAAACCGGAATAATTGCCAGTGTATTCGTAGAGCCGATGCCGGTGCAGTGCGATGATACGCGTGACTATATGATCAAGGAACTCGCGGTCATGCGAGATAATGACGACACTTCCAGGATAGGCCTTGAGGTACCCTTCGATCCACAAGAGCGAATCGAGATCGAGATGGTTCGTGGGCTCATCGAGCAGCAGAATGTCTGGTTGTTGGAGCAACAGTTTGGCGAGCGCGATGCGCATCTGCCAGCCGCCGCTAAATGTCTCTGTCCGCCAGGTAAATTGCTGTTCTTGAAAGCCCAGGCCGGTAAGGACCTTCGCGACTTCAGCATCAGCGCGGAACCCGTCCTGTTCCTCAAAGCGATGTTGGAGATCGCCGTAGCGAGCGAGCAGTTCTTCGTGTTCGGCATTATCCCGGCCCATTTGTTCCAGAGCTGTATGAACGGCTTCCAACTCTGCTTGGATGTCAGCCAGTTCCGGCAGGGCCGCGCGAGCCTCGGCGAATAGCGTGCGCCCAGCGACTGCAATGCCTTCTTGGGGCAGGTAGCCAACCGTGATGGCCCGACCACGCTGAACTGTGCCGCTATCAGGCTCAAGCTGGCCGGTAATCATGCGAAACAAGGAGGTCTTCCCTGCACCATTGGGACCTACTAACCCAACGCGGTCTCCTTTGCGCAGATGCCAGTTGAGGTCACGAAATAAATCCTGTCCACCGAAGGACAGCGAGAGGTTTATTACTTGCAACATGGCAGTATGCACATCCTCGCGAAGAATCCAGATTGCTAAAATTCTAACAGGGATGGAAGGAGTCAGCTACCCAACAGGCGTAGGTGGTGGTCTGCACTGTTGGCAGTTGCCTGTGACAGTTCGGGGAAATCTGCTTGTTTCCCTCAGTCTGATCTATTAGACTGCGCACGATGGCAACTTTTGCGGAGTATCAACGCGAATACAAGGCGATGCTCGCCCAGCTAGAGACGGAATTTTACCGTCTTCCTTCGCAGGAGAAGAGTCGGCGCGTATTGGGACGTGACAATCCACTGCTGTATTCTTCACAAGCAGTTGCCGAAAAGCTGAGTGGGCCGGAACTGTCCTCCCAAGCCGTCGAACGCGACCTTGAACGCCAGACGCTCCAATTCGAGAGTATTGCGTACCATACACTTGTGCGGGTTCCGTTACGCCGCCTGCCACTTCCAGATGCCCGCTGGATCTTTGTCGATTTCTCCGGTCAGGCTGGGGGCTGGCGTTATAAAAGAGCGGAAGCTGTCACAACATTCTGTGAAGCGATCGCACGAAAACCTCCTGAGGAGACCTGTCGGTTTCTCAGTGGCGGGATAGTGACCTCTGACCTGCTCGACCGACTCATACGGCAAGAGTTCTCTCAGCCGAACGCCACGTTTCGCACAACTGCCAGACAAATTCACTGTCGCTTCCAACTCTGGGTGGCGCGCATGCGTAACGACATCCCGACCGGGGCATGTATTCAGATTGTCTAACGACGAGGAAGAGGAGGTGACGACGAATCTCGCTTCAGGGAAGGCAGGGTGCATATGAATTTTCTGGTCATTCAGTCAGAGCTGATGGCAAACCCGCCGTTCCCCTTTCGACACGCTCAGGGCGAACAGGACTGGGATTCAATGCGGTGCCGATGGGCCGTTCGTGCTGAGCCCGTCGAAGCACGAACGCCGCCAGGTGGACACCGTGTTCCCATACTTTACTCTTCCTCTTCTTGGGGCATGAGGAGCGATTCCCCCAGGCTCTGAATAAGCCAGCGATGAAGATCAGCAACCAGTTGAGAGGCCTGTCCACTAATGGTGAGCCAATGTCCTTGCTGACGATACTCGCGGGAGCTCGCCTGGAATCTCGTCTTCAGCCAGTCAATCGCTGCTGGGGGGCTCATGCGATCCTCGCTGCCGCGCACAATGAGTAAGGGACACCCAAGTTCTGTAGAAGGAGCAGGAACCTGACCGCGAGTGAGGGCGCGGGCTACAGCGCCGGAATCTGGCCGCAGTTGCTCGTGTAGCCGTGTCTGGAGTACCGGTGGCAACGTGTTAAAGAGAAAGTCGCGAGCGATAGTCCAGCGCGGCGGGCGAAGGGGACGACTCCAGAGCAATGCTGGGACTGCGGAAAGACTTGCAAGCGGCAGTGGCGGGCGTATGCGAGCACTCCACGTGCGAGGGAGCAGGGGAGCGAGCAGGATAAGTGCGCGTGGTTTGATGTGTGCTGCCGTTAATAACGCCAAAAGCGCGCCAAGCCCATGTCCGCAAACAACGGGCGGTGCCCAGAGCGCCTGCGCGGCTGTCGCGACATCTTCACCGTATTCCTCTAGTTGAATCGTGCCCATCGTTGCGACGCTGCGGCTTCCGGGCCGACCGCGCAGGTCAAGCGCCCAACATTCCCACCCTCGTTGTGACATCGTGCCAGCCACTTCTTGCCACATCCATCCGCCGGACCACAAGCTGTGGAGAAATAGAAAAGGGGCGGTGAATTTGATGCGTTCGGGGGCGCTCACGTCTGCGCGGAGAGAGGTCAAATATTTTTCCATGGTGAAGAGGAAAAAAGAAAAAGGCCCGAATCGGGCCTTTTTCTCAGGAGTCCTCCGCCTCACAATCCATGCGCGGGTGCGCTATTTCTTCTTGGCTTTTGCTGCTGGCTTCGCTGCGGCTTTCTTTGCGGGCGCTTTCTTTGCGGGCGCTTTCTTCTTGGCTTTTGCCGCTGGCTTGCTGACCTTTTTTGCTGCGGCTTTCTTTGCGGGCGCTTTCTTCTTCGCAGTTGCCATAGTGACCTCCTCAGTTAAGGTTGTGGGAACCCCTGTAAATTGGAACGACATAATACTGTGAGGCGGAGGTCCATTTACTCTTTTTTACCAGATCAATCTTAGCACTGCAAGAAAATTTGATAAAAAAGAAAAATTTTCATCATCGTCAAACGCAAGCACCCTTGCCTGGATCGATCGTGCGGATGCACGATTGTCTCTGGGATAAACAGATTGTTATCCTTTTTGTCGCGCCATGCTCTTTTCTGCTGCCGCACAAAATGATGATGACTGTCTCTTCTTGGGACACGTACGCGCCTACCTCGAGCAATGCTTGTGTCGCAGGCGTTCTCGCCTGCCTAGCGTGGTGCAGGCCAGAGGCCCGCACCACAAGATAAGAACGGTCAATTTATTTGTGCTCCAGTCCTGATGCTTCACGCGATCCTGCCCTCAGCGACAGGAAAGGGGCTCACTGCGAGCAGAACTGCTCTTCTCTTTTGCCTGTCCAACTGTGCCGCTGAGTTGCTCCCAATGTAATCACGCAGTACAATACCGTTTATTGTATGTACACGATGCGACGACTCTGGCTCCCGTTCACGCTTGCTCTCTATCTATTGCTGGCGGTGTCGACCATGGTTGGGCAACGCGGTCTCCTCCACTTCTGGAAGCTTCATAAGGAACTCGAAACACTCGAAGTCAACGTGCTGTCTCTACTGCGCGAGAACGAAGCATTGCGAGATCGCATCGCGCGGCTACAGCGTGATGATGAGTTTCTCGAGAAGATCGTACGCGAGGATCTCGGTTATGTCAGAGAAAAGGAGTTCGTTTATCGTTTTCATGACTCCTCAGCCTCTGCAACTCCATAAACTGCCTAGAAGAGCGCATGAAAAGAGTCTCCTTGGTCAACAGCAACGATGATGGGCGTGCACGACGCACTTATTCTTCTTCTGCTGAGGCCGCAAACTCTTCATATTCCTCTAGGTCCATTAAGTCATCGATTTCACCCTTATCGATGAGTTCGATTTCGAGCAGCCACCCATCGTGGTAGGGGTCGTCATTGACGAGAGCAGGATGGTCTTCGAGTTCTGCATTAATTGCTGAGACCGTGCCGCTCACCGGTGCGATCAGCTCGGACACCATCTTGATGGATTCGATCTCGCCAAAGCTTTCCCCTTTTTCCAAAGGATCTCCTACATCGGGCAACTCAACGGCAATGACTTCCCCGAGGTCGTCCTGGAGGTATTCGGAGAGTCCTACCTGAGCCCGTTTTCCTTGCACTCGGACCCATAGGTGATCTTCCGTAAATTTCAAACCATCAGCCATAATCTCGTATTGCCTCCTCGGTCCCTGTTGTTACCCGGCCTCAACCGCCCTGTCAAGAAAATTTTTCATCAGTGCACTATTCTCCCACGGAAAAGGTGCACTGCCCGACCTGAGACGACGGCGAGCCCGCGTTCCATCTCAGCACAGATTTGTTGTGTCGCTTCACGTGGGTCTTTGGCATCGCGAATGGGCTTTCCGACCACCAGATAGTCAGCCCCCTGCCGTATCGCTTCTTCTGGGGTGAGCACTCGCTTCTGATCGTCCCAGGATTCTCCCTGTGGACGCACGCCTGGGACGACGACGAGGAAGTGCTTGCCACACGCGCGGCGAATCCGGGTGATCTCCAATGGAGAGGCGACCACCCCATCCATGCCCGCCTCCTTCGCGAGTTTCGTCAGACGAATGACCTGGTTCTCTACACCGGCGTTGACGCCCGTACGCTTCAAATCTTCTTTACTGAGACTGGTGAGGACGGTGACCGCAAGAATTTTGGGACGACGCAGACTCTCCACCCGGCACGTCTTGTTCACCTCGGTGAGAGTACGATGCATCATCTCCACACTGCCGGAAGCGTGCACGTTGAACATCATCACACCCAGGCGTGCAGCTTCGACCCCGGCTTTGGCCACCGTGCGCGGAATATCATGAAATTTCAGATCGAGAAATACTTGCCCGCCTTTGTCGTGGATCAGATGCACAACTTGGGGTCCCGCATGGAGGAAGAGTTGCTTGCCAACCTTAAATACGCCGACTTCGTTTACGAGGAGAGAGACGTATTCTTTCACTTCCGTGAGCGAGGCAACGTCGAGGGCAAAGATCAAGCGCTGCTTGGCTCCTTTTTGACGCGTGGAAGGAAAGGGCCACGAAAGGTTCACTCTGGTGGTGCTCCTGTACTGGCGGAGACCAGGGTGTCAACGATCTGATCGAGTGCGACCTCAATGGCCTGAGCATCGGCTCGACGCTTCAGTTCGACCATCTGACGCGCGAGAGATTTTGTGCCGATCGTCACGCGCAAGGGCAGACCGAGAAGGTCGGCGTCTTTAAACTTCACTCCTGGTCGTTCGTCACGGTCATCAAGCAGAACCTCAACCCCCGCGGTCAGCAATTTTGCATAGAGATCTTCAGCCGTTTGACGGATGGAGGGGTCGTTCCAATTGACCGGCACGATCGATACCACTGCTGGCGCCAGTGGCATCGGCCAGATGATGCCATTGTTATCGTGGTGTTGTTCAATAGCCGCTGCAACAGTACGCGTCACGCCAATGCCGTAACACCCCATCTCCAGCGGGTGCTGCTGGCCTTGAGCATCTAGGTAGGTTGCGTTGAGCGCCTTGCTGTATTTCGTGCCGAGATAGAAGGTCTGTCCCACCTCAATACCACGGTGAGCCACGAAGACGCCGCCCTGGCAGCGTGGGCAGGAATCTCCAGCACCAGCACGGCGAATATCAGCAAAACGAAGAGCTGGGAGATCACGTTCCTGATCAAGACCGACCCAATGCGCGTCACGTTCGTTTGCTCCGCACACTAAACCCTTGGTGTCACGTAGTGCCCAGTCGCCTATCATCACATCAGCTTTGATCCCGAGTGGACCGGCAAAGCCAATTGGTGCATCGGTGGCTTCAACGACCGTTTCTTCATCTGCGAGGACCACCCACTGACATCCTATGGCGTTCTTCAGTTTCGGCTCACTCAGTTCATGGTCACCGCGCACTAAGGCTGCAACCACTGTCCCAGTGTCAGTCACGTACAGGAGCGTTTTCACGAAACGCTCTCTTGGCTCACCGAGGAACCGGGCGACTTCTTCGACCGTCCGTTGGTCAGGAGTAGAAATTTTTTTCAGAGAGGTAGTTATCGAAGGCCCTAAACGCTGGACACGAGACTCTGGACTACTCGCGAGTTCGGCTTTCTCGACATTCGCCGCGTACCCGCACTTGTCACAACTGACAAGTGCGTCTTCCCCGGATTCGGCCAATACCTGGAACTCGTGCGACAGGGTTCCGCCGATCGCTCCGGTGTCGGCTTCGACCGGGCGGTAGATGAGGCCGCAACGGTCGAAGATGCGTTGGTAGGTTGCGTACATGTTCTGATATTCGCGTTGGGAGTCCGCGAAGGTTGCGTCGAAGGAGTAAGCATCCTTCATGATGAATTCGCGCCCGCGCATCAGGCCGAAACGTGGTCGCACTTCGTCGCGAAATTTGACCTGAATCTGGTACAGGTTCAGTGGCAGGTCACGGTAGGAGTGGATTTCGCGTCGCACCAGATCGGTAACAACTTCTTCATGTGTCGGACCAAAACAAAAATCCCGGTCGTGCCGGTCTTTGAGGCGTAAGAGTTCTTTGCCGTAGTGTTCCCAGCGTCCGCTTTCCTGCCACAGCTCGGCTGGACAGATGGCGGGCAGCAGAATCTCCTGGGCACCAGCGCGGTTCATCTCCTCACGCACAATCGCCTCAACCTTACGTACTACACGCAAGCCGAGAGGCAGAAAATCATAGATGCCACGTGCGACCTGACGGATCATCCCAGCCCGCACCAGCAAGCGATGGCTGACCACTTCGGCCTCAGAGGGATCTTGGCGGAGGGTTGGAATTAACGTCTGACGATATCGCACACGTATATCTTGCTCGCTGAAAGAGTCACTGCGAGGCAGATTAGACAGCGAAAGGTACGGGTGTCAAGAAGGGAGCGCTCTGTAGCGAAACGAGAAGGACAGGCGAAACGTCAGTCAGATACGCTGACAGCGCAGGGCAGACGTGGTATGAAGCAGCTCAGCACTCATAAAGGTAGGGACTGTGTATGGCACAAACAAAACTTTTTCCAGTATCCGTGGTTGGCTCCTGGTCGAGACCCCCCTGGCTCGTGCAGGCGCTGCGCAGGCGGCAGGCGGATGAGATCTCCTTCGAGGAGTTTAACCGTATTGCCGACGACGCGGTGCTGGCGGCGGTGAAATATCAAGAAGATGCCGGCGTTGACCTCATTACTGATGGCGAGGTCCGTCGCGATAATTTTTACTCCTTCGTAGTAGAAAAAATCTCGGGTATGAAGCTGATGAAGGTGTCGGAGCTGCTTGATTACATGAAAGATCGGGCAGGATTCGAAGAGATCTTGCGCGCACTGGATGTGCCGGCTTTTGCGATCAAAAGTCCTATTGCTGTAGACAAAATCAGTGCGAAAGATGGACTGACCCTGGATGAACTGGATTTTCTCAAGCAACATACCGCACGTCAGACGAAGATGCCGTTGCCTGGGCCTTATCTGCTGACCCGGTCGAGTTGGTTCGAGGGCCTCTCAGACCAGGCGTACCCGACGCGTGAGGATCTGGCCAAAGATGTCGTCAAGATTCTCAGAGACGAGATTCTCGCACTGAAGGAAAGAGGTGTGGATTTTATTCAACTTGATGAACCGTCGCTCTCGCAGGTGGTGTACGGAGACGAAGCCGAGCAAACCTTTATGTGTGCCGCGCTGGGTTCTCGCCGCGACCCGACCGCAGAGTTGGAGTTCGCGGTCAGCCTCATGAACGAGACGGTAGCGGGCATCTCGGGAGTCAAATTCGGCGTCCATGTGTGCCGAGGAAATTGGAGTCGTAAGGAAGAAGTGTTGCTCAGCGGCAACTACGGCCCCTTACTCCCATATCTCATGCGGATGAAAGTTGATCAACTCGTGCTGGAAATGGCCACGCCACGCGCTGGAGAACTAGAGGTTTTCAAAGAGTACCGCAATGAAAAAGAACTCGGCGTTGGGGTCGTCAACCCACGCACGGATGAGATAGAAAAACCGGCAGCGATAGTGCAGAGAGTGAAGCAGGTGCTACAATTTTTTACTCCGGACAAGATCACACTCATTCCGGACTGCGGCTTTGGCACCTTTGCCGAACGCTGCGTGAACACTCCAGACGTTGCCTACCGCAAGCTGCAAGCGATGAGTGCAGCAGCAACAATGTTACGGGAAGAGTATGCCTGAGAACGGAACATGTGAAACGCCATTTGAGAACGGAAGGGAGGAAACAGCTATGGTAGAGAACGAACTGAATGGGATTCGGGTGGAGAAGTTTCAGGGGATTCTGGACTCGATGCGTGATGATCCGAAAGTCCTGCAAGCGGTGACAGGTCCCTGGAAGTCGCGCATTGTATGGCAAGGCGGGCTGAAAGCCAAAGCATATATGCGCAAGCATGCCGTAGAGATGGACGAACCAGAAGGGCTGGATGCCAGTGACTCTGCTGCCAGTGCACATGAACAACTGCTCTCGGCAGTTGGGACATGCATGACTGTGGGGTTTGTCATTAACGCCACCAAACGTGGTATCAAGATTCACGACCTGGAGGTCGCCCTGGAAGGGAATTTTGAGAACATTCTCAAGTGGGCTGGACACAGCCCGACTGGCAATCCTGGGTATCCTTCCATCAAGGCAAAATTGTTTGTGAAGGCTGATGCCGACGAGGCCACGTTACGGGAGATCTGGAAGTTGGCATACGAGGGCTCGCCGGTTGCCCAAACCGTGGCGCGACCGACACAGATCATTCCTGAGTTCGAGGCGATCTAGTGATAACGTTCGTTTCGGCTGACTGGGTTGCGGAGCGGATTGCTGTGCCCAACCTCCGTCTTCTCGACCCTAGACGGCCAATGAAGTACATGCAGGGGCACCTGCAGAACGCTGTCAATCTGCCGCTGTTTCGGGCGTTTGATGCGCAGGGGCGACTGTTGCCACCGGACGATCTTGCCCGTTGGGTTGGTGCGGCTGGGCTCGACGAGAATACCCTGCCGGTGATTTATGACTCTCCTGAGGGGCAAAACGGCGCTATGCTTGCCTGGATCCTCGAGTACCTGGGGCGGACTGAGGTGCGGATGCTCGAGGTGTTTTACGAGGGATGGGTAGCTGAGAAGCGAGAAGTTTTCTATAAGCCCGTCGAGGCGGTAGCCAAAAGATTTACGCCGCACGTGAATCCACAGATCCGTGTGACACTCGACGAACTCCGGGCTCATCCACCCGTCAAACTGATCGACTTCAGAAGTCAGGACGAGTATAGCGGGGCACGTGACCTGGATGGCAAGCCTGGTCATCTCCCTGGTGCGGTGAATATCGTCTGGCGTGATTTGATCGGAGCTTCACATGCCGTGCTTGCTCCTTCTGAAAAGATCACACAGCTACTGGCTGCGGCTGGGATCGACCATAACAATCAGATTATCGCTTACTGCCGCTCTGGTCCACGAGCAGCCCTCGGCTACCTGGCTCTCCGACACTGCGGATACGCAGTTCGCGTATACGACGGCTCGTATGCGGAGTGGGCACGTCACGATCTGCCTGTAGAAGTGTAGACGTCAGCGGGCAGTTGAGAGAATGCAGGAGGGGGAAAGATGTCACCCCTCCCCTGGATTCTGATTCCGGGCTACTTATGCTCTAACGCATGCATGGCAATACTGCCGTGCGCAAATGAACCCCCGGCCCGCAACGCCATAGCGACGAAGATGCTCTCTGCGACTTCCTCATCAGTCGCGCCGGCAGCTTTGGCGCGCTGCACGTGTGTATCGATGCAGTAGGGGCATTGCGTGACGTGGGCGGTAGCCACCGCGATCAACTCTTTCGTCTTGATGTTCAGCGCCCCTTCTTCAAACACTTTGGCGTCAAACTCTTGGAACGCCTTGAACAGATTGGGACGCAGGTCTCGGAGCTTCCGTAAGCTCTTGATTCCTTCTGGGGAATAGAAATTCTCAGCCATAGTGCCTCCTTGTGGTGAGGGGTGGTTAATAGGTTGCGAAACTTTCCGTTGGTCCTGGGGCTGCGGTTCCAAGGATGCCGAGGCCCCCAGTATTGGATACGACTGTCGCAAATTCCAGGGTAGGCGCACTACCCATCCCGGCAAGCAGAATTGGGTATTTGATGCCAAGCATATCACACCGCGGGGGGTGCAGCAGCTTGTCAGCCATTATGGGCAGCCCTCCTTTCGACCTTGAGGTATGGATCGGCACCATAGCAGAACGCTGAGGGTTGAGGCTAGGGGTTAGAGAAAGGGTGGAGGGGGAGAATAGCTTGTTCCGGTTAACGTACCCTATAGTGCACATGACAATGTCGTCAGGCGAGGAATGTACTATAGCAGTTGCATCTCTGCGCCATCTAGGATATCCGAAGCCGTCCCCTTGTCGTGGTAGAAAACCCGACCCCACTGCTATTGCGGAGCTTCGAATGAGAAAGAGCCTTGTTGTGTCCCTAGCCCTGTCGGTGTTATCCCTTGTTCCGTTCGTTTCCCATGCTCATTTGTCCAACCCGGTTCCTGAAAAGGGTCACGCGCGCTCGCCTATTCCTATGAATACTCTGGCCCGTATTTCTCTTGGTGGCCTTGAGCAGTGGATTTTGACGCAAGGTAAAGATGAATTGAATCCGGTCTTGCTTTTTTTGCATGGCGGTCCTGGTATACCGATCATTCCCTTTGTGTCCGATTTCGATGCGCAGGCAAAACTCCAAGAACACTTTGTCATGGTTTATTGGGATCAGCGCGGAGCTGGGAAATCCTACCATGCCGATATTCCAGTGGAGTCCATGAATATCGAGCAATTTCTTACCGACACGTATGAACTGATCGAGATCTTAAGAAAACGCTTTCAGGTGCCCAAGATCTACCTTGTGGGACATTCATGGGGATCGATCATAGGAGCACTGACCGCTGCACGACACCCAGAGCTTTTTTATGCCTATGTGGGAATCGGCCAGGTAGTAAACCTGAAAGAAAATGAGCAAATTTCCTATCGCTTCGCTCGTCAGCAGGCGATACAAACTGACAATCAGCGAGCCCTCCAACAATTAACGGCGATCGGTCCTCCCCCCTACCGCAGCTACAAAGATATGCTTGTCGAACGGGCGTGGGTGGAACGGTTTGGAGGAGGAAAGCGAGCCCAGAGGTATTCGGATTCCTCTTTTGGTACAGATGAAAGGGCGGTGCTTTCCTTAGCGCTTCCTTTTCTTGACACCCTCGACTGGCTCCAGGGTCCCTCCTTCTCTCTCAAGAATTTGTGGGATGAGTTGCAAACGGTGAACCTTTTCCAGCAGGTCCCGCTTCTCGGGGTCCCCGTCTATTTCCTTGAGGGTAGACACGACTATTATACGCCGTCGATCATCGCCCAACGCTACTATGACGTTCTCGATGCGCCACAGGGAAAAACCCTCATTTGGTTTGAAGAGTCTGCCCACTTACCACCTTCCGAAGAGCCGGAAAAGTTTTATAACATCCTTGTCAATCGTATCTTGAAAGAGACGCACCACTAACAGTCTGTACCTGAAACGAAACATTTATCTCCTTCCTGCTTATGTGAGTAACAAATAGGGCTAGAGCACAAATCAACAGCAACACGCCTGCCCGCGCGGTCTACCTGGTTCTCTCATCGTTTGACACTTTTCTGGCGCTCTCTCTAGGCTTTACTTTACGTTTGTTTTTATTCCTCCTCCTTCCTTGCTCTTTTCTTCCGCTCGTGTCACGGTTACTCCGAGCCTCAAATGGCTGCTGTCACTTCTGCCACTGGGGAGACGCGACCGATCGCATCTCCCCAAAGATCTCTATGCCCAGTAGAGGTGCAATTCATAAGAGTTATGCGTGACTATCCACTTACATCTGGCTGGCCCTATCTGGCCAATTGTCCTTGTCGAGGCCTGGAGCTTCCTCGAGTTTCTCTTTACTGATATTGAAGCTGAAGCTCTTTTCCGTCGGCATCGGCGTGAGCGATTCCCAGGGAACCGCGACGAGCTTGTCACCCACTCCTAAGACGCCGCCGACAGACAGGACGGCATAAGCAATACGTCCGTGCTGCGGATCAATCACCAATTCTTTGATTGCTCCGAGCTCTTCGCCCTGTGAATTCTTGACAGTATAGCCAATGACCTCACTGGCCTTCAGAATCCGCGCTTCTTTCCCCTGCATTTCTGCAGGCTCCGCAGCTGTGGTTGATCCGGGTCTTTGTTCGTATTCCATACCTTCTCCAGCTCCAGTGGCAAAGACTGTAGAAGCGAGGAGGAGGCTGAAAATGGACACTACGGCGGTAAACGTGACTCTCTTGTGCATGGTTCTCTCCTTATTGTTGCAGCGGCTGTTCTTGGTACCTGGCAGGGACTTGTTGTCTGAATACCTCCCTCTGTCAGGATGATTGGGGCACACGACATTTGCCCAAAAGTGGGAAATGAAAGTGTGTCCACCCTCTAAGAAAACCTGGTGGGGGCGCGCGAAGCTGTGGCATCGACGTTTTCTCCTTTGCACTTTTATATAAATAGACAGCAGGCAGAAAAAAAAGTTCCTCACTCATCCCGCAGCCCAGGGTTATTCTGGGACGAACAGAGGAAAGTGCCGGTGAATATCCGCAGGAAAAGAGGGTGCGAAAAGAGGGTGGGAGATGGGACGACTTGGGCTTTATCGCCAGTATTGATACACTTACATAACCTGCCTCGTAGAGGCGGTTTGCGGACTGCTCCACTATACTGAACTGATGAGCAGATTCGAGTGGCCGGTGAGATCGCTACGCCGTCCCAGTTATCTCTCGGCCAGCCGCTCAGCTTTGCACAGAACGCCGGCTTTAGAGTTGCTGTCCTATGCCCCAGGTGATCCCGTTGCGCAATAATTGTTCAAAGGGCTCGGTCTCCCATGCACCACGAAACAGTGCGGGAGTCTGCCCCGCAGGGTTTACACTAGAGTCCACAAAGGGCTGCACGTTATTGAGGGAGGAGTGACAGTGCCCAAGCGCGATGTACACTATCCCGCCCTTGCCTACCTCACGGACATACCCGAGTACGCGCGTCTTGCCGTCCGACAGGACAGAGGTGTCTTTGTCGTAAACGAAACCAAAGCCTGGAGGCGAAGGGTCTTGGGCGAGTTCTGTGGTCAGCAACACCTGGCACGTCGCGGGCTCTTGCAGCTCAATGAGGTAGAGTTCATCCATGACCTCAAAGGACGCTGGCAAGTTCTTGGCGAGGGCATGACCCCGGTCGGTGACCTCGACCCGAAACTTCCGCAATGGCGGATGATTGAGAAAAAAGCTGCCCAGGGTAGCATGGTGGCTGGCCTTGACCATCTTGCGGACGTAGCGCTGCTCACCTACCAGCACAGCCTTTCCTCCACTGGTGCCGTGCAGCGCGAGCCACCGTCCGCCCGCCTCAAGCCACTGCCGAATGACCTGATTCTGCTCCTCGTTGGGGTGAGGACCAGCGACGTACGTGATCAAGAGTTGACTTGTGGGCACCCACTTGGCGATGTCTGTAAAATCATTGGTCACAGTGGTAATCACGTCTGGATACTCATGCAGCAATTGGAGAAGCCGCAGACGGGCATAGTCCATATCATGCCCGGCAGCCGAACCGGGAGGGAACCCGCCGGTAATAACGTGTACGCGGATAGGTTTAGGCTGGCTCATCTTACAACGCCTCCTGTTCCCATTGACTATAAGCCGTTAATACCGAAACATCCTCATGAAAGCCACCCAGCCGATACTTTTTCTTTTTCGACGATTGACAAAAGCGAAAAGAAGGCAGGATAATCAGCCTCTGTGAGCAGCGAAGACGAGAGTTCTAACCCTCTACCCATAGAAAGACCCGCACGGCGACTTGCCGCCATTCTCCATGCCGATGTGCACGGCTATAGCCGCCGCATTCACGACGACGAGGCTGGCACGCTCCAGGTCTTAACGCCCGCTCTTGAATTGTTGCGCACGTTGGTACAGCAGCACGGTGGTCGCGCCGTGGGCTCGCGTGGCGATAGCCTGCTCGCCGAGTTTCCCAGTGTGGTAGAGGCGGTACAATGTGCAGTCGAGATGCAGCGGGAGCTGAAAGCCAGAAATGAAGCACTACCGGAAAA